>NZ_CP044972.1:3393076-3701538 GCF_010104355.1 Hydrogenophaga sp. PBL-H3
CCCGCGATCTGACGTACAACTAGAAGCACCCCCCTGCGCCGCTGACGCGGCTTCCCCCTCTCTGGCGCGCCTTCGGCGCTGGGAGGGGGGATGGCATCTTGGGCCGGCGGAGCCGGACCCTTGATGCCCCTGGCACTTGCGTTGCTTCGCGCGTTGTGTGTCTTCGCTCCCTCGCCCCTCTGGGGAGAGGGCTGGGGTGAGGGGCGGCTGTCTGGCTTACTGGCCCGCGACCAACGTCCGTTCAATCACCCGGTCATCACCCAGCACGATCAGCGCGAACAGCAGTTCGTCGAGGCTGCTGGCCTGAGAAGTCTTGCGGGCCAACAGCGGTGTGGCCTTCGGATCGAGCACCACGAAGTCGGCCTCGTTACCAGGTTGCAGGTTGCCCACCACACCCTCCAGGCCGAGCGCCTTCGCCGCACCCGCCGTGTGTTGCCACCACAGCTGGCCTGGCGTGAGGCTAAGGCCCGGCTTGCTCTGGCCTTCTCGGCCCACGCAGTAGGCCGCCAGCATGGTGTGAAACGGTGAGAAGCTGGTGCCACCACCCACGTCGCTGGCCAGGCCGTAGCCCATGCCCGCGGCGTCGGCCGCTGCAAAGTCAAAAAAGCCGCTGCCCAGGAACAGGTTGCTCGTGGGGCTCACCGCTGCCACCGCACCCGTGTGCGCCATCAGCGCGCGGTCGGCGGCGTCGAGGTGGATGCAGTGGGCATACACCGCGCGCTCGCGCAGCAGACCGAAGTCGCCGTACACGCCCAGGTAGCTGCGCGCGTTTGGAAACAGCTCGGCCGCCCAGCGCACTTCGTCCAGGTTTTCGGCCACGTGCGACTGGATCCACACGTCGCCATGCTTCGCGGCCAGCTCACCCGCTCCGCGCAACTGCTCGGGCGTGCTGGTGGGCGCAAAGCGAGGCGTGATCGCGTAGCCCAGTCGGTCCACGCCGTGCCAGCGCTGGATCAGCGCCTCCGTGTCGATCAGGCTCTGCTCGGTGTCGTCGCGCACGCCGTCGGGGCTGTGACGGTCCTGCAGCACCTTGCCGGTGATGAACCGCAGGCCGCGGCGTTGCGCCTCTTCAAATGCCGCGTTCACCGACGCGGGGTGCGAGGTGGCGAATGTGAGCGCGGTGGTCACACCGTGGCGGCTCAGTTCGTCAAAGAAGAAACGGGCCACCTCACCCGCATGTTCACCATCGTGAAAACGCGACTCGTGCGGAAAGGTGTAGTTCTCCAGCCAGGGCAGCAGGCCCGCGGCGGGCGCACCGATCACGTCCGTCTGCGGGTAGTGGATGTGCATGTCCACAAACCCCGGCGCGATGATCTTGCCGCGCAGGTCTTCCACCGCCACGCCGGGGAAGCGATCGATCAGCGCCGCGTGGTCGCCCACGGCGCGCACGACCGATTGCCCTTTTGCGTCCGGCCCCACGACCAGCAGGCCGTCGGCCTCGAACACGGGAGACTGGTCGTCGGCAAAACGCAGCAGGGGCGCTCGGTAAGCTTTCATGGGCACGAGCTTAGTGCCACGAAGAACGTCCGACATACCAAAAGGGACATGGCGCCTATCGGTCGATCTTGGCCAGCACGCCTTCGGCCAGCCACTTCATGCCCAGGATCTCGGCGTCGGAGAGCGACTTTCCGGCAGCAATCGCGACCTGACCTTCGTTGTCGCGCACACCACCGACGCTGGCAAACACCTGCAGGCGGCCCGCAGCCATGTCGGCCTGTCGTGCCAGCACCTCGTCACGCACGGCGGCCGGCACCTTGGGGCCGAAACCATCCACGCGGACCATGCCGTCCTTCACACCGCCCCACACGCTGCCGCTCTCCCACTTGCCGTCCAGCACGGCCTGCACGCGGCGGGTGTAGTAGTCGCCCCAGAGGTGGGTCACAGCCACGACCTGCGCGTCGGGCCCGAACTGGCGCATGTCGGAGTGGTAAGCCACGGCGAGCTTGCCGCGCTCCTGCGCTGCGGTCATCACGGCGGTGGAGCCGGTGTGAAACGCCAGCACCTCGGCACCCTGGTTCATGAGCGTCATGGCCGCGTCGCGCTCGCGCGGCGGGTTGAACCACTCGCCCAGGAACACCACACGCACGGTGGCCTTGGGGTTGACCGAGCGCATGCCCAGCGTGAACGCATTGATGCCCTGGATCACCTCGGGGATGGGGAAGCCCGCCACGTAACCAGCCTGCGTCGCCAGACGCCCCGCAGCCACACCAGCGAGATAACGGCCTTCGTAGTAGCGCGCGTTCGCCGTGGCCACGTTGGGCGCAGTCTTGTAGCCGGTGATGGATTCGAACTTCACGTCGGGGAACTCGCGCGCCACCTTGAGCGTGGGCTCCATGTAGCCGAAGCTCGGCGTGAAGATGATGCGGTGGCCCTGCTGCGCCAGATCGCGGATCACACGCTCGGCGTCGGCCCCCTCGGGCACGTTCTCCACAAAACTGGTCTGCACGCGGTTGCCCAGGGCGGCCTGCACCGCAAGACGCCCCTGCTCGTGCTGGCGCACCCAGCCTGCGGGGGTGAGTGGCGCGACATAGACGAACGCGGCCTTCAACGGCGTGGGCGCCGGGGCCTGTGCGTGGGTGGAAAAGGGAATGGAAAAACTGGCAACCGCCAGTGCGCAGACGCACCGGGTCACGAGGTTTTTGTACATGGTGGTCCTCTACATGGCTTCCGTGAATGAAAAAGCGAGCCGGGGAAGCACCGGGCTCGCTGGGTATGGATTTTAACTGCGCTCGCCGTGAACCAGCTCGTATGCGGTGCTTCGACCGCCCGCCTCCGTCTTGCGCAGCACCCCTTGCGACAGCAGTTGCTGCAGGTCACGCAATGCCGTGTCGGGCGAACACTTGGTCAGCTTGGCCCACTGCCCGCTGGTAAGCCGGCCTTCAAAACCATCGAGCACACGGTTGAGCATGGCCACCTGCCGCTCGTTCAAGGGGGTCTGCGCCCAGCGCTGCCAGAAACGCACCTTGAGCAACACCGAATCCAGCGTCTGGTGGGCACTCTCCACCGCGCGCAGCAAAGTGGCGAGAAACCAGCTCAGCCACTCGGTGGCGTCCAGGTCGCCGCGCTGCGTGCGCTCCAGCACCTCGTAGTAGCGTTTGCGCTCGCGCTGGATCTGCGCGGAGAGGCTGTAGAAGCGTTGCGGGCTGCCATCGCCCCGCGCAAGAAAAAGATCGCCCACCGCTCGCGCAATGCGGCCGTTGCCGTCGTCGAACGGGTGCACCGTCACAAGCCACAGGTGGGCCAGCCCGGCCTTGATCACCGCCGGCTCGCCGGTGGCGGCATTGGCCCACGCAAGAAATTCGTCCATCTCGGCAGACAGGCGTTCGGCCGGCGGCGCCTCGAAGTGCACCCGCTGCCGCTGCACCGGCCCCGACACCACCTGCATCGGACCCGACGCGTCGTTGCGCCAGGCGCCCACGCGAATGCGGGTGAGACTGCCGAAGCCGGTGGGAAACAGCGCCGCATGCCAGCCGAAAAGCCGCTCGGCTGTCAACGGCTCCTGATGGAGCTGGGTGGCATCCAGCACCATGTCGACCACGCCGTCCACATGGCGGTTCGCGGGCAACAACGCCCCGATGTCCACGCCCAGGCGGCGGGCCACCGACGACCGCACGGACAACACGTCCAGCTGCTCACCTTCGATGGCGCTGGTCTTGACCACGTCGTCGGTCAGCGCGAGCAGGCTGGCGCGCTCCTGCAAGGCCATGCCCACGTCGGCCAGGCGGCCCAGCAAAACGCCCTGGGCGCGGCTCACGTCCGCCAGCGGCGCAGCCAGCGCCGACAGGTCGTAGTGCAGGGCCGGCCACTCAGGGGCCTGCCAGATGTAGCGCGGGGCGCGCCGGTATTCACCGCTGTTCATGCGGCGATTGTGCCGCTGGTGCGGTGAATTTTCAAGTCATTCACCGCACATCATGCGGCGAATGGCGCGGCTATTCGCCGCACACCCCGCTCAGGTGGCAATGAAACCATCCAGCAGGACCATCAGCTCCGCGCGGCGGGCCTCGCTCACGAAGCTGGCTTCAAAGCTGTTGCGCGCCAGCGTGATCACGTCGTCGCGCGACAGGTCCAGGGCCTCGACCGTCTGCACGAAATTGGCGTTCATGTAACCGCCGAAATAGGCCGGATCGTCCGAGTTGACGGTGGCGCACAGACCGGCATTCAGCAGGCGCTTCATCGGGTGGTCCTTCAGATCGTTCACCACGCAGAGCTTGAGGTTGGACAACGGGCACACCGTGAGTGGCGTGCGGCGCTTCGCGAGCTCGGCCACCAGCGCCGGGTCTTCGAGCGAGCGCACGCCGTGGTCGATGCGCTCGGTCTTCAGATCGTTCAGCGCTTCCCAGATGTAGCCCGGTGGTCCCTCTTCGCCCGCGTGCGCCACGATGCGCAGACCGAGTTCGCGGCAGCGCGCGAACACGCGAGAGAACTTCGCTGGCGGGTGGCCGACCTCGCTCGAATCCAGACCCACGCCGATGAAGTGTTCGCGGTGGGGCAGCGCTGCTTCCAAGGTGGCAAAGGCGTCTTCTTCGCTCAGGTGGCGCAGGAAACACAGGATGAGCGAGGCACTGATGCCCAGCTCGGCCTGGGCACGCTTGCACGCGCTCGAAAGGCCCTGAATCACGGTGGCCATGGGCACGCCGCGCGCGGTGTGGGTCTGCGGGTCGAAGAAGAGTTCAGCGTGCACCACGTTGTCGGCCTTGGCGTGCAGGAAGTAGGCCCAGGCCATGTCGTGAAAGTCGGCCTCCTGCAGCAACACGCTGGCACCGGCGTAGTAAATGTCCAGAAAACTCTGCAGGTTGGTGAAGGCGTAGGCCTCGCGCAGCGCTTCCACGCTCGCATAGGGCAGGCTCAGTCCGTTGCGCTGCGCGAGCGCAAAAATCAGCTCGGGCTCCAGCGAGCCTTCGATGTGGATGTGCAGCTCGGCCTTGGGGATGGCGGCGGCGAGTTCGGCGGCGGTCGTGGTCATGTCGGATCTTTCAACAAGTGCCCAGCGAGATGCCAAGGCGTTTGAGATAGCGGCGGTAAGCGCTCGACACGCGATCGGCGGGTCCATGCACTTCGGTCACCGGCGCTGTGCGACCAATCGGCAGGGTGCGCGGCGTCTGCGATTCCACCACCGGGCGGTCTTGTGCAAACACGGTGTCCTGAAAGTCGATCAGCTGCTGGTCGCTCGACGCATCCCCCTGCGTGGCCATCACGAACCAGGCGGTGCATGCCGTGTCGGCATCGGGACGGATGAAAAGTGCAATGGCATTGCTCACCGGGTCGCCTGCGGTCGCGTCCTTGCGCAAGATGGCGGCAAAGGGGTGCGGCACGTCGTAGCGGTAGGCGATCCACGCACCACCGTCCGCACCCGCGTAAGCGCGGGGCTGCCAGGCACGCGCACCGATCACGGCCAATCCGTCAGCGCCCTCTTCCACCTGCCCTGTTTCCACCTTCGCATGGCTGCGTTCGCCCAGCCAGCCTTCGTGCACGAAGCCGAAGTGGCTGAGGTCGAGAAAATTCTCTACCAGGCGTGGCGCGCTGGTGTTGAGCTCGTAAGGGCCGCAGACGACACGACGCCACGCCGCGTCGTCACCTGGGGCGAACACGGGCAGGTCATCGAGAGATCCGCGCGCGGTCTGTGGCGCCTGCAGCCGCACCCACACCAGCCCGAAACGCTCACACGCATCGAACACCGTGGCCACATGGCCAGCGGGCGGCGTGAAGTCGGGCGCGGCGGGAATGTGCTGGCACTGCCCCGTGTGACCAAACTGCCAGCCGTGGTAAGGGCATTCCAGCCGCGCACCGTGCACACCGATCAACACCCGGCCCAGCGAGAGCTGGGCGCCGCGGTGCGGGCACTGGTCGGCCCAGGCGTGCACACGGCCTGCGTCGTGCCCGGGTTCCCGCCAGAGCACCAGTGCTTGCCCGAGCAGCGCGCACGCCACCGGCGCCTCACGCACCTGGTTGGATGCGATCACGGGGTACCAGAGTTGTTGTTCGATCATCGGAGCCTCATTCAAACAGGAAAGCCGCCCGAAGGCGGCTTTCGTTGTCAATGCATGTCGGGCGGGATCAGTTGGGAACTTTGCCCTCGACGCCCTTGACGTAGAACTTCACGCCACCCAGGAACTTGTCGTCGGCGACCACGTCCTTGGCCAGCACTTCCTTGCCATCCGAACCCATGATCGGGCCCTTCCAGATCGAGAAGCTGCCGTCCTTCAAGCCGGCGCGCACGGCGTCCACCTTGGCCTTGGCTTCGGCGGGCACGTCTTCAGCCACCGAAACCATGTCGATCGCGCCTTCCTTCACGCCCCACCATACGCCACCGGTGGACCAGGTGCCTTCCAGCGCATCCTTGGTGGCCTTGATGTAGTAAGGCGCCCAGTTGATCACGGCCGAGCCCAGGTGGGCCTTGGGGCCATAGGCGGTCATGTCGGAGTCCCAGCCGAAGGCGCGCTTGCCCAGCTTCTCTGCGGTCTGCAGCACGGCGGACGAGTCGGTGTTCTGGAACAGCACGTCGGCACCCCCGTTGATCAGCGAGGTGGCGGCTTCGGTTTCTTTTGGTGGATCGAACCAGCCGTTGACCCAGACCACGCTGGTCTTGATCTTGGGGTTCACCGATTGCGCGCCCAGCGTGAAGCTGTTGATGTTGCGGATCACTTCAGGAATTGGAATCGAGGCCACGACGCCGAGCTTGTTGCTCTTGGTCATGCTGCCGGCGATCACGCCAGCCATGTACGCGCCTTCGTAGGTGCGGCTGTCGTAGGTGCGCATGTTCTCGGCGGTCTTGTAGCCGGTGGCGTGCTCGAACTTCACGTCCTTGAAGTCGGGTGCTACCTTGAGCATGGGCTCCATGTAGCCGAAGGTGGTGCCGAACACCAGCTTGTTGCCCTGGCTGGCGAGATCGCGCAACACGCGCTCGGCGTCGGCGCTCTCGGGCACGTTCTCCACGAAGCTGGTGACAACCTTGTCGCCAAACTCCTTCTCGACTGCCTTGCGGCCGTTGTCGTGGGCGAAGGTCCAGCCGCCATCACCCACCGGGCCAACGTAGGCAAAGGCGATCTTCAGCGGCTCGGGCTTCGGCGCCGGTGCGGCGGCGGGCGCAGGTGCAGCGGGCGCAGCGACCTCTTCCTTCTTGCCACAGCCGATCAGCACGGCGCTGGCCAAGGCGGTCAGCGCAGCGACCTTCATCAGGGAACGTTTGCTCAAATCTGTCATGGATGAACCTCAAGGTTGGGAGGGTGGTGGAACGGAAACGGAAAACGAGTTCAGCCTCACCCCGTAGGGTATCTGCGCAGGCGGATTTTTCAAGAAAGTTGGCTTGAAATTATGCGCCCGGATAAAACGGCTTCCCGATGGAAGTCGGCATGTTGATGCGGATCCAGGTCGGGTTGCGCGAGATCAGCACGAGCACCACGATGGTGGCCAGGTACGGCATCATGGTCAGAAATTGGCTGGGCACGTTGACGCCGATGCCCTGCAGGTGAAACTGCAACATGGTCACGCCACCAAACAGGTACGCACCAAGCAACACGCGCGCCGGGCGCCAGGTGGCAAAGGTGGTGAGGGCCAGCGCGATCCAGCCCTTGCCGGCGATCATGCCCTCCACCCACAGCGGCGTGTACACGGTGGACACGTAGGCCCCAGCCAGTCCACACAGCGCACCACCGGCCATCACGGCCATCAGGCGGATGCGCCGCACCGGATACCCCAGCGCATGGGCCGACTCCGGGCTCTCACCCACGCTGCGCAGCACCAGACCGGCGCGCGTGCGGTAGAGGAACCAGATGAGGCCGAACACCAGCGCCACGCAGGCATAGACCATGGGGTGGTGGCGAAACAGCGCCGAGCCCAGCAAAGGAATGTCGGACAGGAAGGGAATGGCGTACTGGCTTTGCTCGGGCAGCTTTTCCTGCACATAGCGCGAGCCGGCAAAGGCCGAGAAGCCGGCGCCGAACAGGCTGAGTGCCAGGCCGGTGGCGTACTGGTTGGTGTTGAGCCAGATCACCAGGCCCCCGAAGATGGCCGCCAGGAGTGCGCCCGCCCCCATGCCGGCGACAAAGCCCAGCGCCGTGCTGCCGGTGTGCACCACGGTGGCAAAGCCGGCCAGCGCGGCGCACAGCATCATGCCTTCGGCGCCCAGGTTGACGATGCCGGCTTTCTCGTTGATCAGCAGGCCCAGCGAGGCAATGGCCAGCACGGTGCCGGCGTTGAGCGAGGCGGCGAAGAGCAGTGCGATGGATTCCATGGCGTGCGGTCCCGTTGAGTTATTTTTTCCAGACCAGTCGGTAAGCGATCAAGGTGTCGCAGGCCAACAAGGCAAACAGCAGCAGCCCCTGGAACACCCCGGTGATCGATTTCGGCAGCCCCAGGCGCGACTGCGCGAGCTCGCCCCCGATGTAGAACATGCTCATGAGGATGGCCGAGAACACGATGCCCACCGGGTGCAGGCGGCCCACGAAGGCCACGATGATGGCGGCGAAGCCGTAGCCCGCCGGCACATATGGCGTGAGCTGACCGATCGGCCCGGCCACCTCCAGCGCACCAGCCAGACCGGCCGTTCCACCCGAGACCAGCAAGGCTGTCCACAGCGCCTTGCGCGACGAAAAACCGGCGTAGCGTGCCGCCGCAGGCGCCAGACCCCCGACGAGTTGCGCATAGCCCGCGTAGGTGCGGAACAAAAACACCCACACCGCCGCCACACCCGCCAGCGCCAGCAGCAGGCCGATGTTGACGCGCGAACCCTGGATGAGTTTGGGTATCTGCGTGACCGACTCAAAGGTCTTGGTCTGCGGGAAGTTGTAGCCCAGCGGGTCCTTCCAGGGCCCGTAGACCAGGAAGTTGAGCACCTGGATGGCCACATACACCAACATCAGGCTCACCAGGATCTCGTTGGCGTTGAAGCGGTCGCGCAGCAGCGCCACCAGGCCGGCCCACAGCATGCCCCCGATCACCCCGGCCGCCAGCACCGCCGGCACGATCCAGGGTCCGGTGGTCTTGTCGGCGGTGAGCGCCACACCCGCCGCGAAGATCGCACCCAGGATGTACTGGCCCTCGGCACCGATGTTCCACACGTTGGAGCGGAAACACACGGCCAGACCGAGCGCGATGATCAGGAGCGGCGTGGCCTTGACCATGAGCTCGGAGAGCGCATACGTGCTCTTGATCGGTTCCCAGAAAAACACCTGCAGGCCGCGCACCGGGTCTTTGCCGAGCACGGCGAACAGGATCACGCCGATGACGACCGTGATGGCGAGCGCCAGCAGCGGCGACGCGTAGCCCCAGCCTTTGGACGGTTGGGGTCGGACTTCAAGCCGCAGCATGGGCGGTCTCCTTCTTGTTGTTCTGTGGGTCGTCCCAGAGGCCCGACATCCATTCGCCGATGCGCTCGATGGTGGCGTCCTTGCGGTCCAGGCTCGGCGACAGGCGCCCCTTGGCGATCACGTGCAGCCGGTCGCTGATCTCGAACAACTCGTCGAGCTCTTCGCTCACCACCAGCACCGCACAGCCCGCGTCGCGCAGCGCCAGGATCTCGCCTCGAATCTGCGCCGACGCGCCCACGTCCACACCCCATGTGGGCTGGCTGACGATGAGCAGCTTGGGCTTGGCCTCGATCTCTCGGCCCACGATGAATTTCTGCAAATTGCCACCCGAGAGCGATTTGGCTGCCGCCTCCGGCCCGCTGGCTTTCACGTTGTAGCGCGCGATCACCTCGGCCGCCTGTTTCTTCAAGGCCCCCAGCCTGATCCAGCCGCCCGCGCCCAGCGCGTCTTTGCGCGAGAGCAGCAGGTTGTGCGCCAGCGAGAGCGTGGGCACGGCGCCGCGCCCCAGGCGTTCCTCGGGTACGAAGTGCAGGCCGAGCGCGCGGCGCTTGCCCGGGCTCAGGCGCGCCACGTCGTGGCTGCCCATGCGAATGCTGCGGGCCGGCGCGCGCGTGTCTTCGCCCGACAGGCAATACAAGAGCTCGCTCTGCCCGTTGCCCGACACACCCGCAATGCCCACCACCTCGCCCGCGCGCACCGTGAGCGCGATGTCGGCGAGGTGGGTGCCGAAAGGGTCGTCGCTGGCCAGCGTGAGGCCGCTCACCTCCAGCACCGGCGCGCCGGCGTGCAGCTCGCGCACGTTCAGCGCCGGCGGCTCGGCACCGATCATCAGGCGCGAGAGTGAGGCGTTGCTCTCCTGGCGCGGGTCGCACACGCCGGTGACCTGGCCGCCGCGCAACACGGTGCAGGCGTCGCACAGCTCGCGGATCTCGTGCAGCTTGTGGCTGATGTAGAGGATGCTGCAGCCCTGCGCCGCCAGCAGCCGCAGCACCACGAACAGTTTCTCCACCGCCTGCGGCGTGAGCACCGAGGTGGGTTCGTCGAGTATGAGCAGCTGCGGGCGCGTGAGCAGCGCGCGGATGATCTCCACCCGCTGCATCTCGCCCACGCTGAGTGTGTGCACCGGGCGCGAGGGGTCGATGTCCAGCCCGTACTCGGTGGCCTTGGCGGTGATGCTCGCACTCACCTCGGGCAGGCTCAGGCTCTTGTCCAGCCCCAGCCACACGTTCTCGGCCACGGTGAGCGTGTCGAACAGGCTGAAGTGCTGGAACACCATGCTGATGCCCAACGCGCGCGCCTCCTGAGGGTTGCGGATGTGCACCGGCTGGCCGTTGAAGGTGACGGTGCCTTCGTCGGGCTTGACCGAGCCGTAGATGATCTTCATCAGGGTGGATTTGCCGGCGCCGTTTTCGCCCAGCACGGCGTGCACCGAGCCGGGCTGCACGGTGAGCGAGATGCCGCTGTTGGCCACCACGCCGGGGTAGCGCTTGGTGATGCCGCTGAGCTGGAGTCGGGTGGTGGTCATGCGGATGCGTCTTGAGAAGGGTTGCCGCCGGCAACGGGCTCGGGCTCCAGTCGGCGCAGGGAAGCCGCCACGCCCTTGATCTGCTCGCGCAGCCAGCGCCCGGCCGTCGAGGCGTGGGTGCGCTCGTGCCAGAGCTGGTAATACATCATGCGGGGGAACGGCACCGGGCACGGCAACACCTGCACCGGCAGCGTGCCCACAAACCGCTCGCAATACTGTCGCCCGGTGGTCAACACCAGCAGGCTGCCGGCCACCATGGCCGGGATCAAGCCGAAATGCGGGCAGCGCGCCGTGATGTTGCGCACCATGCCCAGGGTGGCCAGGTGGTCGTCGATGAAGCCGCGCGCGCCGGGGTGGGTGGGCGTGGGTGCAATGTGTTCGGCGCCCAGCCAGGCCTCCACGTCCCAGCCCCGGCGCGCGGCCGGGTGCTGGCTGGACACCAGGCACACCACCTCGTCGCCAAACAGGCGCCCCAGGTGCAGGTCGTCGGGCGGCTGCGCCCAGTTGCCGATCACCACGTCCACCGTGCCCTGGGCCAGGTGGTTGCGGTAATCGGAATCGCGCGAGAGGGGGTGGATGTCGATCGGGCAGTGAGGTGCCGCGCTCTTGAGCTGCGACACCAGCTGCGGCAAGAAAAACGGGTCGAGGTAGTCGCTGGCGGCCAGGCTGAAGGTGTGGTGGGCGGTGGCCGGGTCAAAGCTGCGCGCATCGGAAAACAGCACCTCTGCACTGCGCAGGATGTCCGCCGCCGGCTCGATCATGCGCAAACCGGCCACGGTGGGCACCATGCCCGAGCCCGAACGCACCAACAAGGGGTCCCCGGCCAGCTCGCGCAGGCGCTTGAGGGCCGCGCTCACCGCCGGCTGGTACATGCCCATGCGCAGCGCCGCGCGCGAAACGCTGCGCTCGGTGAGCACGGTGTGCAACACGCGGATCAGGTGGAGATCAATCTTGTCGAACATCGACACGTATTTCATACCCAGGTCAGTGTCGGTGGGGTGGTGGTTTCGGCATTTTCAACATATGACCGAGCATATGTTGTGCCACGAGGCCCGGCGTATGCTGATGCGCATGACCCCCCTGATTTCACCCCAACCCCTGACTTTCTGGCGCCGCGGCCAGGCCGTGACGCTGGACAACGTACCGCCCGACCGCACCCTGCTGGAGGTGCTGCGCGAAGACCTGGCCTGCACCGGCACCAAGGAGGGCTGCGGTGAAGGCGACTGCGGCGCCTGCACCGTGGTGCTGGGCGAGGCGGTGGGCGGGCAGCTGCAATACAAGGCGATCAACAGCTGCATCCGGCTGGCGCATTCGGTGCAGGGCATGGCGGTGTGGACGGTGGAAGACATCGGGGCGCAGGACGACACCGCCGCCGGGCCGCCCCAAGGCGGGGTCAGCCCCCCCGGCGGGCAGCGACCCGCGCCAGCGGCGGAGCGTGGGGGCTTGCATCCAGCGCAAGAAGCCATGGTGCAGTGCCACGGCAGCCAGTGCGGCTTTTGCACGCCGGGCTTCGTCATGAGCCTGTTCAGCATGTACCAAAACTCCCAGGGCGGCCAGGGCATCGACCGCGCCCAGGCGGCCGCCGACCTCTCGGGCAACCTGTGCCGCTGCACCGGCTACCGGCCCATCCTCGATGCAGCACAGCAAATGGGCAGCCTGCCGCTGCCCGCGGGCTGCAAAGTGGACGAGGCAGGCGTGCTCGCGGCGCTCAAGCGCCTGCCCGCCGCTACACAACAGAACTTCCTGCGACCCTCCACGTTGACAAGCCTGCTGCAGGCGCGCGCCGCCCACCCCCAAGCCCAGGTGGTGGCAGGCTGCACCGACGTGGGTCTGTGGGTGACCAAGCTGCACAAGCGCTTTGCCCAGGTGCTCGACGTGACCGCCGCCAAAGAACTGCGCCGCGTGGAAACCTACACGCACCACATCGCCATTGGCGCGGCGGTGTCGCTGCACCAGGCCTACGCCGCGCTGGTGACCGAGCGCCCGCAGCTCAAGACCTTCGCCCAGCGCTTCGCCGGCCTGCCGGTGCGCAACTCGGGCACGCTGGGCGGCAACGTGGCCAACGGCTCGCCCATCGGCGACAGCATGCCGCTGCTGATCGCGCTGGGCGCCAGCGTCGTGCTGATGCGGTGGGATTTGAGGCGCAAGGCGGTGGTGCACCGCGAGCTGCGGCTGGAAGACCTGTACACCGGCTACCGCACCCATGTGATGAAGGCGGATGAGTTGCTGTGCTGGATCAAGGTGCCGCGGCCGAGGGCGGACGAAACCATGAAGGTTTACAAGATCAGCAAACGCTTCGACGACGACATCTCCGCTGTCTGCCTGGCCATCCGCATGACGCTGGACCGTGGCAAGGTCAGCTCCATCTCCATCGGTGCAGGCGGCGTGGCCGCCACACCCGTGCGCGCCCGCCAGACCGAAGCTGCCTTGCTCGGCCAGCCTTGGAACGCCAACACCGTGATGGCCACCATGACCGTGCTGCGCGACGAGTTCCAGCCCATCTCCGACATGCGCGCCAGCGCCGCCTACCGCCAGGCCGTGCTGGGCAACCTGCTGCAGCGCTTCTGGCTGGAAGGCCAGGGCCTTCAGGCGATCAACCTCGAATCGGTTTCGATGGAGGCCATGGCATGAACGCACCCGACACCCTCACCGCCCTGACCACCCACAGCCCGCGCGCCGCCGGCGTCTCGCGCCACCACGAAAGCGCGCGTGCCCAGGTGGCCGGCGGGGCCACCTACATCGACGACATCCCCGAGGTGCGCGGCACGCTGCACGCAGCGCCCATCTGCTCCCCCGTGGCCCACGGCCGCCTGCGCGGCATCGACGCCACCGCCGCCCTCGCCCTGCCCGGCGTGCGCGGCATCGTCGATGCGCGCGACATCCCTGGCGACCCGGTACTCGCCGCCTTCGGCCACGACGAACCCGTGTTTGCCAGCGACACCGTGCAGTTCACCGGTCAGGTGGTGGCGCTGCTGCTGGCCGACGACACCATGACGGCTCGCCGCGCGGCCAGGCTGGTCCAGCTCGACATCGAGCCCCTGCCCGCCGTGATCAGCGTGCACGAAGCCCACGCGCTGCAAAGCTACGTGTTGCCGCCCGTGCATGTGAAACGGGGCGATGCAAGCGCCGCCTTGAAGCGCGCGCCCCACACGCTCGAAGGCCACTTCGAGGTCGGCGGCCAGGAGCACTTCTACCTGGAAGGCCAGATCGCCTATGTGTTGCCACTGGAGCAAAACCAGTGGTGGGTCTACACCAGCACACAGCACCCCGGCGAGGTGCAGCACTGGGTGTCTCATGCGCTGGGCATCGCCAACCACGCCGTGACGGTCGAATGCCGGCGCATGGGCGGTGGTTTCGGCGGCAAGGAAACGCAGGCTGGGCACCTGGCCGTGTGGGCTGCGATCGCAGCCAACCGGCTCAAGCGCCCGGTGAAACTGCGGCTGGACCGCGACGACGATTTCCTGATCACTGGCAAACGCCACCCCTTCGCCTACCACTACCGCGCCGGGTTCGACGCCACTGGCCTGCTCTGCGGGCTGGAGCTGGAGATGCTGGCCAACTGCGGCTTTTCAGCCGACCTCTCCGGTCCGGTGGCCGACCGCGCCATCTTCCACGCCGACAACGCCTACTTTCTGGAAGACGTGGCCATTGCCAGCTACCGCTGCAAGACCAACACCCAGAGCCACACCGCATTTCGCGGCTTCGGCGGGCCCCAGGGTGTGATCGTGATCGAGCGCATCTTGAGCGACATCGCGCGCAGGCTGGGCCTGGACCCGCTGGATGTGCGGCTGCGCAACCTCTACGGCATTGAAGACAGGAACGTCACCCACTACCAGATGCCGGTGGAGGACAACATCCTCGAACCGCTCATGACCACGCTGGCCCAAACCAGCCACTACCGAGAACGCCGCGAGCAGATCGCCACCTGGAACGCCAAAAGCCCCATCATCAAAAAAGGCATCGCCCTCACCCCGGTCAAGTTCGGCATCAGCTTCACCGCCACGCTGTTCAACCAGGCCGGTGCGCTGGTGCACGTGTACACCGACGGCAGCGTGCAGGTCAACCACGGAGGCACCGAAATGGGCCAGGGCCTCAACACCAAGGTGGCCGCCATCGTGGCCGACGAACTGGGCGTGCCGTTCGAGCAGGTCATGTCCACCGCGGCCGACACCAGCAAGGTGCCCAACGCCAGCGCCACCGCCGCCAGCAGCGGCACCGACCTCAACGGCCGCGCCGCGCAGTTTGCCGCGCGCCACGTGCGCGACAACCTCGCTGCCTTCGTGGCAGGGCTCGACGGCTGCGGCGCCGGCGCCGTGCGGTTCGAAGCCGGCCAGGTGATCACGCCCAAGACCACACGTGCGTTCAACGCCGTGGTGCACGCCGCCTACGCCAACCGCATCCAGCTCTGGAGCGACGGCTTCTACCGCACGCCCAAGATCCACTACGACAAGACCACCATGCAGGGCCGGCCGTTCTATTACTTTGCGTACGGCGCAGCGGTGAGCGAAGTCGCCATCGACACCCTCACCGGCGAAAGCCGCGTGCTCAAGGTCGACATCCTTCACGACGTGGGCCACAGCATCAACCCCGCCATCGACATCGGCCAGATCGAAGGCGGCTTTGTGCAAGGCATGGGCTGGCTCACCACCGAACAACTGGTGTGGAACGACAGGGGCTATTTACAAACCCACGCCCCCAGCACCTACAAGATCCCCACCACCGGCGACATCCCAGAACACTTCCAGGTGAATCTCTGGCCCGAGCCCAACCGGGAAGACAACGTGCACGGCAGCAAAGCCGTGGGCGAGCCCCCGTTCATGCTGGCCATCAGCGTGTTTGAAGCACTGCGCGATGCGGTGGCGCAGGCGGGTGGGACGCCGGAGGGGATGAATGCGCCGGGGACGGCGGAGGAGGTTTTGAGGGCGGTGACGGGATGACCAGCCTTGCCACGACCATTCAACGTGGTATCCGAAAGGACGCAACATGCTCTCCATGAAGCAACTCTTGGTGACCCTGGTTTGCACTCTGACGTTCATGGCAAGCGCCCAAACCACGCAAGCCGTGGTGGACATTCAGACCCAGCCGGGCGTCACCCAGCGCATGATCGTTCTCACCCCACCCAATCCCAAGGCGGCCGTGGTGTTGCTGCCGGGAGGTCATGGCGGCCTGCAAATCCAGCCTGGTGGTTCCATGAAATGGGGCAACACCAACTTCCTTGTCAGAACACGGCAGTTGTTCGCCGAACAGGGGCTGGTGGTCGCGGTGGTGGATGCCCCCTCCGATCGTCAGTCCATGCCCTACCTGTCGGGCTTTCGCCAGACGGCAGAGCACGCGGGGAACATCAAGGCCGTGGTGGCGTGGCTGCGGCAGAACGCCAAGGTACCCGTGTGGCTCGTGGGAACGAGCCGGGGAACCCAGTCGGTCGCCTACCTCGCCACGGAACTTTCCGGCGTGGAAGGCCCCGACGGCGTGGTCCTGACCTCCTCCATCGTCACCGACGAGCGCAGCCGCTCGGTGACGGCCATGCCGCTTGAAAAGATTCGAATTCCGGTGCTGGTCGTTCACCACGAACAGGACGGCTGTTCGCTCTGCCAGTTCTCCGAGACGCCCGCGCTGATGGCGAAGCTGGTCAACACAACACGCCGCGAGTTGTTGTCGTTCAAAGGCGGGCAGAACACGGGCGACCCCTGTGCAGAGTTCGCCTACCACGGCTTCAACGGCCTTGAGTCCGATGTGGTGCAACAGGTGGCCCGCTGGGTGCTCGCACCTTAGGCGCAGGCGCGTGGTGGTGCTCGCCCGAGCCAGCAGGACGCTGTCACCCTTGCAACCCACTCAACTCCTCACCACGCGATAGCATCCGCCTGCAAAATTTTTTGCCGCAAGGAGACAAGATGTTCAGTCATGTGATGGTCGGGACCAACGACCTGGAGCGATCGAAGAAGTTCTACACCGCGGTGCTCGGTACGATCGGCGTGGGTAAACCGGTGGAAAACACGGCAGGCTCGGGCCACAAGCGGCTCTTCTTTCGCCACGAAGGCACGTCGTTCTGCGTGAGCGAACCCATCAACGGCGAAGCGGCGTGTCCCGCCAACGGCGGCACCATCGGCTTCAAGTGCGCGTCAGCCGAGCAGTTGCAGGCGTTTCACGACACGGCGGTGGCGCACGGTGGCGTGTCGGTTGAAGAGGCACCCGGCCCGCGTGGCGGCCCATCGGGCAGCACGCACCTGGCCTATGTGCGCGACCCGGACGGCAACAAGCTCTGCGCCCTGTACCGCGTGCCATGAGACCCACGGTCAGGGCTTGATCGCCACCTTCAACACGCCGTCGCGCTGGTTCGCAAACAGCTCGTAAGCGGCCACGATGTCGTCGAGCTTGAACTGGTGCGTGACCATCAGGCCCAGGTCAATGCGGCCAGACGCCACCACGTTCATGAGCCGGCGCATGCGTTCCTTGCCGCCAGGACACAGCGCGGTGACGATGCGGTGGTCGCCCAGGCCGGCGGCAAACGCCCCCAGGGGAATGGTGAGGTCGCTCGAATACACGCCCAGGCTGGAGAGCGTGCCGCCGGGTTTGAGCACGCGAAGCGCCGATTCGAACGTGGTCTGCGTGCCCAGCGCTTCAATGGACGAGTCTGCGCCGCGCCCGCCGGTGATCTTCATGATCTCGTCGACCACGTCGCAGTTCTTGAAATTGAGCGTGAGGTCGGCGCCCATCTTTTTCGCGATGCCCAGGCGGTGGTCGTTGCCGTCCACCGCGATGATGGTGGAGGCACCCAGCAGGCGCGCGCCGGCCGTGGCACACAGGCCGATGGGCCCTTGCGCAAACACCACCACGGTGTCGCCGATGCGGATGTTGGCGTTCTCCGCGCCCTTGAAGCCGGTGGACATGATGTCGGGGCACATCAGCACCTGCTCGTCGGTCAGGCCGTCGGGAATGGGCGCGAGGTTGGCCTGGGCGTCGGGCACCAGCACGTACTCGGCCTGGGTGCCGTCGATCAGGTTGCCAAAGCGCCAGCCCGCCGTGGCCTTGAAGCCGTGGCAGCCGCACAGGCCCTGGGGAATGAGGTAGCTGCCGTCTTGCGAGGGCGCGCCATCTTGCGCGGCGTACGAATTGAAGTTGGGGCAGATGGCCCCGGCAATCGCGCGCTGGCCTTCGGTGTAACCCTGCACGGCGCTGCCGAGTTTTTCGATCACGCCCACAGGCTCGTGGCCGATGGTCAGGCCCTTGGCCACCGGGTACTCACCCTTGAGGATGTGCACGTCGGTGCCGCAGATGGTGGTGGTGGTGATGCGGATCAGCGCGTCGTTGGGGCCCACGTCGGGGATGGGTTTGTCCACCACCTCGATGCGGTTCTTCTCCACGAACACGGCGGCTTTCATCATGGTGGCCATGGGGTTCTCCTGAAACGGTTGAACAAGCCCGGCAGGCTCAGGCAGCGCTGGCTTTTTTGAGGATGGTGTAGAGCTCGTCCTTGAGCTGCAGCTTTTCGCGTTTGAGCGTTTCGATCTCGACGTTGGTCGCGATCTCCAGGCCGTCTTCCATGTTCTTGATCTTCTGGTCGAGCGCGTTGTGCTGGTCGAACAGGCGCGTGAAATGATGGTCGTTGCCCTTGAGGCTGGTGATGAGTTCTCGGTACTCTGGAAACATGGGTGTGCCTTTCGGTGAGCGCCGCAGGGATCGCGGACTTGAGGGGATGTCTTGGCCTGGGTTTCAGTGTGGACCCGGGCGGGCCCATCGCTGTTGACGCAGGTCAAGCAAAACGCGACGTACCAGCTTGGCCGCGATGCGCCGCCGCATCTGTGCGCCAGCGCCCGGACCAGCAGAAGCCGGTTGAAAGCGCCGCCCGCTCAACCCGCCAGATTGCGAAACAGGTAACGCCCGAGCGCCAACCAGAAATCGCCGCCCGAGTGCTGCTGCCACACCAGGGAAATGTCGGCCAAAGCCTTGTGGAAGATCATGGAAACGAGCCCCAGCAGGCAGACGATGGCGGCAATCTGCAGGGCGGTCTTGAAGCGTTCGTCGCTGTTGTGTTGCATGGGTTCAGTGCTTGGGCAAGTTGTCCATTCGGCCAGGCAAATTCAGGCGCGCGGTCGTCGGTGGTGTCTCTGAGAGCAGTTGTCCTTTGCGCCAAACCTTCAGCCGCGTGGCGCGCAGGCGGATCGCTTCGATCGGGTCGCGTGCCTGCAGCAGCACGAAGCTGGCATCACAGCCCGCCGCTATGCCGTAGCCATCCAATCCCATCACCTTCGCCGCGTTCGTCGTCACCGCCTCGAAACATTGGCGCATGCCGGCCTGGCTGGTCATCTGCGCCACGTGCAGACCCATGTGGGCCACCTCCAGCATGTCGCCACTGCCCAGCGAATACCAGGGGTCCATCACGCAGTCGTGGCCAAAGGCCACCGTCACGCCAGCGGCCATGAGCTCGGGCACGCGCGTCATGCCACGGCGTTTGGGGTAGGTGTCGTGCCGGCCCTGCAGCGTGATGTTGATGAGCGGATTGGCCACGGCGCTCACGCCGGCTTCGGCAATCAGGGGGATCAGCTTGGAAACAAAGTAGTTGTCCATGCTGTGCATGGAGGTGAGATGCGAGCCGTTGACGCGACCCTGCAAGCCCAGGCGCTGCGCCTCGAAGGCCAGGGTCTCGATGTGGCGCGAGAGCGGGTCGTCGCTTTCGTCGCAGTGCATGTCCACCGGCAGGCCGCGCTCGGCGGCGAGTTCGCACAGCAGCTTCACGCTGGCGGTGCCCTCCTGGTACGTGCGCTCGAAATGCGGGATGCCGCCGACCACGTCCACGCCCAGGTCGAGTGCGCGCTTCAACTTGTCCAGCCCTCCGGGGGAGCGCAACACGCCATCCTGCGGAAAGGCGACGAGCTGCACGTCGAGGTAGGGCGACATGCGTCGCTTGGCTTCCAGCATGGCGCGCACCGGCAGCAGGCTCGGATCGCTGGTGTCCACGTGGCTGCGGATGGCCAGCAGGCCCTTGGCCACGGCCCAGTCGCCATAGGCGAGCGCGCGCTCCACCAGCGCTTCTTCGGTCAGCAGGGGCTTGAGCTCGCCCCACAACGCAATGCCTTCGAGCAACGTGCCGCTCTGGTTCACGCGCGGCAGGCCGTAGCTGAGCGTGGCGTCCATGTGGAAGTGGGGGTCGCAAAACGGCGGCGTGAGCAACTGGCCTTCGGCGTCCAGCAGTTCGTGGGCCGGTGCGTTCAAGCCGGCAGCCACTTCAACGATGCACCCGCCCTGCACGGCCACGCCCATGTCGGTGCGGCCGTCGGGCAGGGTGGCGTGGGTGATCAGCAGGTCCAGCATCGGCGTTCACCTCGGCGGTCGGGTTTCGTGAGGCTCTGAGGATAAGCGGCGCACAGGAATTCGGCAGGCCGCTGCGCGGCTCGCCGAGTACGCCCTCCATAATCGAACGCAACACCGGCCCGCACCGGAGGAAGCAGCACCCACCACCCCATCCGCAGAAAGGCCCCGCCGATGCCGCACGACGTCAGCCTGATCGCCACCATCGCAGCGGGTTTCGGCCTGGCGATGGTCTTCGGGTACATCGCGGTGCGCCTGCGCATGCCGCCCCTGGTGGGCTATCTGCTGGCGGGCATCGTCATCAGCCCGGCCACCCCGGGTTTCGTGGCCGACGTGGGACTGGCCAGTCAGCTGGCCGAGATCGGCGTGATGCTGCTGATGTTCGGTGTGGGCCTGCACTTCTCGATCAACGACCTCATGGCCGTGCGCCGCATCGCCGTGCCGGGCGCCATCGTGCAGATCGGCGTGGCCACCTTGCTGGGCATCGGCCTGTCGCACTTCTGGGGCTGGAGCCTGGCCGGCTCGCTGGTCTTCGGCCTGTGTCTGTCGGTGGCGAGCACCGTGGTGCTGTTGCGTGCGCTGGAAGCCAAGGGCCTGCTGAAATCCATCAACGGTCAGATCGCCGTGGGCTGGCTGGTGGTGGAAGACCTGGTCATGGTGATGGTGCTGGTGTTGCTGCCGGCGCTGGCCGGTGTCATTGCACCGGCCGAGGGCGTGGCCGCCACACAGGGCAGCGACATCTGGCAAGCGGTGGGCATCACGCTGGCCAAGGTCACGGCCTTCATCGTGCTCATGCTGGTGGTGGGGCGCCGCCTCCTGCCCAAGGCGCTGTGGTGGGTGGCGCGCACCGGCTCACAGGAGCTGTTCACACTGAGCGTGGTGGCCGTGGCGGTGGGCGTGGCCTTTGGCGCGGGCAAGCTGTTCGACGTGTCCTTCGCACTGGGCGCCTTCTTCGCCGGCATGATGATGCGGGAGTCCGAGTTCAGCCACCGCGCGGCCGACGAATCGTTGCCGCTGCGCGATGCGTTTGCCGTGCTGTTCTTCGTGTCGGTGGGCATGTTGTTCGATCCCGCCGTGGTGTGGAACGAGCCGCTCAAGCTGCTCGCGGTGGTCGCCATCATCTTGCTGGGCAAGACGCTCGCGGCGGTTGCGCTGGTGCTGCTGTTTCGGTACCCGCTCAACACCGCACTCACGGTGGGTGTGAGCCTGGCGCAGATCGGCGAGTTCTCCTTCATCCTGGCGGGTCTGGGTGTGGCGCTGAAGCTGATGCCGGTGGAAGGCCAGAGCCTGGTGCTGGCGGGTGCGCTCATTTCCATCGCCGCCAACTCCGCGCTGTTCTCGGCGGTGGAACCCCTGCAGGCCTGGGTGCGCAAGCGCTCGGCCTACGCCCGCAAGCTGGAAGCACGCGACGACCCGCTGGCCGAGTTGCCCGCGTCCACCCACGAGTCGCTGCTGGCCCGCCAGGTGGTGCTGGTCGGCCATGGCCGCGTGGGCCAGCGCATCGCGCAGACGCTGCGCGAGCAACACATTCCCTTCGTGGTAGCCGAGGAAAACCGGGAGATCGTCGACGCGCTGCGCAAGGACGGCATCGCGGCTGTCAGCGGTGATGCGTCCACGCCCGAGGTCCTGATACAGGCGCACATTGCCCGGGCGGCTGTGCTGGTGATCACGATCCCCGACACCATGAGCGTGCGCAAGATGGTGGAGATTGCGCGCACGCTCAACCCCGAGATCGATGTGATCCTGCGCACGCACAACGAAGAAGAAGCCGCGCTGCTGAAGAGCGAGAGTCTGGGCACTGTGTTTCTGGGCGACACCGAACTGGCGCGCGGCATGGCAGCGCACGTGTTGCTGCAATTCAAACGCTGACATCCGCGATGACCGACAACGACCTGCCCCCGCTGAACCCCACCGCACCCGGCCTCTACCGCCACTACAAGGGCGGCTGGTACGAGGTGCTCGACACTGTGCGCTGCAGCGAGACCCTGCAGGGCATGACGCTGTACCGCGCGCTCTACGGCGGATGGGGCCAGTGGGTGCGTCCAGCGGCCATGTTTGGCGAGACAGGGGAATTTGAAGGCCGCACACAGCCCCGCTTCGTGCGCCACGACCCGGCCCAGGTGCCGCTGGCCGACCTGCCCACCGCACAAGCCCTGGTGGCCCACCTGCGCGGCCTGGCGCAGCGCCAGGGCATGCACCTGGATGCGGCCCTGCGCCCGCCCCCGCCCGAGCCCTCCACCTGCTGCGGGCGCGGTTGCAACGGCTGCGTGTGGGAAGGCTTTTACGAGGCCCTGCACCACTGGCGCACGGACGCGCTGGGCTTGCTCAAAACAGCGACTGCTGGCCCTGCAGGCTCGCCGGCCTGAACAGCGTGGTTTTTAGCGGCTCGCGTTCGCGCGCGTAGCCCAGGCGGTCGCAGGTTTTATCGAAGCGCTGGCGGATCAGGTCGGCCCACACGCCGCTGCCTTTCATGCGTTGCGCGAAGTCGGCGTTGTAGTCGCGCCCGCCGCGCATCTCCTGCACGCGGGCCATCACACGCGCGGCGCGGTCCGGGTAGTGCAGCTCCAGCCACTGCCGAAACATGGGGCTCAACTCATGCGGCAGGCGCAGCACGGTGTAGAAGGCGCGCCGGGCGCCGGCCTCATGCGCCGCCTCCAGCACCTGCTCCATGTCGTCGTTGATGAACGGAATCTGCGGCGCCACGCTCACGCCCACCGGAATGCCAGCCTCGGCCAGCGTGCGGATGGTGCGCAGCCGGCGGTGGGGCGCGGCCGCGCGGGGCTCCAGCAGGCGGGTGAGTTTGGCGTCCAGCGAGGTGATGGTCACGTACACCGCCGCCAGACCCTGCGCAGCCATGGGCGCGAGCAGGTCGATGTCGCGCTCCACACCGCTGCCCTTGGTGACGATGGCCAGCGGGTGCCGTGTGTCGACCAGCACCTGCAACACACCGCGCATGAGGCGCAGTTCCCGCTCAACGGGTTGATAGGCGTCGGTAACGGTGCCGATGGCGAGCAGCTCGGGCACATGGCGCGGACTGGCCAGTTCGCGCTGCAGCACCTGCGCGATGTTGCGTTTGGCGATCAGCTTCGTTTCGAAGTCGATGCCCGGCGAGAGGTTGAGGTAGCTGTGGCTGGGACGCGCGTAGCAGTACACGCAGCCGTGTTCGCAACCCCGGTACGGGTTGAGGCCCAGGCGAAAGCCGATGTCGGGCGAGTCGTTGTGGGTGATGGCGCTCTTCGCGTCCTCGAAGCTCACCTCGGTGGCCGGCGGTGGTGCCTCATCGCGCGCCCGCAACGCGTCGTCGAGCGCACCCCAGCCGTCGTCGAACGCCTCGCGGGCGTCGCGCTCGAAGCGGTGCGGCTGGTGCTGGGCCAGCCCGCGGCCCTTGATGGCCTGCAATGGAATGTGGGCAGTGGACATGGAGCAAACACTGTACACAGATACAGCCTAGAATCCACCCTCTTTTTCATCCACCTTCCGTGGAGCTCCCATGTCTTCAACTCCAGCCAGCCCCGGCAGCGAGGCCATCGTCTCCGTGCGCGGCGTCAGCAAAACCTACGCCGGTGGTTTCCAGGCCCTCAAGCGGGTCGACCTCGACATCCGCCGCGGCGAGATCTTTGCCTTGCTGGGCCCCAACGGCGCCGGCAAGACCACGCTGATCAGCGTCATCTGCGGCATGACCAACGCCACCGAAGGCACGGTGGTGGCCGACGGCCATGACACCGTGCGCGACTACCGCCAGGCGCGTGAGGCCATCGGCCTGGTGCCACAGGAACTGCACACCGATTCGTTTGAAACCGTGTGGGCCACGGTGAGTTTCAGCCGTGGCCTCTTCGGCAAGGCACCCGATCCGGCCTACATCGAGAAGATCCTCAAGGACCTCTCGCTCTGGGACAAGAAGGACAACAAGATCATGGCGCTCTCGGGCGGTATGAAGCGCCGCGTGCTCATTGCCAAGGCGCTCTCGCACGAGCCCAAGATACTTTTTCTGGACGAACCGAGCGCGGGCGTGGACGTGGAACTGCGACACGACATGTGGCGCATGGTGCGCGAGCTGCGCGAAGCGGGCACCACCATCATTCTCACCACGCACTACATCGAAGAAGCCGAAGACATGGCCGACCGCATCGGCGTGATCCGCAAGGGGGAGCTGATCGTGGTGGAAGACAAACACGTGCTCATGCGCAAGCTGGGCAAGAAGCAGCTCACGCTCACGCTGCAGCAGACCATCACCAGCGTGCCCGACGCGCTGGCTTCGTGGGCGCTGGAGATCACCGAGAGTGGTCACGCCCTCACCTACACCTTCGACGCACAGAAGGACGACACCGGCATCGCCGAGCTGCTGCGCGCGCTGGGCGAGCACGGCATCCACTTCAAGGACCTGCGCTCCAGCGAGAGTTCGCTCGAAGACATCTTTGTCAGCCTGGTCCATGAACAGAAAGAGGTCGTGGCATGAACTTTCACGCCGTGCGGGCCATTTACCAGTTTGAAATGAACCGCGCCTTGCGCACCTGGGCGCAAAGCATCATCGCGCCGGTGCTCAGCACCTCGCTGTACTTCATCGTCTTCGGCTCGGCCATCGGCTCGCGCATGGGCAACATCGACGGTGTGAGCTACGGCGCTTACATCATCCCCGGCCTGCTCATGCTCTCGCTGCTGAGCGAGAGCATTTCCAACGCGGCCTTCGGCATCTACATGCCCAAATGGTCCGGCACCATCTACGAACTGCTGAGTGCGCCGGTGAACTGGGTCGAGGTGCTGCTGGGCTATGTGGGCGCGGCGGCCACCAAGAGCCTCACGCTGGGTCTGCTGATCCTGCTGACAGCGCGCGCCTTTGTGCCGTACGAGGTGGCGCACCCGGTGTGGATGGTGGGCTTCCTTGTGCTCACCGCCGTCACTTTCTGCCTGTTCGGTTTCATCATCGGCCTGTGGGCCGACAGCTTCCAGAAACTTCAGGTGATCCCGCTGCTCATCATCACGCCGCTCACCTTCCTGGGCGGTGCGTTCTACAGCATCAACATGCTGCCTCCGGTGTGGCAGACGGTGTCGCTGTTCAACCCCGTTGTCTACCTCATCAGCGGTCTGCGCTGGGCCTTCTACGGCGTAGCCGACGTGCACATCGCCGTGAGCACGGGCATGACGCTGGCGTTCATGGCGGTGTGCCTGGCGGTGGTGTGGTGGGTCTTCAAGACGGGTTGGAAGATCCGGCGCTGATCGTCGCTGCCGGCCGGTGTCGCACCGGGCACCGGCGCGGGCCAACCGCCATTCAGGAAATGGCACACTTGACACCCCCCAGGGCATGGGAACCCCATGCCTGTTCACTGCCACCTTCCCTCTGGAGACAAGTTCAATGGATCGTCGTTCAATGATCAAGAACGCTGGCATCGCCGGCGTCCTGACCACCGGTATCGCCCCCGCCGTGCACGCACAGGCCGCTGTGCGCTGGCGCCTGGCTTCCAGCTTCCCCAAATCGCTGCCCACCATTTTCGGTTCGGCAGAAAAATTCGCCGAGACGGTCAAGGCCCTCTCGGGCGGCAAGTTCGACGTGTCCGTGCACGCCGCTGGCGAACTGATGCCCGCCTTCGGTGTGGTGGATGGTCTCCAGGACAACACCATCGAGATGGCGCAGACAGCGCCCTACTACTTCACCGGCAAAGACCCCATCTTCGCCTTCGGCTGCGCCGTGCCGTTTGGCCTGACCGCGCGCCACATGGACGCCTGGATGGAACACGGCAATGGCCGCAAGCTGATGGACGAGTTCTACGGCAAGTTCAACATCCTCTCCATGAGCTCGGGCAACACCGGCACCCAGATGGGTGGCTGGTACCGCAAGGAAATCAAGAGCGTGGCCGATCTCAAGGGCCTGAAGATGCGCCTGGGTGGCGGCCTGTTCGGCGAGACCATGGCCAAGCTGGGCGTGGTGGCGCAGAACATGCCCGCTGGTGAGGTGTACCAGGCGCTGGAAAAAGGCACGCTGGACGCCACGGAGTTCGTCGGCCCGGCGGACGACGAGCGCCTGGGCTTCAACAAGGTCGCGCCGTTCTACTACTACCCCGGCTGGTGGGAAGGTGGCGCCGAGCTGGAGTTCTTCATCAACAAGAAAGCCTTCGACGCACTGACACCAGAAAACAAGGCCATCGTGCGTGCCGCTGGCGCCGTGGCCGCGCGGGACATGACCGCCAAGTACGACGCCCTGAACCCGGTCGCCCTCAAGCGCCTGGTGGGCAGCGGCACCAAGCTCAAGCCGTTTTCCAAGGACGTGCTGGACGCGGGCTTCAAGGCCGCCATGGAAGTCTTTGCCACGCACGAAGCCAAGTCGCCCGAGTTCAAGAAGATCCACCAGGACATGCGCGCCTTCCAGCGCGACCAGGTTCTGTGGAGCCGCTTCTCCGAGTGGCGCTATGACAGCTTCATCGCCACCGCCAAGATCTGATGGACCGGCAGCGGCCTGGCGGAACATTCCGCCGGCCGCTGGCCCTCAGCGCTTCACACGGCCCGTCTTGACGGGCTTTGTTTTGCCCGCTGGTTCCTTGAGCCTGCCGTGCGCCTGGTCCAGCCACAGCAGCGTGTCGGCGTGCGACATGAAACGCCGCAGGTAGTCGGGCGAGAGATCGCGCATGAGCCCCAGGGTGCGCAGCACGAGCATGTGCGAATTGAGCGGGCCCGCGTTCTCGGGACCCCGCTCCACGGCCTGGGTCACCTCTTCTTCGGCGCAGATGCGGGACCAGGTTTCGCGGAAACGCTGCGCGCTTTTCAGATCGGGTCCGGCCTGTGCGGAGGCCAGTGTCTGGTTGAGCTGGCCCAGTGGCGACAGCGTCTTCTTCTGCCGGGCGCGTGGTGGACTTGTTTCGCCCACCTCGGGCGCCTCGGCTGTCTCGGCCAGGGCGCGTTGCAGCCGCTCCTGCAGCACACGCTGCACGGCCTCGGGCGCGGCCTGCATGCGCCGCTGCAAGGCCTGCGCATAGTGAGCGCGCACAGCGTCACTCACGCAGCGAAACCTTCGCTGCGCTGGCCGCCTTGGGCACGGGCGCCATCTCCACCCGCCGGTTGAGCGAGCGGCCTTTTTCGTCGGCGTTGGAGGCCACGGGTTGCTCGGCGCCGAAAGCCGCGCTGAACACGCGCTGCGGTGGCATGCCCTCCTGGATCAGCACGCGGGTCACGGTGAGCGCGCGCTGGGCCGAGAGCTCCAGGTTGTCGGTGTAGCGCTGGTTGTTGGCCTGCACCGGGCGATCGTCGGTGAAGCCGCTGACCATCAGCATCTCGTCGCGCTCGCCCAGGTACACCTGCAGCGGCGGCACAAGGCTCTTGAGCAGCAGGCGGCCCTCGGACCGCAACTCGTCGGAGTTGAGCGGAAACAGCACGCTGCCGCTGATGCCGATGCGGCCATTGTCCAGCGTCACGCGACCGGTCTGCAGCGGGATCGCCAGCGCTTTTTCCAGCGCCATGCGGCGGGCCTCTTCCTGCTGGCGCTTCTGCACCTCGGCCTGCAGGCTGGCCACCAGATCCATCTGCACCACCAGCACGCCGATGAGGATGAGCACGAAGGCGCCCACCAGACCGGCCATGAGGTCGCCGAACACGGCCCAGACCGGCGCGGTCTGTTCGCCGGTGCCGTCCTCCAGGCTGTCGTCCAGGGCGTTGTCCAGCCCGGTCATCACGCAGCCCTCTCGGCCGCGCGCAGCCGGCGCAGGTCGTCCACGATGCCTTGCTGCGAGCTGATGCTCAGATCGATCACCTCGCGCGCCTGCGCCACGTAGTAGGCCAGTTGCTCGTCGCTGCGCACCATCGACTGCCCCACCGCCTCTTCGATGCGTTGCAGGCTGCCGATGAGTTTTTCGTTGGTGGCGGCGAAGAGCTGCACGCCGTGACCGAAGGCTTCTCCGAGGCTGGCGAGTTCGATCGCGCTGCCACTCACCTGAGCGGCCACCTCTTGCGCGCGGTGGGCTTGCGCACCCACGGTCTCGGCGAACTGGCGGCCCACCTGGTCGAGCACGGCGCTGGCCGAGGTCACCAGCGATTCGATGGCCTCGCGTTGCTCGCCCGTGGCGTGCTGAACGGTCTGCAGCAGGCTGCCGATGTTGTTCATGAGGGCCGTGCGTTCCCGCAGTGCGAGGTTGTCGCGCTCGCCCAGCTGCGTGGCTTCCCGGCGCAGCTGCGCGATCACCTCGGCCGCGGCCTTGGGCGCCTCGGTGGCCGTTTCCAACAGGCGCGCGATGGGTGCCTCGATCGCGGCACCCAGCAGGGCCAGGTGGGTGGCCACCTGGGTGTTGAGTGACGTCTGCAGTTCGCCCAGGCGCTGCACGGCCGCATCAAAGCGCGTGGCTTCGTCGCTGCGCAAGGCGGCCAGCTCGGAACGCCAGTCGGTCGCGGTCTGCTGCAGCGTCTGGCCCACAGCCTGCTGCTGGGCCAGGGTCTGCGCACCCAGCTGTTGCCACTCGCCCTGCAGCGTGGTGGCCATGGCCTGCAAGGCCTCTTTCCAGGCGGTCTGCTGGTGCTGTTCGGCCACGGTCTGCTCAGCCCGGGAACGCGACACGGTGTCGTGCACGCTGGCGAGCAAGGCGGCGGAACGTTGCTCGAAGGTGCTGGTGAAGGCCCCGAGTGCCCGCTCCAGACCAACGGCCTGTTGTTCGGTGGTGTGCGCGTGCTGCTGCAGCGCGGCGCTCCAGCCCTGCGCCACTGTGGTGGCGGTGGCGTCCCAGCGGATCGAGATGCCGTCGAGTTGTGCCTGCACCGCAGCACCCACGCGCTCGTGCAGGCGCGTGGACTCGCTCGCGATGGCCGCCATGGCGTTGGACACCACCGGCTGCAAGGTCTCGCCAGCGATGCGCGCGCTGGCCGACAGGCTCTCGTTCAGCGAGCGCGCCACCGACTGGCCAAGCTCCTGGTAAGCCACACCGGCTTCGCGGTGAAACAGCGCCTGGCGCTCCAGCAACTGTTCGTCGAGCTGCTGGCCGCGGCGCTCCATCTGCGCCATCAGGGCCTGCAGCTGGTCCACCACGGCGGGCAAGGCACCGGCCTGCTGCTGCAGCGCCTTGAAGGTTTCATTGCGCTGGTGCGCGAGCGAAAACGGGTGGAACACGGTGGTGATCTGGGCGTCGAGCTGGCGCACCACCTCCATGCGCTCGCGCCGGCTGATGACCGACATGAGGCCCAGCATGGCCGAGGTGGCCACGCCCACGACGGAGGTGCCGAACGCCAGGCCCAGGCCCTTGATGGGCGCGGCCAGCGCCGAACGGATGGCCTGCAGGTCGGCCGTTCCTTCGAGCGTGAACACGGCACCCCGGAAGGTGACGACCAGACCCAGGAAGGTGCCGAGCATGCCCAGCATCACCAGCAAGCCGATGAGGTAAGGCGTGAGGGCCAGGCCCGGCAAGGCACCTCTTTCACCTTCGATCCGTGTGCGCACGGCGTTGTGCAGCCCGGGCGGCACGCGGCCGAGCCAGTCGCTCAAGTGCACCAGCGGCTGCGGCACGTCAGCCAGCGCCTGCGCCAGCCCGGCCGTGAGGGCACGAAAGCGCCGGACCTCCTGCGCGCCCAGCAGGTAGACCCCGCCGATGGCCACGGTCATGGCCAGGGCGATGGCACTGGTGCCGACAAAGCCCGCGCCGACCCAGACCACGGCGATGAGGCCGAGGGCAAAGGCGCTGGCGAAAAAGAGGCGGTTCACTGCGTTGTGGTTCATGGGTGTTGTTTCACTTCCTGGCCGAGGGCTTCGACCATGCCGGCCACAGGCTGCAGCCGCAGGTCGAGCTCAGCCAGCAGCGTTTGCTGCAGCTCGTGTTCAAACAGCGGCTGCCAGCCGCCGGGGTGGGTCTGGCGCAACTGGTCGAAGCGCGCCTTGAGAAAGACCGGCACGGTGGACAGCAGCTTCTGTTCGCGCCCGCCCAGCATCGGGTCGAGCACGGCGTCCAGCGCGGCGAGCTGCGCCAGGCGCGGGGAGGTTTGTGACAGGGTCTTGCGCACATGGCCACGCAAGGCGTCCACGCTCATTTCCATGCGGCGCTGCTGTTCCAGACAGCGCTGGTGGTGCAGGGCGAAGCTGGCGTCGGCGTCATCGGCAGGCTCATCACCGGGTTCACCTGGAGGGGCGGTGATGGCCTGGCTCAGGGTGGCGCGCACGCGCTGGAGCTCGGCCTGCACGCTGCTGGCGCTCGCCGACACTGCGGGGCGCCGGGCGCGTGCCACGGCGGGCAGGGCCTGGTGGAGCGAACTCAGCGCGATGGCGTCGGCCACGTTGAGCCAATGACCCAGCCGCTCGGCCAGGTCTTGCCGGGAGACCTCCGCGGGCGTGGGTTGCCAGCCGGCGAGCTGGCGCACCAGGGCTGAGCGGTTGAAGTTGCTGCGCAAAAAAGCATTCCTTGGCGCCCTGCGGGCGCAATCGGCATCGAGTACAGGGTGGTTTGCCGACTTGGTGGGGCGTGCACGCCCGTCAGCGGTGGCCAGGCCGGACAACCGGCGGCCAAGGCGACATTAGAAACGATCCGCCGGGCCGATTTGTAACCGTCTGCCGGCCCGTTGGGGCGTCAAAGAACGAGCACGGCCCTGAAATCGTTCACGTTGGTGTGCGTGGGCCCGGTGACCACCAGGTCACCCAGCGGCTCGAAATAGCCGTAAGCGTCGTTGCGCGCGAGGTGATCGGTGACCTTGAGTGCCTGCGCGGCGGCGCGGGCCAGGGTGTCGGGCGTGACGAGCGCGCCGGCGTTGTCTTCCATGCCGTCGATGCCGTCGGTGTCGGCGGCCAGCGCCCACACGCCAGCGATGCCATTGAGCGCCTGCGCCATGCCGAGGCAGAACTCGCCCGCCCTGCCGCCCTTGCCCTTGGCTTGACCCTCCACGCGCGGTCGCACGGTCACGGTGGTCTCGCCGCCGCTGAGGATCACGCAGGGTGTCTTGAAATCGCTGCGGCCCAGCGCCGCCGAGCGCGCCAGCGCGGCGTGCACCTTGCCCACCTCGCGCGATTCGCCTTCGATCTCGTCGCTGAGTACATACGTGTTGAGCCCGATCGCGCGCGCCGCGGCTGCGGCGGCTTCCAGGCTTTGCTGCGGCGTGGCGATCAGGTGCACCTCGTGGCCTTGCAGGCGCGCATCACCCGGCTTGGGCGTCTCCAACTCACCGCGCTCCAGCTGCGCGCGCACGCCGGCGGGCACGTCGATGCCGTAGCGTTGCAGGATATCCAGCGCGTCGGCGCAACTTGTGGCGTCGGCCACGGTGGGGCCGCTGGCGATCACGCTCACGTCGTCGCCCGGCACGTCGCTGATGGTGATGGTGACCACGCGCGCAGGTGCGCAGCCGGCCGCCAGCCGCCCGCCCTTGATGCGCGATAGGTGCTTGCGCACGGTGTTCATCTCCAGGATGTTGGCGCCGCTGTTGAGCAGTTCGCGGTTGATGCGTTGCTTGTCTTCCAGCGTGAGGCCCTCGGCCGGCAGCGTGAGCAACGAGGAGCCACCACCCGAGATCAGGCAGAGCACCAGGTCGTCGGCCGTGAGGCCCTGGGTGAGTTGCAGGATGCGCTGCGCAGCGGCCAGGCCAGCGGCGTCGGGCACCGGGTGCGAGGCTTCCACCACCTCGATGCGGTCCTTCAAACCCGCCGGGCGGGGCGGCGTGTGGTCGTAGCGCGTGACCACCAGGCCGGAGATGGGTGCGTCGGCTGGCCACAGGGCTTCCACCGCCTGGGCCATGGCACCACCGGCCTTGCCGGCACCGATCACCACGGTGCGGCCCCTGGGCGGGGGAGGCAGAAACGCGGCCGTATTGTGCAGCGGCAGCGCGCGCTGCACCGCCACGTCGTACAGGTGGCGCAGCAGGGCGCGGGGGTCGTTCAGGGAGGGGGGTGGGGTTGTGTGGGGCATGGGGCGAGTTTAGAGAATGCCGGCCCTCACCCCAACCTTCACCCCAACACGCTCCGCTGGCGAGAGAGGGCGCGCATGCACTTCAGGCAGCCGGGTCTGGCGCGATGGCGTGGTTGGCCATGTGCTCCAGGCTGCGGCACAGCGCCGAATGGTCCAGCCCCGCCATGCCATGCGCCGCACAGCTCTGCATCAGCTGCGCCGCGCTCGCCGTGTGCGGCAGGCTCAGGCCCAGTTCTTTCGCGCCCTGCAACGCGAGGTTCAGGTCTTTCTGGTGCAGCTCGATGCGAAAGCCTGGCTTGAAGGTGCGCTGGATCATGCGTTCGCCATGCACTTCCAGAATGCGGCTGGCGGCGAATCCGCCCATCAGCGCCTGGCGCACCTTGGCCGGGTCGGCGCCGGCCTTGCTGGCAAACAGCAGGGCCTCGGCCACGGCCTCGATGTTGAGCGCCACGATGATCTGGTTGGCCACCTTGGTGGTCTGGCCGTCGCCGTTGCCACCCACCAGGGTGATGTTCTTGCCCATGGCTTCAAACAGTGGCTTCACCCGGTCGAACGTGTCCTGCGAGCCACCCACCATGATGGTGAGGCTGGCGGCCTTGGCGCCCACCTCGCCGCCGCTGACCGGTGCGTCCAGGTACTCGCAGCCCAGCGCGTTGATCTTCTGCGCAAACTGCTTGGTGGCCATGGGGCTGATGGAACTCATGTCCACCACCACCTTGCCGGCCTGCAGTCCTTTGGACACGCCGTGTTCGCCAAACAGCACATCCTCCACGTGCGGGGTGTCGGGCACCATGGTGATGACGATGTCGGCGCGCTTGGCCACCTCGGTGGCGTTGGTGCAGATGGTCGCGCCCTGTTCGGCGAACGCCTCGGGCACCTTGCTGCGGCTGCTCACAAACAGGGCGTGCCCTGCCTTGAGCAGGTTGAGCGCCATGGGCGTGCCCATCGTGCCCAGGCCGATGAAGCCGACTTTGAGTCCGTTCTTGGTCATGTGTGTTTCTGCTGGAGAGTTCAAAGCGTCTGTCCGTGGGCTGCGATCCAGCCCAGGCCCCGGTCGGTGCCGCCGGGGCTTGCATCTTTGGGCTTGTATTCACAGCCGATCCAGCCGGTGTAGCCCAGCGCGTCGATGTACCCGAACAGGAAGCGGTGATCGATCTCGCCGGTGCCGGGCTCGTGGCGGCCCGGTGTGTCGGCCAGCTGCATGTGAGCGATGCGCGGCAGCAGCTCGCGGATGGTGTTGGCCAGCTCGCCTTCCATGCGTTGCGCGTGGTAAATGTCGTACTGCAGGAAGACGTTGTCGGAGCCGACCTCGTCCATCAGCTCGATGGCCTGGCGCGGGCGGTTGACAAAGTAACCTGGCATGTCGAAACGGTTGATGGGCTCGATCAGCAGCGGGATGCCGAGCTTCTTCGCCTCGGCTGCTGCGTAGCGCACATTGCCCACCCAGGTGGCGCTGGCCTGCGCCTGGCTCACGCCGGCAGGCACCAGGCCGGCCATGCAGTGCCAGCGTTGCACGCCGATCACCGGCGCGTAACTCGCGGCCCTGGCCACCCCGGCGCGGAACTCGTCTTCGCGTCCGGGGATGCAGGCGATGCCGCGTTCTCCCCCAGCCCAGTCGCCCGGTGGCAGGTTGTGCAGCACCGGCTCAAGCTGGTTGTCCTTGAGACGCTTCGCGACCTCCTCGGCAGGGTGGTCGTAGGGAAACAGAAACTCCACGGCCTTGAAGCCGGCTTTTGAAGCGGCGGCAAAACGGTCGAGGAACGGCAGCTCTGTCCAGAGCATGGAGAGGTTGGCGGCAAAACGAGGCACGTGTATTTCCTTGTTATTCCAACAGTCCGGCAGCCACGAGGCCTTCGCGGCCCTCGGGGTGCAGGCACTCGATGTCTTCAAACTCGTTGATGGCGTTGATCTCGGTGCCCATGGCGATGTTGGTCACCTTCTCCAGGATCACCTCCACGACCACCGGCACGCTGTGTTGACGCGCCATCACCTGCGCTTTGCGCAGCGCGGCCTGGATCTTCGCCGGATCGGTCACACGCAGCGACTTGCAACCCAGGCCTTCCACCACCGCCTGGTGGTCCACGCCGTAGCCCTTGAGCGCCGGGTCGTCCACGTTCTGGTTGTCGAACGCGAGCTGCACGCAATAGTCCATCTCGAAACCACGCTGCGCCTGGCGGATCAGGCCCAGGTAGCTGTTGTTCACCAGCACCTGCACATAGGGCAGGCGGAACTGCGCGCCCACGGCCAGCTCTTCCACCAGGAACTGGAAGTCGTAGTCGCCCGAGAGGCCGACCACGGTCTTGGTCGGGTCGGCCGCCACCACGCCGAGCGCGGCGGGGATCGTCCAGCCCAGCGGGCCCGCCTGGCCGCAGTTGATCCACTGGCGTGGGCCGTACACATGCAGGAACTGCGCACCGGCAATCTGGCTCAGGCCGATGGTGGACACGTACACCGTGTCGCGGCCGAAGGCGGCATTCATTTCTTCGTACACACGCTGCGGTTTGATCGGCACGTTGTCGAAGTGCGTCTTGCGCTGCATGAGCTTCTTTCGCTCGGCGCAGCGTGCGGCCCAGGTGCTGTAGTCCTTCAGCCGCCCGGCGGCCTGGCGCTCACGCGCCACCTGCACGAAGAGTTCGAGCGCGATCTTCGCGTCCGACACGATGCCCAGGTCGGGGTTGAACACGCGGCCGATCTGCGTGGGTTCGATGTCCACATGCACGAACGTGCGGCCCTGGGTGTAGACCTCGACCGACCCGGTATGGCGGTTGGCCCAGCGGTTGCCGATGCCCAGCACGAAGTCGCTGGCCAGCATCGTGGCGTTGCCGTAGCGGTGGCTGGTCTGCAGGCCGCACATGCCGGCCATGAGCGGGTGATCGTCGGGAATGCTGCCCCAGGCCATGAGGGTGGGGATCACCGGCACGCCGGTGAGTTCGGCCAGTTCCACCAGCAGGTCGGACGCGTCGGCGTTGATGATGCCGCCACCGGCCACGATGAGCGGCTTGGCTGAAGCAGCCAGCATGTCCAGCGCCTTCTCCACCTGCTTGCGTGTGGCGGCGGGTTTGTAGACGGGCAGCGGCTCGTAGGTGTCGATGTCGAACTCGATCTCGGCCATCTGCACGTCGATCGGCAGATCGATCAGCACCGGGCCCGGGCGGCCCGAGCGCATGAGGTGAAACGCCTGCTGGAAGGCGCGCGGCACCAGCGCAGGCTCGCGCACCGTCACGCTCCACTTGGTCACCGGCTTGCTGATGGCTTCGATGTCCACCGCCTGGAAGTCTTCCTTGTACATGCGTGCACGCGGTGCCTGGCCGGTGATGCACAGGATCGGGATGCTGTCGGCGATGGCCGAGTACAGACCGGTGATCATGTCGGTGCCGGCCGGCCCGCTGGTGCCGATGCACACGCCGATGTTGCCGGCCTTGGCCCGGGTGTAGCCCTCGGCCATGTGCGACGCACCCTCCACGTGGCGCGCCAGCACATGGGCAATGGTCTGGCGCTCGCGCAGCTGGGCATACAGCGGGTTGATGGCGGCACCGGGCACACCGAAGGCCTGGGTGATCCCTTCCTTCTCCATCACGAGCACGGCGGCCATCGCGGCTTTCATCTTCGGCATGTCTGTCTCCGGTTGGTTTTTGAACGCTGCCCGATGCTAGGGAGCACACCCGGTTTTGAGAATGCCACTGGCTGTACGTTGATTCGGTACCTGAGGTATGGAATCGGAATTTCAGGACTACCATGCGGTCATGGACCGCTACAAGGAAATCGAAGCCTTCGTGCAGGTGATGGAGCACGGCAGCCTCGCTTCGGCCGCGCTGCACGCGGGCATCACGCCGGTGATGATGGGCCGGCGCATCGATGCGCTGGAAAAGCGCCTGGGCACCCAGCTCATGCACCGCTCCACCCGCCGCCTGGTGCTCACCGAACAAGGCGCCACCTTTCTCGACGAATGCCGCGGCCTGCTGGCGCAATGGGCCAGCGCCGAAGCCGCCGTCTCCTCGCAGCACCACAGCGCCAGCGGCCACCTGGTGGTGTCGGCGCCTGCGGCTTTCGGTCGGATGCATGTGGCGCCGCACGCCAGCGCCTTTCTCAAGGCGAATCCGCAGGTCCGCATCTCGTTCAACCTCACCGACCGCGTGGTCGACCTGGTGCGCGATGGTTACGACATGGCCCTGCGCATCGGCAACGTGATCGACCCGAACTTCGTGGCCATCAAACTCGCGACCAACCAGCGCGTGGTCTGCGGCACGCCCGCCTACTTCCGCAAGCATGGCAAGCCCAAGACGTTGGAAGACCTGAAATCCCACAACTGCCTGGCCTTCAACCTGCAGGGTGGCCAGCAGCGCGGCTGGTATTTCTTGCAGGACGGCAAGACCGTGACGGTGCGCGCCGAGGGCAACCTGGACTGCAACGACGGCGAGCTGCTGCACCGCTGGGTGAGCGAAGGCCTGGGCCTGGGCTGGCGCAGCACCTGGGAGATCCAGCTCCAGCTCCAGCGTGGCGAACTGGTGACCGTGCTCGACGAGTTCGCCCTGCCCGAGTACGACATCCTGGCGGTGTACCCGCAGCAGCGCCACCTGCCGGCCAAGGTGCGCTTCTTCATCGACCACCTCAAGAAGATCTACGCACGGCCTGGCTACTGGCTGCGCGACACACCATGACCACCCTGCTGATCCACAACGCAACCTGCATCGCCACCTTCGACCACACCGACCCGGCGCAGGGGCGCGAACTCAAGGACGCCTCGCTCTTTGTGCGCGACCACCTGATCGAATGGATCGGCCCGGCCAGCGAACTGCCGCCCGCGCTGAAGGAAGCCGACGAAACCATCGACGCGCGCGGCCATCTGGTGGTACCGGGTCTGGTCAACACGCACCACCACATGTATCAAAGCCTCACGCGGGCTCTACCCGCCGTGCAGAACGCCGAGCTGTTTGGCTGGCTGCAAGGGCTCTACCCGGTGTGGACCGGCCTCACGCCCGAGATGGTTCGGGTCTCCACCCAGGTGGCCATGGCCGAGCTGCTCCTGAGCGGCTGCACCACCACCAGCGACCACCTCTACCTCTATCCCAACGGCGTTCGGCTGGAAGACAGCATCGAAGCCGCGCAGGCCATCGGCATGCGTTTTGTGGCCACGCGCGGCAGCATGAGCGTGGGGCAATCGCAAGGCGGTCTGCCACCCGACAGCGTGGTGGAGCGCGAAGACGCCATCCTCAAAGACAGCCAGCGGCTCATCGAGACCTGGCACGACGCGCGCCATGGCGCCATGCTGCAGATCGCGCTGGCCCCGTGTTCGCCGTTCTCGGTGAGTACCGGACTCATGAAGGACAGCGCCGCGCTGGCGCGATCGTTCAAAGGGCAAGGCGTGCGCCTGCACACCCACCTGGCCGAGAACGACCACGACATCGCCTACAGCCTGGCCAGGTTCAACCGCACGCCCGCGCAGTACGCGCAAGACCTCGGCTGGCTGGGTGACGACGTGTGGCACGCGCACTGCGTCAAGCTCGACGACGACGGCATCTCGCTGTTCGCGGCCAGCCGCACTGGCGTGGCGCACTGCCCCTGCAGCAACATGCGCCTGGCCTCGGGCATCGCCCCGGTGCGCCGCTTGCTGGACGCCGGCGTTCCCGTGGGCCTGGGCGTGGACGGCAGCGCGAGCAACGACGGCGCGCACATGGTGGCCGAGGCCCGCCAGGCCCTGCTGCTGGCCCGCGTGGGCCGCGCGATGCAGCCGCCCGAGGTGCGCGCAGACAAAACCTTCTTCGGCTGCGACCTGGGCCCGGCCGAAATGACGGCGCGCGACGCACTCTTTATCGCCACGCGCGGCGGCGCCCAGGTGTTGGGACGCAGCGATGTCGGGTATCTCGCGCCCGGCCTGTGCGCCGACTTCGCGCTCTTTGATCTGCGCACGCTGGGCTTTGCCGGCGGCGCGGTGCACGACCCGGTAGCCAGCCTGCTCTTGTGCGCCAGCGCGCAGGCCGCATGCACGGTCGTGAACGGGCGGGTGGTGGTGCGGCAGGGCCAGCTGACCACGGTGGACCTCGGACCGCTGCTGGAAAAGCACAACCGCCTGGCCAGGGAGCTGGCGCAGGCGGTTGTCTGAGGGGAGCAGGCGCGACAGCTCAGGCGCGCGCGACCCCGGTCTTGAAAACCGCCACCGATGCCACGAGCTGCTGCGCCTGTTGCTTGAGGCTGTCGGCGGCCGCTGCGCTCTCTTCGACCAGCGCCGCGTTCTGTTGCGTGCCCTGGTCCATGCGGGTGATGGCCTGACCCACCTGCGCCACACCCGAGCTCTGCTCGGAACTCGCTGCGCTGATCTCGCCCACGATATCGCTCACGCGGCGGATCGATGCCACCACTTCCTGCATGGTGGTGCCGGCCTGATCAACCAGGGCGGAGCCCTGTTCGACGCGGTCCACGCTGGCGCCGATCAGGCCCTTGATTTCCTTGGCCGCTTCGGCGCTGCGTTGTGCCAGGTTGCGCACCTCGCCAGCCACCACCGCAAAACCGCGGCCCTGCTCGCCCGCCCGCGCGGCTTCCACCGCGGCGTTGAGCGCCAGGATGTTGGTCTGGAACGCGATACCGTCGATGACACCGATGATGTCGCTGATCTTGCGGCTGCTCTCGTTGATGCCCTTCATGGTCTGCACCACTCGGCCCACCACCTCACCGCCCTGCACCGCCACGCTGGACGCGCTCTGGGCCAGCTGGCTGGCCTGGCGCGCGTTGTCGGCGTTGTGGCGCACGGTCGTGCCCAGTTGCTCCATGGTGGCCGCTGTCTGCTGCAGCTCGCTGGCCTGCTGCTCGGTGCGGGCCGAGAGATCCTGGTTGCCCGAGGCGATCTCGCCGCTGGCGTGCGAGACGTAGTCGGAACTCCGGCGCACATCGGTCACGGCCTTGGACAGACCTTGCTGCATGGCCAGCAGCCAGGCCAGCAGGCTGTCGGTGTCGCCTTTGCGGAGATGGATCGGCGTGGTCAGGTCGCCTTCGGCCACAGCCCGGGCAATGGTCACCGCGGTGCGCGGCTCACCACCCAGCTGGCGCAGCATGTTGCGGGTGAGCATCAGCGCCAGGCCAATGCCGATCACCAGCGACATGCCCAGCAAGCCCATGACGGCAAAACGCGCCTGGTCGTACACGGTGGTCACATGCTGTGCAGAGGCTTCGCCACCGTCGTAGTTGAACTGGATCAAACCGTTGAGGGCAGACACCACTTCATCGAACGCCATGCTGGAGAGACCGTCGGCGATGTCGGCAGCATCCACCTGCTGTTTGGCGCGACCGAGCTTGATGACCTTCTCGTTGGCCTGCTGGTAGGCAGCCCAGGCTGTCGAGAGCTTGCCAGTCAGCGCCGTTTCCTCGTCGCCTGAAACGCGTCCCTGGTAGCCGGCGAACAAGGCCTCCAGCGACTTGCCGGCCTCTTTCATCTTGTCTTCGTACTCGGCGTGGTAACTGCCGTCCTCGGTGCGGCTGTGCTTGATCTCGAACTCGCGGTATTCCACCGCCAGCGCACGCGCATCCGACAGGGCGCCCACGCCCTTGAGCCACTTCTGGGACAGCGCGATGGCTTCACCATCCACGCTCTTCAGACCCACCAGAGCAGTGGCGCCGAGAACCGCCGTCAACACCAGAATGGACGCAAACGCGCCGAAGAGCTGCTGACCCACCGAGAGTCGGTGGAGCCAGCCAGAAGGATTGAGAAGTTTTTTCATCGCGCCACCGCCATCACTTCTTGTGACCGATGTAGCTGGCGCCGATGATCTTGCCGCCAGCGTCCTTGATGGGGTTGTAGCAGGCGTCAAAGGCGGTGCCCAGGACATCGATGGGGCCGCAGAACTGCTGGCCTTTGCTCACCGAGTCGTAGGCGGCATTGCGGGCGAGCTGGGTGCCCACGCCGCGCTTGCCTTCGGGCGTGAGCACGTTGGTGCTGACGCGAACGAACTCGTCGCCTTCCCTCACGAACACGGTGGCGGTGGCCTGGTGGCTCTTGCGGATGCCGTCGACCACGTCGAAGTTGTTGTTGATCTTGCGCTCGCCAAAGAACAGGGCGGGCACGGTCTTGCCGGCCACGGTGTCGGTGCCTTCCACGCGCGGTGCACCGATCTTGGTCAGGCGCGAATCCAGGTCGGCGATGGTGGCCTTGGGGTCGTTGGCGTGGGCAAAGGAGGCAGAGAAGGCCAGCGTGGCCAGCATCAGGGCGCGATTCAGTTTCATGGCAACTCCAGTAAAGACAGGTTGAGGGTGGCATCCCGGGGGATGTGAATCCATATCGGTAACAACTTGTCAGACTTGAGTACGGCCAGTTTGGCGGATGCCCCACTGGACCAGTTCAAGACTGCGGAGTCGCCCATTCGATCGACACGTTCACCGCACTGACGGGTCTCGATTCTGGAGGTCGCGCCGTGGCGTCAAGCGCCCATAAGGCACCGCCTGGCCCCCCATTTCCGGACTTCAGGACGCTTGACGCGGCGCCAGCGCTCACACCAGCGTGACGAGCGCCAGCCACGCCAGCGACACCCACCGCAGAGCCGCGCTGGCCGGCAGTCGCCACACCGCCGCCACCAGGAACAGGTTGTAGGGCAGGGGCAAAAAGTGCACGCCAGCGGCCAGCGCGATGTTGGCGCCCGATGCCACCAAGGCCAGCGCCAGGCCTGTGGCCAGCAGGTTGATGAGCGTGCCGACCACCACCAGGTCGCGCCAGAACAGCACGCGCTGTGGCACCTCGGCACGCCAGCGGCGTGTGAAGAATCCGGCGGCGCCGAGCATTCAGTTCGCCAGCAGGCGCACCAGCCAGGCATTGAGGTCGGCCACCTCCTGCGCGCACACCGAATGCTCCATCGGGTAGGTGTGCCAGTCCACCGCATGGCCCAGCGCTTGCAGCGCGTCGCGCGACTCGGCGCCGCGCTCGACCACCACCACCGGGTCGTGCGTGCCGTGCGCCAGGAAGATGGGCACATCGCGGTTGGCCTCGGATCGCTCGGCCAAGGTACGGGCAGCCAGCGGCAGGTAGCCCGACAGGCCCACCAGACCGGCGAGGCGCTGCGGCGCGCGCAGGCCAGCCATGAGTGTCATGGCACACCCTTGCGAAAACCCCATGAGCACGGTGCGTGAGGGTGGCACACCACGCGCGGCCTCGCGGTCCAGCAGACCCTGCACCAGCGCGCACGACTCGCGCAGACCGGCCTCGTCTTCTCGCCGCGACTGGCCAACGGGCGGATGGATGTCGTACCAGGCGCGCATCTCGTAGCCGCCGTTGAGGGTCACCGGGCGCACCGGTGCGCTGGGGAACACAAAGCGCACCGGGCCGATGGCGTCCAGATCAAGCTCCTGCACGATCGGCACGAAGTCGTTGCCGTCGGCCCCCAGGCCGTGCAACACGACGACGCTGGCCACGGGCGCGGCTGAGGGGCTGCCCCCGCTGATGAGTTCGAGGGTTTCAAGCGTGTGAAAGGTCATGACCCGCAGCATACCGGCTGCGGGTCACAAGGCTATTGCACGAAGCCAGGCAACCAGAGCGAGATGGACGGGAAGGCGCACAGGATCAACAGACGCAGCACGTCCACGCCGATGAAGGGCATGGTGCCCTTGTAGATCGAACCCAGCGGCACGTCGCGCGCAATCGAGTTGATGACGAACACGTTCATGCCCACGGGCGGGCAGATCATGCCGAAGGTCACCGCCATCACCACGATCACGCCGAACCACACCGGATCAAAGCCCAGCTGCATCATGGCTGGGAACACGATGGGCACGGTCAGCAGGATCATGGCCAGCTCGTCCATCACCGCGCCCAGGATCAGGTAGCCCACCATGATCAGTGCGAGCACACCATACGGCCCCACCGGCAGGTGCACCAGGAACTCCACCGCGTTCTGCGTGAACTGCGTGATGGTGAGGAAGTAGCCAAACAGGTACGCCCCCACCACGATCAGCATGATGGCCGACGACACGCGCAGCGAACCGATGAGCGCGGCCTTGATCTGCGTCCAGCCCAGCCGACGGCGCAGCATGCCGATGGCCAGCGTGCCCATGGCGCCCACACCCGCAGCCTCCTGCACGGTGAACAGTCCGCCGTAGATGCCGCCCAGCACAAACACAAACAGCACCACCACCGCCCACAACGCGCGCAGCGAGGCAAAGCGTTCGGCCCAGCTGTGGCGCTCACCGCGGGGCATGGCATCGGGCCGCAGACGCGCCACGACCGCCACCACCACGCAGTAAAAGCCGATGGCCATGAATCCAGGAATGATGCCGGCGGCGAACAGCTTGGTGATGTCGGTCTCGGTCATGATGCCGTAGAGCACCATGATCACCGAGGGCGGGATCATGATGCCCAGGGTGCCGCCCGCAGCGATCAGCCCGGCCGAGAAGCCCGGGCTGTAGCCAGCGCGGCGCATCTCGGGCAAGGCCACCTGCGTCATGGTGGCGGCCGTGGCCACCGACGAGCCGTTGATGGCCGAGAAGCCACCGCAGGCCGCAATGGACGCCAGCGCCAGACCGCCACGGCGGTGTCCGAGCCAGGCCCGACCCGCCGCAAACAGCTCGGTGCTCATGCCCGACTGCGAGGCAAACGCCCCCATCAGGATGAACATCGGGATGACGCTGAGGTTGTAATCGGTGAGCACCGACAGCGGCACGTTGGCCAGCAGGTTGAGCCCGGGCTGCAGCCCGGTGAGCGCGGCAAAACCGCCCACACCGGCGATGCCCATGGCCACACCGATGGGCACGCGCAGCGCCATGAGGCCGAACATGGCCACGAAGCCCAGGAGGGCCACCAGATCACGATCCATGAGCGGCTCCGTTGAGTTCGTCGCTGCCTTCGTCGGCGCTGGCCGCACGGCCTTGCCACAAATGCACCAGCCGCACCAGCGCCAGCAGCGCCGCCACGCTGGCACCCACAGCCGCCACGGCATAAAACCATTGCAGCGGCAGCCGCAGGTCCATGGTGCCCTGGCTTCCAGTGCCGCCCACCTTGACCCAGACCATCCAGGCCATGGGCATCAGGAAGGCCGTGGTCACGGCGGTGGCGATCATGTCCACACAGCGTTGGCCGGCAGGCTTGAGGCTCTCCCACAGCAGGTCCACACAGATGTGCGTGCCGTAGTAGGTGGCCAGCGCGATGCCCCAGAACATCGCGATGCCCTGCAGCATCTGGGATCCGTCGAACCAGTCGGGGATCTGCATGCTGAAGGCGTAGCGCAGCAGCACGTTGCCCGCGGTCAGCACCGCGATCAGCAGCAGCGAGAGTGCGGCCATCGTCTCGATGGCCGAGAACACGCGTTTCATCAGTTGGAGGCCTTGCGCGCCGCCAGTTCCTTGCGCAGGTCGTCCAGCGCGGCCTGACCCTGCACGCCCACGCCATCGGCGGACTTGACCCACTGGGTGTAGACCGGCTCCACCGCTTTCTTCCAGACGTCGAGCTGGGCCGGTGTGATCGGCACGATGGTGTGGCCGGCCGTCTTCTCCAGCTTGCCCTGGCCCGCGTCTTCCTCGTCGCCCCAGGCCGCGCCGACCTTGCCCGCCCACTCGTTGTTGCAGTGGTCGTCGATCACCTTCTTCTGGCCCGCGGCGAGCTTGTCGTACCAGGGCTTGTTCATCACCCACACGAAGTCGGACGTGTACAGGCGCATGTCGCTGTGGTACTTCACCGCCTTGTCAATGCCGAAGGAAATGATGGAGTTCCACGGGAACGTGATGGCATCGGCCAGGCCCTTGTCGAGCGCATCGCGCGACTCGGGCGCGGACACCTGCACGTTGGTCGCGCCCAGCAGCGTCATGGTCTGAGCCACCGTGCCGTTGGCCGAGCGGATCTTCATGCCCTTGAGCTGACCGGGTTCGGTGATCGGCTTCTTGGCGTGGAAGGTGCCCACGTGCACGTGTGCGAAGCAAAACTTCACGTCCTTCATTTCGGTGGCGGCGTGCTTGCGGTACCAGGCGTCCAGCGCGGCCGAACCGGGGCCGGGTTTGGCAATCAGGAACGGCAGTTCACCGGCCGCCACCAGCGGGAAACGACCGGCTTGGTAACCGGGGTTGACCCAGGTCATCTCGGCGATGCCGTCGCGCGCCATGTCGTAGTGGTCGGCAGCCTTGCCCAGTTGCTGCGCGGGGAACAGCGCCACCTTGATCGAACCCTTGGACGCCGCCTCCACCGACTTGGCCCACGGCTCGAAGCCCAGCTTGGCCAGCGGGTGCATGGCCGGCAGCCAGTGGGCGAACTTCATCTCGACCGGCTTGTCTTGCGCTTGCGCGCCCAGCGCGGCAAGCAGCAGGGTGGCGGCGGCAACGGCGCGAAGGGTGGCGTGGGATCGGGTCTTCATGGTGTGTCTCCTGTTGTGGCGGATGTCGAGAGATCAAGACGCTGTCCGGGCTTCAGGCGCCCGTGGTCGTTGGTGCGTCCTTCGTGGGCCGGGCGGCCCAGAAGATGGGTTGGGCAGCGGCCTGTGGCCGGTGCGCCGTGTTGAGTTTTCCTTCGGGGTCGGCCAGCGTGGCCTGGAGCGCAGCGCGCAGCCGGTTCGCAGCGGTGTCGGCGTCCACCGCACCAGTGAGCGCCGGCACCACGTGTTCGGACCACAGCCGCGCGTAGTTGAGTCGGCCGCGGGCCTGTGTGTCGCCATACCCTTTGAGCACCTGCGGCAGCCCGCTGAGCACCAACGCAAGCGCGGGCGCCTGCGGCAACACCTGGCGCATGGCGCCCAGCCAGACGGCCAGCGTTTCGTGCTCCTGGGCGTAGCGCAGCGAACGTGGGCGCAGCGGGCGCAGCCACGCCAGGCCGCGCAGCATCAAAAAGCCCCACAGGCTGGTGGAGCGGATGTGCAGGCCCACATGGGCCTTGCCCATCCAGCCGCGCTTTGTTGCCAGCGCGACCAGGCGCTCGCCGAGTGCGCGCGGCAACACCGCAGCCACCTCGTCGATGCCGGGCTTGAAGTGCTCGGTCACGCGCACGATGTCGCCAGGGCGCGCCTGCGCCTCGCTGGCCACGCGCGCGTAGCGGCTGCGCCGCGTCTTGAGATCGGCCACGCGGATCACGTCTTCAAAACCCATCCAGAGCGCGAGGTGGCGCACCGCCTCGTTCAGCGCTGCGTCCGATGCGGGTGTGGACGCGGCCACCAGGCCCTGCACATGGTTGAAAAAGGCGTCGGCGTAGGCCTCGTTCTGGTAGTCGCGGCAGCGCAAGGCGCCGTGTGCGGCGAGCAGTTGCACCGGGGCTGGCCAGGCCTGCAGGCGCGCTGTCCAGTCGCCTTGCAGGGCGGGCGGCAGGTCGGCGTCGGCCAGCACCTGCAGTGCGTCGCGCGACACCGAGGGTTCGGGCTTCGACGGCTGGCGCGCTTCGTCGAACGCGGCGGCAAACCCGTCCAGGCTGGCTTGCACGCCCTTGCCCGATGCACGGATCACGTCTTCGCACACGCTGCGCGGCCAGGGCAGCACACCGGCACCGGCCAGCGCGCCGAACATCACGGCCGACACCACGGTACCGGCCTGAACGGTGGTGGCCTCCATGTCGAACAACACGGTGTGCCGAGCCATGGCACGCGCCGCACCCAGCAGGCGCTGCGGGTCCTGGCGGCCATCGGCCATGTGCATCTTCTCCAGCGTGGTGTAGGCGCGGTGGGTGGACGACAACAAGGTGGTGCGAGAGGTCACAAAACCCCGCTCGACCATGCGCGCGGCCTCCAGCAGTTCGCTGGCCACCACCACGTCCACACAACCCGGCACCGGCGTCAGGCCGAACACGGGTAGCGCTTGTCCGGGCTGCGGCTCGCGCAGCAGCTCGATGTAGTAACTGGTGGCCCCTGTGCGTTGCGCCACGCCGGGCACCGAGGTGGCCTGCACCGGCAGGCCGTGGCGCAGCGCGCACTGCACCAGCCAGTCGGCCAGCACGCCGCCGCCCTCACCGCCGAGGGCCGCGACCAGAATGCCGTAAGAGTTTGTGGAAGCGTTCATAGATCAGGCCGGCTGCAGCAGGCCGATGAAAAAGCGGTTGAGGCGGTCGGTGGTGCGGTCCCACCAGCTCGGGTGCGTGACGATCTCGACCTTGTGGAACGACGGGCACAGCACGGCGGCATCGGCCACCTCGCCGCACAGGCCGCAGCCCACGCAGCCGTTGGTGACGTGGGCCACGGGCTCACGCCGCAGCGGGTCCGCCGATTCCTTGACGGTGAGCGTGGGACAGCCCGAGAGGCGGATGCAGGAGTGGTCGCCGGTGCAGGTGTCTTCGTCCACGCCGTAACGCGTGCGCACGCTGCGCCGGCCTTCTTTCAGGCGGCGTGCGCGGATGGGTTTGAGGCGGCGCTGGCGCTCCAGCTGGCATTCGCCTTCGGCGATCACGACCTTCAGACCCAAGAACGGCGAGTTGACCGCGTCCTTGAGCAGATCGCGCACCTGCGACACGCGGTAGTTGTGCACGGTCTTGATCCACTTCACGCCCATGCCCTTGAGCGTGTTCTCGATGGTGAGTTCGTTGACGGTGGCGCTCGCCCCCTCGGCCAGCAAGCGCGCGTCCGACGCGGGCGTGGACATGGTCTCTTGCGTGCCGGTGGCCGAGGTGTAGCCGTTCTTCATGATCACCAGCACACCGTCGCCCTGGTTGAGCAGGGTCGAGCTCACGCCCGAGAGCAGGCCGTTGTGCCAGAAACCGCCGTCGCCCATGATGGCAATGGGTCGTTTGGCCGAGAAGTTCTTCACCGCTGCGCTGGACGCCATGCTCATGCCATAGCCGAGGATGGAGTTGCCGAAGGAAAACGGCTCGAAGGTTGCAAAGGAATGACAACCAATGTCGGTGGAGATGTGCAACTTGCCCACCTCGCGCTCGACCAGCTTGAGCGCGGCAAACACAGGGCGCTCGGGGCAGCCGGTGCAGAAGTTGGGCGGGCGGGCGGGCACGCCGCCACCGAGGTCGGCGAGGGCGCGGGAGCGGGTTTCGACCAGGTCGGCGCTGAACTGCCGAGCCACCGACGTGTCCAGCGCGGGCAGGTGCTCGGACGCGAAAGCGGTGAGGCCTTTGAGCAGGATTTCGGCCGTGTACTCGCCGCCCATGGGCAGCAGGTCCTTGCCGTGCAGGCGGGTCTGCAGGTCGGCGCGGCGCAGCAACGTGGCGATGTCCTGTTCGATGAACTCGGGCTGGCCTTCTTCGATCACCAGCACCGCGCGCTTGCCGGCGCAGAATGCCGCGATCTGCCCCGGCACCAACGGGTACACCACGTTGAGCACCAGCATGGGAATGTCGGTGTCGCCGGTGGCATTGGCCAGGCCGGCTTGCTGCAGCGCGCGGATGGTGGTGTTGTACAGACCGCCCTGCACGATCAGCCCGACTTCGGCGTGTCGACCATCGAAGTGTTCGTTCAGTCCGGCCTCTTCGATGAACTTGCGCGCTGCGGGCATGCGCACTTCGTACTTCAGCTTCTCGTGGCGGAAGGTCGCGGGCGGGTGCGAGAGGCGGTCGTAGTTGAAGCTGGCGGCTTCCTGCTGCAGGTGCCGGCTGGAGATGGCGGGCGCGATGTTGTCGCTGGCCACAAAACTGCCCTGCACATGGCAGGCGCGGATGCGCAGCTCGATCATCACCGGCGTGTTCGAAGCTTCGGACAGCTCGAAGGCTTTCTCCGTCATGCGCACGATGGTGGGCAGGTTGGGCCGCGGGTCCATGAGCCACAGCGCCGACTTCATGGCGAACGCGTGCGTGCGTTCCTGGATCACGCTCGCACCTTCGCCGTAGTCTTCGCCCACCACGATCACCGCGCCGCCCATCACGCCGGGCGAGGCCAGGTTCGACAAGGCGTCCGACGCCACGTTGGTGCCCACCACCGACTTCCAGGTCACCGCGCCCCGCACCGGGTACATGATGGACGCGGCCAGCATGGCGGCTGCCGAGCTCTCGTTGGTGCAGGCTTCCACGTGCACACCGAGCTCGTCCATGTAGGGCTTGGCCTGCACCATCACGTCGAGCAGGTGCGAGATCGGCGAGCCCTGGTAACCGCCCACGTAGGTCACGCCCGACTGCAGCAGCGCCTTGGTCACGGCGAGGATGCCCTCACCCTGGAAGGTCTCGCCCTGGCCGAGTTTCAGCGCTTCAATCTCGCTGTGAAATGAACGTTCCAACCGCGTGTCTCCTGGTGTTGTGACCCGCAATCTAGGACCTGCCGCCTCATCTGGCCAATGGATTGATCTGATGTGGTGCATTCACGAGATGGATAATTCGGGACAACCCTTAGAGGCCATCAGATGAACTTTCGGCAACTCGATCTCAACCTCCTGCGCGTGCTCGCCGCGATCCACCGCACCGGTTCGGTGACGGCCGCCGGCAAGGCGCTTGCGCTCTCGCAGCCCGCCACCAGCAACGCGCTGGCCCGGCTGCGCGACTACTTTCAGGACGATCTGTTCGTGCGCTCGCCGGGCGGCCTGCAACCCACGCGCCTGTGCGAGCGCCTGGCGCCCGAGGTGCAGACGCAGCTGCAGTTGCTGGAGACCGCGGTCACGGTGCGCGACGAGTTCGACCCCGCGCGAAGCGACATGCGCTGGCGACTCTCGCTGTCCGATCTGGGCGAGATGATGTTTCTGCCGCCCCTGGCCGCGGCCTTGCGCCAGCAGGCGCCGCAGGCCCACCTGACCAACATCTCGGTGGCCGCCGATGACGTGCCCGCGGCGCTGGAATCGCGCGAGATCGATTTCGCCATCGGCATCCTGCAACCGCGCAACCGTGGCGTGCGCGCCGAGCTGCTGTTTCGCGAGCACTACGTGGCCATGACCTCGCCGCGCTGGCGCCCCGCCAGCGGCAAGGCCGGGCGCACACTGAGTGCGCGACAGCTGGCGGAGTCGTCACTGGTCGTGGCGGCACCCACCGCCACCTTTCACGGCAGCGTGGAGCAGATGCTGGTGCGCGCCAAGCTCAGCGACCGCGTGGTGATCCGCGCGCGCCACTTTGGCGCGCTGCCCGAGCTGGCGCTCAACACCGACCTGCTCACCATCGTGCCGCAGATGTACGCGGCCAACGTGGGCCAGCGCCTGGACATGCGCGTGTGGGAACTGCCGCGCACGGCCGCGCCCAGCTACGACGTGCGCCTGGTCTGGCACGCCAGCACCGCCAAGGACCCGGCCCACCAGTGGATACGCGCGCAGGTGCACCGCCTGTTCGGACGGGTTCAAACAAGCGCGTGAATATGATGGCGCCATGACCCCAAACACCCTGCTTGACCACCTCGACCAAGGCCTCCTCTGGCCGGCACCCTCCGGTCTCTCGCTCGACGACGCCTACGCGCAGGCGCTGGCGGTGCGGCGCTTGCGCATCGCGCGCGGCGAACAACCGCGCGGCTACAAGGTCGGTTTCACCAACCGCTCGATCTGGCCACGCTACAACGTGTTCGCACCCATCTGGGGCAGCGTGTGGGACAGCACGCTCACCCTGTGCGAGGGCGAGGGCAGCGTGTCGCTGGCCCACACCTGCCAGCCGCGGCTGGAGCCCGAGGTGGTGTTTGGCCTGAAGGCCACGCCCGCACCCGACGCCACGCTCGATGATCTTTTTGCGGCCATCGACTGGGTGGCGCCGGGCTTCGAGGTGGTGCAGTCGCACCTGCCCGACTGGAAGTTTGTGCCGCCCGACACCGTGGCCGATGGCGCGCTGCACGCGCGCCTGCTGGTGGGCCGCCGCACGCCGGTGCGCGAACTGGCCCGCAGCGCCGCAACGCTCGACACCCTGCTGGCCCAGGCGCGGGTGAGCTTGCTGAAGCACGCGCGGGCCGTCGAAGAAGGCCAGGGCTCGAACGTGCTGGACAGCCCGCTGAGAGCACTCCAGCACTTCACTCAGACCTTGCGCGCCTGCCCAGGTGCACCGGACCTGCAGGCCGGCGACGTGATCACCACCGGCACCTGGACAGATGCCTGGCCTGTTGCGCCCGGCGAGCATTGGTCGGCTCGCTTCACTTCACCACTGCCGAGCCTGTCGGTGCACTTCGCCGCTTGAGACGCGCATTCACTTGCAGGTGAAACTCTCTAAACACAAGGCGGCAGCCTTGGTAGATTCATGCGCAACACAAACAAAGGAGACAAACCACATGAGCCGAATTGCGCCTGAGTTGCTGGCCCTTCAACGCCTGTACCACTGGGAACAGACCGCTCCCACCCGCGTGGCTCTCACGCAACCCATGGGCAACGGGGTCGTGCTGGATTTCACCTGGGCACAAGTGGCTGACGAGGTTCGCCGCATGGCCACGCACCTGCAGTCGCACGGCTGGGAGCCGGGCTCCAAGGTGGCGATCCTCTCGAAGAATTGCGCCTGGTGGATGATGAGCGACCTGGCCATCTGGATGGCGGGCTACGTGTCGGTGCCGCTGTACCCCACGCTGGCGCCCGAGACCATCCGCCAGATCCTGACTCACAGCGAAGCCAAGGCCATCTTCGTGGGCAAACTCGACGGCTGGGAAGGCATGAAACCCGGCGTTCCGACCGACCTGCCCTGCATGAGTTACGCACTCTCGCCCCCCGACGTGGTGAAAAACTGCGACGGCTGGGACGCGATCTGCAAGCGCAACAAGCCCATGGCAGGCGAGCCGCTGCGCGATGGCGAGGAACTCGCCACCCTCATCTACACCTCGGGCACCACCGGCATGCCCAAGGGCGTGATGCACACCTTCGCCAACTTCGCCTGGGCGCTTGACTCGGGTCTCAAGCGCATCCCCATGTCAGGCAACGACCGCATGCTGTCGTACCTGCCACTGGCCCACGTGGTCGAGCGCATGCTGGTCGAGCACGGCTGGCTGCGCACGGGCATGCATGTGTTCTTCGCCGATTCGCTCGACACCTTCGCCGCCGACCTGCAGCGCGCACGCCCCACCATCTTTTTCTCGGTGCCGCGCCTGTGGGTCAAGTTCCAGCAGGGCATCCACCACAAGATGCCGCCCGCCAAACTCAACCGCCTGCTCGGCATTCCCATCCTCGGCGGCATCGTGCGCAAGAAGGTGGTGAAGGCCCTGGGCCTGGACCAGTGCAAGTTCGCCGCCGGTGGCGCCGCACCCATGCCCATCGCGCTGCTGCAGTGGTACAGCAAGCTGGGGCTCAACATCAACGAAGGCTACGGCATGACGGAGAACCTCGCGCTCTCCCATCTCACCGAGCCGGGCAAGAACCAGCAGGGCACGGTGGGACCCGCCTACGAGGGCGTGCAACACCGCCTCGATCCCGAAACCGGCGAAGTGCAGATGCGCAACTCCGCCATGATGCTGGGCTACTACAAGGAGCCCGAGAAGAGCCGCGAGGCCTTCACCGACGACGGCTGGCTCAAGACTGGCGACAAAGGCTCGATCGACAAACAGGGCCTGCTGCGCATCACCGGGCGCGTGAAGGATCTGTTCAAGACCGGCAAGGGCAAGTACGTGGCGCCCGCACCCATCGAGGACAAGCTGGTGATGCACGAAGCCGTGGAGGCCTGCGTGGTCACTGGCGCCAACCTCGGCCAGCCGCTGGGCATCGTGATGCTCAACTCGGATGCAGTCGCCAAGGTGGCCGATGCCGGCGCGCGCAGCGAACTCGAAGCGTCACTGACCGCCCACCTCAAGTCCATCAACGCCACGCTCGATCCACACGAGCAGCTGCAGTGCATCGTGGTGGTCACCACCGCATGGACCGTGGACAACGACATCATCACGCCCACCTTCAAGGTCAAGCGCAACCGCATCGAAGACCTGTACGCCAGGCACTACGAAAGCTGGGAAGCCTCGGGCAAGAAGATCATCTGGCAAAAAGGCGGTTGAGCACCCCGTCGGCGCCCTCTTCGCACAAGCGCAGCACAACCTCGAAGCCCTCCGCGTTGCCGTAGTACGGGTCGGGCACCTCCAGCGAGCCCGGCACGCCCGCGTACTCCAGAAACAAGTGCAACTTGTGCTGGTGCTGTGGCGGACACACGTGCCGCAGGTTGGCCAGGTTGTCGCGGTCCATGGCCAGGATGAGATCGAACTGCTCGAAGTCCGCGTCCTTCACCTTGCGCGAGCGCTCCTTGGCGATCTGGCTGTACCCGCGGGCCTGCGCCAGGGTGATGGCGCGACGATCGGCCTTTTCACCCCGGTGTGCGCCGTAGGTGCCGGCCGAGTCCAGCGACACCCGATCGGACAGCTGCCTGCGCTCCACCTCGGCGTGCATCACGCTGGCGGCCATCGGGGAGCGGCAGATGTTGCCCATGCACACGAGAAGGATCTTGGTCATCGCGCAAGGATAACGAGCCGCGAGACTGCCCCAGACAAAGCCCGGAAATAACAAAACCCGCCGAAGCGGGTTTTGAAAAGGGTCTGGACGGGCTCAGATCAGGTAGTCGTCAACACTCTTGCCGGACGCCAGCACAGCGCGCACCCACTCGGGTTTGCGGCCAGGGCCACCCGCCCAGAGCTCACCGTTGGGGCCGCGGTACTTAGGTGCAGATGCCGATTTGGACTTGCCGGGCTTCTTGGCCCCGGCCGCGCCACCCAGATCCGCCACCGAGATGCCGAATTGCTTCATCTTGGCCTTGATATCGGCAATGACGGAAGCGAGCTCGTCTTTGCGCGCTTGCTCGGCCTGTGCCATCAGGGTTTGGGCTTGCGCCATGAGTTCGGAATAGCTGGCCATTGGATGGGTCCTTATAAAGAAGTTGTATTCGATTGGAATGCACGATTACACGCTGCCGATGCAGTGGTGCATTCTAATCTTCTTTTGCCAATCTGCCGCCGGACCAAGACTGCAGTTCGTCAGGCAACTCGGCATGTAATTCCAAGGGATTACCTGTGACCGGATGACTCAATCGCAGGCGCCACGCATGCAGAAACATGCGCTTCAATCCTGCACGCGCCAATTGACGGTTGAGTTCAAAATCTCCGTATTTGTCGTCGCCTGCAATCGGATAACCGGCGTGGGACAGGTGAACCCGGATCTGGTGGGTGCGGCCGGTCTTGATGGTCACTTCCAGCAGGCTCAGGCCATCGGGCAACAGTGCCGCCAATGCAGTCGGCGCCGCCACACGAGCCGCCACTTTCACCAAGGTCACCGAGTGCATGCCATCCGGGTCTTCTTTGGTCGTCACCCTGACGCGCCGCTCGCCATCGGCCAGCAGGTATTTGTGCAAGGGTTGATCCAGCACCTTCAGCCGCGCCGGCCAAGTCCCTTTGACGAGGGCCAGATAGGTCTTGCCGGTTTCCCGTTCACGGAATTGATCCTGCAAGGCCTTGAGCGCACTTTTCCTTTTGGCAATGAGCAACAGGCCGCTGGTTTCACGGTCGAGGCGATGCACCAATTCGAGCAGTTTGGCATCCGGTCGCGCTTGCCGCATTTGTTCGATCACGCCAAAACTCACGCCACTGCCACCGTGCACTGCCACGCCAGCGGGTTTGTCGATGGCGAGAAATGCCTCGTCCTCGAAGACCACCGGGAATTGGCGCGCAGGCGCAGGATTGAGTTGCTTTTCTTCAGCCTGCTGGGACAGGCGAATCGGCGGAATACGCAACACATCACCCGATTGAACGCGGTCATCCGCGCTCACCCGACCTTTGTTGCGGCGCACTTCACCCGAACGGATGATCCGGTAAATGTGGGTCTTGGGGACGCCCTTGAGCTCGCGGATCAGGAAGTTGTCGAGTCGCTGCCCGGCCGACTCATCGTCCACCGTGAGGTGCCGCACGGCTGCTGCTGGGGGGATTGGGGGGTGAGGCAAGGGAAATCGAGGGGAAACCGGGGGAAATAGGACACCACGGTGACGGTTGGCTGTCTATAATGCGTCACTCTCGTCACGTGCTGTAAGTGATTGATTTGCCTTGAGTTTACGGCAAGCACTGAAGGCGCAGACCTCCCGGCCCGACAAAGCGGGGGACCGACGTGAGATGGTTGCCACCCGCAGCACCCGGCACCTCCCATCGCACCCGCAGTCATTCCCCGTGGAATTCTGGTGCGGTCAGGGTGCGGTCGACGCCGCGGGCGAACCGGTTGATGAAAACAGCGAACCCGATTACGGAATACCCCAATCAACCAGCCTTCCCACGTGGGGCTGGTTGAGGACAAAGTGAACACAGAGATAACCCGGCCAGATTCATGTCATTGACAGCCATCCAGCCTTCCCTGCTCACCCAACTCCACGCGCCTACGCCCTGACCTGGCGGTTCGACGCGGCACCTCGGTGCCCGCCTGTGTTGAACGCCTCCCCCGAACTGCGGGTCAACGGCTCTCCGGCAATTCCTCCCCCGTTCGCTTTTTCCGCTGGTTCACGGCGAGTTGACGCCTGTGGCTCTCAAGCCCGGGCGTCCTTGTGTGTTTGAACGAAGGAAATCGCATCATGAAACGCATGCTGATCAACGCCACGCAGGCCGAAGAGCGCCGGCTGGCCATTGTGGACGGGCAAAAACTGCTCGATTACGAAATCGAAATCGAAGGGCGCGAACAGCGCAAGGGCAACATCTACAAGGCCGTTGTCACGCGCGTCGAGCCTTCGCTGGAAGCTTGCTTCGTGGACTACGGCGAGGACCGCCACGGCTTTCTGCCGTTCAAGGAAATCTCGCGCCAGTACTTCGCCGCGGGTGTGCCGGTCAACCAGGCCCGCATCAACGACGTGATCCGAGAAGGCCAGGAACTGCTGGTCCAGGTCGAGAAGGAAGAACGCGGCAACAAGGGCGCGGCCCTCACCACCTTCGTGAGCCTGGCCGGCCGCTATGTGGTGCTCATGCCCAACAACCCGCGTGGTGGCGGCGTGAGCCGCCGCATCGAAGGCGAAGACCGCCAGGAACTCAAGCAGGCGCTGGACCAGCTCGAATACCCCAACGGCATGAGCATCATCGCGCGCACGGCCGGCATCGGTCGCGACGCGCCCGAGCTGCAGTGGGACCTGAACTACCTGCTCAAGCTGTGGAACGCCATCGACGGCGCTGCCAAAGGTGGCAAGGGTGCCTACCTGATCTACCAGGAATCGAGCCTGGTGATCCGCGCGATCCGCGACTACTTCAATGGCGACATCGGTGAGATCCTGATCGACACCGACGACATCTTTGAACAAGCGCACCAGTTCATGAGCCACGTGATGCCCGAACACGGCCATCGCGTGAAGCGCTACCGCGACGACGCGCCGCTGTTCTCGCGCTTCCAGATCGAACACCAGATCGAAACCGCCTACAGCCGCACCGTGCAGCTGCCCAGCGGTGGCGCCATCGTGATCGACCAGACCGAGGCGCTGGTGGCGGTGGACGTGAACTCGGCCCGCTCCATCAAGGGCGGCGACATCGAAGAGACCGCAACCCGCACCAACCTGGAAGCCGCTGACGAAGTGGCGCGCCAGGCGCGCCTGCGCGACCTCGGCGGCCTGATCGTGATCGACTTCATCGACATGGACGAGTCGAAGAACCGCCGCGACGTGGAAAACCGCCTGCGCGACGCGCTGCGCCAGGACCGCGCCCGCGTGCAGTTCGGCGCCATCAGCAAGTTCGGCCTGCTGGAGATGAGCCGCCAGCGCCTCAAGCCCGCGCTGAACGAAGGTTCATCCATCCCCTGCCCGCGCTGCGGTGGCTCTGGCCACATCCGCGACACCGAATCGTCGGCGCTTCAGATCCTGCGCATCATCCAGGAAGAGTCGCTGAAAGACAGCACGGCCGCCGTGCTGGTGCAGGTTCCGGTCGAAGTGGCCAGCTTCCTGCTCAACGAGAAGCGCACCGAGATCACCAAGATCGAACTCAAGCAGCGCATCAACGTGCTGCTGGTGCCCAACAAATCGCTGGACACGCCCAACTACAAGCTCGAGCGCCTGAAGCACGACGACCCGCGCCTGGACAACCTGGATGCCAGCTACAAACTGGCCGACGAGCCGGACGAAGCCACCGGCTTCACCCGCCGCAGCCAGGAACGCACCAACAAACAAGAGCCGGTGATCAAAGGGGTGTTGCCCGATGGTCCTGCGCCTGTGGCCGCACCCCGCCCCGAGGTGGTGGCCCAGCAGGTGGCTGCTCCCGTGGCAGCCAAAGCTGCCATAGCCCCTGTGGCCGCTCCCGTGGCGGCTCCGGCTGAAAAGGGCTTCTTCGGCTGGCTCAAGAGCCTGTTCGGTGGCAGTGAAGCCCCTGCCTCTGCGCCCAAGCCCGTGGTGGCCGCGCCGGCCGCCAAGCCCGGCACTCGCGAAGAGCGCGCCGATGGCCGTGGCCCGCGTGAAGGCGGTCGCGAAGGTGGCCGTGACGGCCGCAACCGTGGTGGACGTGGCGGCGCCGAAGGCCGTGGGCAACGAGAAGGTGGCCGCGAAGGCGGCCGCGGTGGCCGTGAGGGTGGTCGCGAAGGCCGCCCGGTGGAAGGCCGTGAACCGCGCGCCGAAGGCCGTGTGGAAGGACGCCCGGAAGGCCGCTCTGAAGGTCGGGGCGAGGGTCGCCGGGGCGAAGGCCGCGGTGAGCCGCGCGGCGAAGGCCGCAACGAAGCGCGTGGTGAGCCCCGCGCTGAAGGTCGCGGTGAGGGTCGCGGTGAACAACGGGGTGAGGGTCGCCGGGGCGATGGTCGCCGCGACAACCGCCGCGACGCCGCACCAGTGGACGGCGCAGCGCCCGCTGAACTGGTGAACGGAACGCCGGTCGCTGCACCAGGCGAAACGAACGAAGGCGGTGACAACCAGCGCCGTGGTCGTGGTGGGCGCGGTGGCGAGAGCCGCCGCCGTCCGGCAGAAGGCGCTGAGGGCCAAGCCCCGATCGCCCAGGGTGATGCTGCAACGGCTGCGCTGGAAGCTGGCGACAACACCGACGCGCCCCGCGAAGGCGAGATGGCCGACGGCAGCGAGGGCGCGCCGCGCGCCCCGCGCGAGCGCCGCAGCCGTGACCGTTATGGCCGTGACCGCCGCGAGCGCGGCCCACGCGAAGGCGCTCCTGAAGGCGGCGAAGGTCAGGCAGCACCCGCTGCCGAGATGCCCGCGAACGAAGTGGCCTTTGCGGCAGCCTCGACCCCGGTACCCGCACACGAGTCGGTGGACGAAGCCCCCACGCGCAGCTACTTCAGCCTGCCCGTGGAGGCAGCGCCCGCACCGGTGGTGGACGAGACTCCTGTGGCCGCGCCCGCACCGGTGGCAGCACCGATCGCAGCACCGCAGATGCAGCCGGCAGCACCCGTGATGGAACCAGTGGCCGCAGCCCCTGTGGTCGCCCCGGCACCAGCCCCGCGAGCACCAGCACCCAAGCCCGCTGCACCCGTGGTGGCCGCAGCGCCGGTCGCCCGCGGTCTGCCCAAAGTGGCCGGCTTCTCGCTGCCCATGGACGAGATGCAACAGGTCGCCCAAGCCAGCGGTCTGGAGTGGGTCAACTCCAACGCCGACAAGGTGGCCCAGGTGCAAGCCGCGATCGCGGCCGAGCCCAAGCCGGTGCACGTGCCGCGCGAGCCCAAGCCAGCGGTGGTGCTGGACGATGGTCCGTTGGTGCTGGTCGAGACCCGCAAGGATCTCCGGGACATGCAGCTGCCCTTCGAGGCTCGCTGATCGGAACCTTCCGTCAGGCGCCTGCGCCTGACGGGGTACACCCCCAAAAGAAAAGCGCCTTCGGGCGCTTTTCTTTTGGGGGTGAGCAAAGGTTGTTCAGTCCAGCAGCGCGGCCCGTTTCCACGCCGTCTGCGCCGCCGCCTCGTCACCGCGCTCTTCGGCCAGTCGAGCCAATGAACGCCAGGTGCGGCGCATCAGCGCGGCGTCGCTCAGGCCATGGCTGGCCTGCGTTAGCAACTGGCTGGCCTTGCCCCAGAGCTGGCGCTGCATACAGGCCTGCCCGGCGAGGTATTGCAGGAAAGCGTTGTTGGGCGACAGGCGCTGCTGCTGCTCCAGGCGTGCGAGCCAGGCGCTGTCGAGTTGCGACAGGCCGGGCTCAAAAGCCACCACCAGTTGGCGCTGCTGCGTGGGTGTCAGGGCGTCGAATCCGTGCCACAGCGGCTCCAGCCACGAGCGCAGGCGCGCGGCCACCGCGCGGGCTTCATCACCGTCACTGTCACCGTCACCGCGCTGGAGCACCAACAGGTTTCCGCGCTGCGCAGCGGCCAGTGCGAGCTCGGGCATGTCGCGCTCACTGGTGTCCAGCCCGTTCCACACGGCCTCCAGCTGGGCCATGTCATGTGCTTCGCGCAGGGCGTCCAGCACCAGCCCGCGCACGATGCTGCGCGAGGCTTCGGGTGAAAACGCCTTGTGTTTGGCCAGCAGGCGCGCGGTCTCCAGCGCCTCTGCCGTGGCGCCGCCAAGGCGGGCCACGCGCAGCTTCAACCGCAGCGCCTGAATACGTCGGCCCGCGCCCTGCGGCAATTCGGCCAGCCGGCTGCGGGCGGCCTCCACATCGCGGTCTTCCACCGCCCAGCGCACCGCGCGCAAGAGGGCGCCCTCGGACGCATCGGGTGCACCCTTGGCCAGGGCGGGATCAAGCGCAGCCTGCAGGTTTTCGTCGCGCCGCTCGCGGTTTTGCAACGACTGCGCGCTTTCGGCGACCAGCAAGTGCGCCAGCACCTGCAACTGGTCACGGCGCGGCCACTGACCCGGCGACACGGCTTTGAGCTGTTCGAGTGCGTGCTGCGCCGCCGACTGCGCGCGCACGAAGCGGCCCGCCAGCTGGTGCGCCAGTGCGTCCATCACCGAGCCCACCACCGAGCGTTCGACTTGCTGGTTGCGCCAGCGCTGAGCCCGTTCGGGCAGATCTCGAACCAGACCGACGGCCAACAAGGCGGCGTGCAGCAGGACAAAGCCAGCGATCAGGCAAAACAGGACGAAATTGAACGAGACATCAAACCGGTAAGGGGGCCAGAACAGCGTGACCGTGCTTGCGTTGTGCCCCACCAGCAAGGCCAGCGCCACCGCCACGCCGGCCAGCCCCAGCAACCAGAAGACGCTGCGCATCGCGCCCCGTTGACGGCGATGCATCAGCGGCCTCCCGCTGCGGCGGCCAGGGCGGCCAGCGTCGCATCCGGACGCGGCAGTTCGCTGTCGACCAGATCGCGGCGCAGGCGACCCAGCAAGGTCTGCGCGCTGGCCACCCGGGGAGCACTGGTGTCGAAGTAGCGCGCGATGGACGCCTCGACCGCAATCACATCGGCCTGGCTGGCGGCCATGTGCCGTGCCAGCAGGCCCAGACGGGCGTTGAGCAGTTTCAGTTTGATGTTTTCACGCAGAAAGAACGCCTGCTCGGGCGCGAGCAGCGCCGCCTCGGGCCGGTCGATGCGGCTCACGCGCACCAGCTCGCGGCCGCTGCGCGTGACCTCGGTCCAGGTGCGCTGCCACAGGGCGCTCCACCAGGCGGACACACGCGCCCAGCCCCGGCTGAAACCTCCCGTTTCGGCAACCGCTTCGCTTTCCAGCGCCGGCTCCTGGGCTGCGGGGGTCGGCTCGGCAGGGCTCTTTGTCACCGGTTGCACGGGCTCTGGTGCGACCTTGCGAACCGCGGGCGCGGCCTTTTGCAAGCCCACCTGGTTGAGCACGGGCCACTCGTCCACCTGCCGGGCCAACTCGTCCAGCCGCAAAGCCAGCGCGGGAATGTCGGCCAGCGGAGCGGCCTGGATGCGCTCGATGTCGCGGGCAATGGCGCGCTGTACCGGGTTGAGCCGTGGTTGGGCGGCTCGGGCGATGCGCTGGTCGGCCGCCTGCAGCGCAGAGACGATGGGCTGGGCGCTGCCGGTGAGCTGGGCCTGCTGCTGCGCCAGCTTCACCGCCGACTCCAGGTCTTGCACGAGGTTGTCGTCGCGCGAGCGCGAGAGCGCCAACATGAGTTCTTCGAGCTGGCTGCGCTGCAGGCTCACTTCGGACAAGCGCACCTCCGCCACAGCCAGGCGCGCCTGCAGCTCCTGCGCCAGCGCCTCGGACTGCGCGGCCATGGTGCGGGCTTCAGCCGCCTGGTCGGTGCTGTCTTGCGCGCGGCGGGCAAGCTCTTGCTGGGTGAAGCTGAGCTTCTGCCACAGCAGACCGGCCAGGACGAGGGCCAGCGCAGCCAGCAGCACGGCCAGCCACGCCAGCCAGGCACCAGGGCGACGCACCGGCGCAGTAGGCAGCAGCGCTGCAGGGCCCGGCGCCACGGCGGTCGCCGCAGGGTCGTTGGAGGGGTGGGCGGGTTGGTTGGTGCTCATGGTGCGATGCACTCTGATTCTAGGGCGCGCAACACGTCGGGCAGGCTCGGTCGTGATTCGATCACACGCCCGAAGCCCGCCTCGCGCGCCGCCTGGGCGATGCGTGGATGCGTCACCAGTGCGGTGACCTTGGTCCAGCGGGCCAAGGGCTGCGCCGCGCACAGGGCAGCCACCGCCTCGGAACTGCTGAACAGCCACACACTGCCCGCCAGGGTCGCCTGCGCCACGAGTGCACGATCAGCGTCGCCGAATTCCGGCGGGCGTCTTTCGTAGGCCACGCAGCCTTCGACCCGGGCGCCCGCGGCTTCGCACTGGCGGATCAACCAGTCGCGCCCATGCCCGGGCACCGCGCCTTCGGCTGCAGGCGCTTCGGTGGACGAGCCCCGCACGATCAGGATCCGGCTTCCCGCCACCACTTGCGGGGCGACCACGGGCCACAGGTGCTCGGAGTCGAACTGCGCGGCATCGGCTGGCGGCGAGTCGATGCGCTCGGGCGCGATGCCCAGGGCGCCGAGCGCTTGCGCGAGCTGGCGCGCGGTGCCGGGCCCCGGAGCCCAGAAGCGTGTGGTGAACGGCCCAGGCGGACGTGCAACCGCACCCTCGGCAAAGAAATGGCTCACGGCCGCGCCGCTCACGAACAAGAGTGCATCGACCTGCGACCAGTTCGCGCGCCAGGCCTGCAACGCCTGCCTGGCCTCGAACGACGACGGCTCGCCAATATCGATCAAGGGCAAGGCCTGTGCTGGCCAGCCTTGAGCACGCAGCGCTTGCACCCAGTGGGCGGCCTCGCCCGCAGGACGGGTGACGATCAGCCGCGCCGCGCGGCCGGGTGCGGGCCGCTGGGCGGAGGTCTCACCCAAGGCCTCAGACCTCCACCGGCGGCGGCGTGGCGCCGGCGGCGCGCAAGTCGGTGGCCACGCGCTGGCCCAGCGCCTCGGCCTCGACCAACGTTTGCACGCGCGCCTGGGCGCTCACCCGCACCACGGCCTGCTGGCCCAGTGGATCGCCCCAGGCGGCGTCGAGCTTCAAAGTACCGTCTGCCTGCCAGTCGGCGTAGGCCGCCAGCGGCATGGAGCAGCTGCCGCCCATGGCGCGGGAGACGGTGCGCTCGGCCGCCACGCGCTGCCAGCTGGCGGTGTGCGCCAGCGGCGCCAGCGCGTCGATCAGGTCTTGTCGGTCGGCGCGCACCTCGATGCCGAGTGCGCCCTGGCCGGCGGCGGGCAAGGAGTCGGCCGGCTCAAAAATGAGGCGGATGCGCTGGCCCAGGCCGAGCCGCTTGAGGCCAGCCGCGGCCAGCACGATGGCGTGGTACTGGCCTTCGTCGAGCTTGCGCAGTCGCGTGTCGAGGTTGCCGCGAAGGGGTTCGATGCGCACATCGGTGCGGCCCAGACGGTCCAGCGATTCGCGCAACAACACCAGGCGGCGCAGGCTGGAGGTACCCACCACCGCATCCGCAGGCAGATCGGCCAGGCCGGCGCAGTGCGGCGACACCCAGGCATCGCGCGGGTCTTCGCGCTCCATCACGCAGGCCAGCGCAAAGCCGTCGGGCAGTTGCATCGGCACATCTTTGAGCGAGTGCACCGCAATGTCGGCGCGGCCCTCTTCCAGCGCGACTTCGAGCTCCTTGACGAACAGACCTTTGCCCCCCACCTTGGACAAGCTGCGGTCCAGGATCTGGTCGCCCAGCGTGGTCATGCCCAGCAGCGTCACCCGGTGTCCGAGCCCTTCGAGCAAGGCCTTGACGTGTTCGGCCTGCCACAGCGCCAGGCGGCTCTCGCGGGTGGCGATGGTGATGGCCAGGGAGGTGGAAGTGGGCATGGGCGGATGGAAGAATCTGAGCACGGCACAACCCGCGAAATTTGGTACCCGGTTCGTAACCGGGCAGGGTGTTTTGGGATGCTAGCATGGCCTTCCCACCGGGTTTTCCCCAGAAAGCCCGGCCCTGTCGGCAGGCCATTCCTCACCCCCACACCATGAGCCGAACGATCGCGCCCACCCGCACCCGTCCCTCCAGCCGCGCCGACAAGGACCAGCCCCTGATCGACGACATCCGCCTGCTCGGCCGCATCCTGGGCGACGTGATCCGCGAACAGGAAGGCCAGGCGGCCTTTGAGCTGATCGAGCAGATCCGCCAGCTCTCGGTGGCCTTTCGCCGCCATGCCGACCAGTCGGCCGACAAGGCCCTGAAGAAGCTGCTCAAGGGCCTGAGCGGTGAGCAGACGGTGAGTGTGATCCGAGCCTTCACGTATTTCAGCCACCTGGCCAACCTGGCCGAAGATCGCCACCACATCCGCCGCCGCGCTGTGCACGAGCGCGCTGGAGACCTGCAAGAAGGCAGTCTGGCGCGCACGATGCAGCGCCTGCACAAGGCGGGCATCGCACCGGGTGCCATCGTCGACACGCTGGCGCTCAGCCACATCTCGCCGGTGCTCACGGCCCACCCCACCGAAGTGCAGCGCAAGAGCATCCTGGACGCCGAGCGCGCCATCGCACGCCTGCTGGGCGAGCGCGACGAACAGGAACGCCTGCCACGCGAGCGCGCCGACATCGAAGCGCAGATCCGCGCCCGCGTCACCCAGCTCTGGCAGACGCGGCTGCTGCGTTTCACCAAGCTCACCGTGGCCGACGAGATCGAAAACGCGCTGAGCTACTACGAGGCCACGTTCCTCACGCAGATCCCGCGCCTGTACCGCGAGCTGGAAGAAGGCCTGGGCCACAGCGGAGAGAGTGCCGTGATCGCGCCCTTCCTGCGCATGGGTCAGTGGATCGGAGGCGACCGCGACGGCAATCCCAACGTGACCGCGCAAACACTCGAACTTGCGCTGCACAGCCAGGCCGACATGGTGCTGCGCCACCACCTCACGCAGTTGCACTACCTCGGCGCCGAGCTCTCGGTGTCGGCCATGCTGACCAGCGTGAGCCCGGCCATGCAGGCCCTGGCCGAGCGCTCCCCCGACACCAACGCCCACCGCCAGGACGAACCCTACCGCCGAGCACTCACCGGCATGTACGCACGCCTCGCCGCCACGCTGCACCACCTCACCGGCGGCGAAGCAGCACGCCACGCCGTCGCGCCACAAGACGCCTACACCGGCGCCTCCGAGCTGCTGGACGACCTGCGCACGATCGAGTCCTCGCTCAAGTCGCACCACGGCGCTGCGCTGGCGCGCGCGCGCCTTCAGCCGCTGATGCGATCGGTGCAGGTGTTCGGCTTCCACCTGGCCACCATCGATTTGCGACAGAGCTCCGACAAGCACGAGGAGGTGGTGGCCGAGCTGCTCGCTGCCGCGCGCATCGAATCGAGCTATTCGCAGCTCGACGAGGCCGGCAAGCGGGCTGTGCTGCTGCGCCAGCTCAACGACGCGCGACCCTTGCGCGTGCCTAGCGTCACTTACTCGGCCCACACGCTGGGCGAGCTGGCAATCTTCGACACGGCCCGCAGTGGACGAGAGCGCTTCGGAGCGCAAGCCATTCGCCACGCCATCATCAGCCACACCGAAACCGTGAGCGACCTGCTTGAGGTGCTGCTGCTGCAGAAAGAGGCCGGGCTGATGCGCGGCACGCTGATGGACGATGCCTTGTGCGACCTGATCGTGGTGCCACTGTTCGAGACCATCGAAGACCTGCGCAACGCTGCGCCCATCATGCGCGAGTACCTGGCACTGCCCGGAGTGCGCGCCATGGTCGAGCGCGGTGCGGTCGACGGTTACTGCGAGCAGGACATCATGCTCGGCTACTCCGACAGCAACAAGGACGGCGGCATCTTCACCAGCAACTGGGAGCTGTACCGGGCGGAGATTGCGTTGGTCGAGTTGTTCGACGCGCTCAATCAGGGCCGGGACAAACCCATCCAGTTGCGGATGTTTCATGGCCGGGGCGGAACCGTCGGAAGGGGTGGCGGCCCAAGTTTCCAGGCCATCCTGGCACAACCCCCCGGCACGGTGCGTGGCCAGATCCGGCTGACCGAACAAGGCGAGGTGATCGGCTCCAAATACGCCAACCCCGAGATCGGCCGGCGCAACCTGGAGACGCTGGTGGCCGCCACGCTGGAAGCCACGCTGCTCAAGCCCACGCGCAACGCGCCAGCAGCCTTCCTGGCCGCAGCCGACGAGCTCTCGCGCCAGAGCATGGCGGCCTACCGCGCGCTGGTGTACGACACCCCGCGTTTTGCCGAGTATTTTTTCGCATCCACACCGATTCGCGAGATCGCCGAGCTCAACATCGGCTCGCGCCCAGCCTCGCGCAAGGCCACGCAAAAGATCGAAGACCTGCGCGCGATCCCCTGGGGCTTCAGCTGGGGCCAGTGCCGCCTCACACTGCCGGGCTGGTACGGGTTCGGTTCGGCCGTGCACTCCTTTTTGCATCGCGACGGCCCCAAGGGCCTGGCTGCGCAAAAAGCATTGCTGCAGAAGATGGTGAAGCAGTGGCCCTTCTTCAGCACCCTGCTCTCCAACATGGACATGGTGCTCGCCAAGAGCGATCTGGCACTCGCGTCCCTCTACTCCGAACTGGTGCCCGACAAGCGCCTGCGCAAGCAGGTATTCACCGCCATCGAGGCCGAATGGCACCGCACAGCTGATGCGCTGGCCCTCATCACAGGTGAAAAGCAGCGCCTGGTGAACAACGCCGCGCTGCAACGCTCCATGCGCCACCGCTTCCCCTACATCGACCCGCTACACCACCTGCAGGTGGAACTGGTGCGGCGCTACAGGGCGGACGAGAACCAGGCCAACACCGACGAAAAGGTGCGCCGCGGCATCCACATCTCCATCAACGGCATTGCGGCCGGCCTGCGCAACACAGGGTGAGTGGGTAAAACCTAAAATGACCTTGTGAACACCTTGACCAACGCCGACCTGCACTGCCACTCCGTCGTCTCCGACGGCACTCTCACGCCCGAGGCACTGGCGCAGCGCGCACAGGCCAACGGCGTGGAGTTGTGGGCCTTGACCGACCACGACGAACTCGGTGGCCAGGACCGCGCCATGGCGGCTGCGCGTGCAGTGGGCATGAGCTACCTCACCGGCGTCGAGATCTCGGTGACCTTCCTGGGCATCACGGTGCACATCGTCGGCCTGGGCATGGACCACACGCACCCCGCTCTGCTGGCCGGCTTGCTGGCCACGCGGGGCGGGCGCGAACAGCGGGCGCGCGACATGAGCGACGATCTCGCGCGCGTGGGGATCAAAGGTGTCTACGAGGGCGCCTTGAAATACGTGGGCAACCCCGAACTGATCTCGCGCTCGCACTTCGCCCGCTACCTGGTGGAAATCGGCGTGAGCAAGGACACCAACGACGTCTTTCGCAAATACATCACCGAAGGCAAGCCCGGCTTCGTGCCGCACCGCTGGGCCAAACTGGCCGACGCGGTGGGCTGGATCACGCAGTCCGGCGGCGTGGCGGTGATCGCCCACCCGGGCCGCTACAAGCTCACGCCCAATGAAGAATTCGCGCTGTTCACCGAATTCAAGAACCACGGTGGCCAGGCGGTGGAGGTGATGACCGGCGCGCACAACCAGTCCGACTACGTGAAGTACGCGGGCTACTGTGAGGAATTCGGCCTCGCCGCCTCGCGCGGCAGCGACTTCCACAGCCCCGAGGAAAGCCACACCGATCTGGGCAAGCTGCCAGACCTGCCGGGCAGTGTCACGCCGGTATGGGAACTGCTGCAGTCGCGCATCCTGCAGTGATGGCGCAGCCAACGCGTTACCCGCCCGCGCAGGCCGCGCTCGGCATCGGCTTTCTGGTCCTGGCCACGGCGTGTTTTGCCGTGCTGGACACCACCGTCAAATACGTCGGCGCCTTTGTACCGGTGCTGCTGGCGGTGTGGTTTCGCTACGTTTTCCACGCGGTGCTGGTGAGCGCCGTCATGCTGCCGCTGCGCGGGCGCAGCCTGGTGCAAACCGCCCACCCCCGCTTCCAGGTGCTGCGCGGCACCCTGCTGCTGGCGGTGAGCGCCATTTCGTTCGTGGCCCTGCAGTACATGCCGGTGGGCGAATTCACCGCCATCGTCATGATCACGCCGCTGGTGGTCACCTTGCTGGCAGCGCTGTTCCTGCGCGAGCGCGTCGCGCCGCTGCGTTGGCTGCTGGTGTGCGGCGGCTTCGCCGGCGCGCTGCTGGTGGTGCAACCCGGCGGTGACGTGATCGGCTGGGCCAGCCTGCTGCCCCTGGTGATGGTGTTCACCTACGCCTGGTTCCAGATCCTCACCAGCAAGATGGCGCGCACCGAAGACCCCATGACCATGCACTTCTACACCGGCTGGGTCGGGGCACTGCTCTCCAGCCTCGTGCTCCCCGTGGTGTGGCAGGCCGTGCCCGACGCGGCCACCTTCGCGCTCCTGTGCCTGATTGGCCTGATGGGCACGGTCGGCCATTTCCTGCTGATCCTGGCGTTCCAACGCACGCAGGCGTCCACGCTCACGCCCTACCTCTACGGCCAGATCGGCTTTGCCATGTTCTGCGGCTGGCTCGTGTTCGGCCATGTGCCGGGCCGCCTGGAGCTGATCGGCATCGCGATGATCGTCCTGTGCGGCGCCACCGCCAGCTGGCTCACCGCGCGCGACCGGCGCCTGCCGGTGGAGCAACCCGAGGCCTGAGCCGGAACACAATCGCGCCATGTCCCAGTTCTTCGAAGTCCATCCCGAGAATCCTCAGCCGCGCCTGCTCAAGCAGGCGGTGCAGCTGCTGGAGCGCGGCGGTGTGCTGGCCGTGCCCACCGATTCAAGCTACGCGCTGGTCTGCCACCTCGACGACAAGACCGCTGCCGACCGCCTGCGCCGCATCCGCCAGGTGGACGACAAGCACCACCTCACGCTGATCTGTCGCGACCTGAGTGAACTCGCCAGCTACGCGCGGGTTGACAACCGCCAGTACCGGCTCTTGAAACTCGCCACACCGGGGCCCTACACCTTCATCCTGGAGGCCAGCAAGGAGGTGCCGCGTCGCCTGAGCCATCCCTCGCGCAAGACCATCGGCCTGCGCGTGCCCGAGCACAAGACGCTGCTGGAGTTGCTTGGCCTGCACGGCGCGCCGCTGCTCTCCACCACGCTGATCCTGCCCGGCCAGACCAGCCCGCTGAACGACGCCCAGGAGATCCGCGAGCGTCTGCAGCACGAACTGGCCGGCGTGATCGATGCGGGGGCCTGCGCACTGGAACCCACCACGGTGATAGACCTCACGCCCATGGGCAGTGGCGAAGATCCCGAGGTGATTCGCTCAGGCCAGGGCGCCCTCGGTCCACTCGGCCTCTGAGCCCGCCCGGCGGGGTACTCGCCCAGTCTGGGACAATACGCGTTTGCCCCGAGCGCACCGCCATGGATTTCGCCCAGATCGTTCAAACCGTCGCCCTCTACGCCATCCCGGTGCTGTTCGCCATCACGCTGCACGAGGCGGCACACGGCTATGCGGCGCGGCACTTCGGCGACCGCACCGCCGAGCTCATGGGACGCATCACGCTCAACCCGGCCAAGCACATCGATCCGGTTGGCACCATCGCCATGCCGCTGATCCTGTATTTCGCCACTGCTGGAGCGTTTCTGTTCGGGTACGCCAAGCCTGTGCCGGTGAACTTCGGGCGCCTGCGCAACCCCAAGCGCGACATGGTGTGGGTCGCGCTGGCCGGGCCCGGGGCCAACCTGTTCCAGGCCATCGCCTGGACCGTTCTGCTCTATGTGCTGGCGGCGCTGGGTGTGCAGGAACAGTTCTTCCTGCAGATGTGCCGCGCGGGCGTGCTGGTGAACCTGGTCATGTTCGCGTTCAACCTGTTTCCCCTTCCACCGCTGGATGGCGGGCGCATTCTGGTGGGCCTGCTGCCCATGCGCCAGGCCGTGCTGGTCTCGCGCGTTGAGCCCTGGGGCTTCTTCATCGTGATGGCATTGGTCATCACCGGCGTCGTGGGCAACCTCTGGCTGCGCCCCCTGATGATGCTCACGGGTGCAGCCATCGAAGTGCTGCTCACACCCCTTCGCATGCTGATCCTCTAAACGCACCATGAAAACACAACGCGTCCTCACGGGCATCACCACCTCGGGCACGCCCCACCTGGGCAACTACGTCGGCGCCATCCGCCCCACCGTGCGCGCCAGCCGCCTGGCCCAGGTCGAGAGCTTCTACTTCCTTGCCGACTACCACGCACTCATCAAAGTGGGCGAGCCCGCGCGCGTGCAGCGCTCCACGCTGGAGATTGCCGCCACCTGGCTGGCCTGCGGGCTCGACCCCGAGAAAGTCACCTTCTACCGCCAGTCCGACATCCCCGAGATTCCCGAACTCACCTGGTTCCTCACCTGCGTCACCGGCAAAGGCGTGCTCAATCGCGCACACGCCTACAAAGCATCGGTCGACAAGAACAATGCCGCCAACGAGGACCCGGACGCTGGCGTGACCGCCGGCCTCTTCATGTACCCGGTGCTGATGGCGGCCGACATCCTCATGTTCAATGCACACCAGGTGCCGGTGGGGCGTGACCAGATCCAGCACATCGAGATGGCGCGCGACATCGCGGCCAGCTTCAACCATCTCTACGGCGACCACTTCACGCTGCCCGAGGCCGCCATCGAAGAGCACGTGGCCACCCTGCCCGGGCTTGACGGCCGCAAGATGAGCAAGAGCTACGACAACACCATCCCGTTGTTCGTGCCGCGCGAGCAATTGAAGAAGCTGATCATGGGCATCGTGACCGACTCGCGCACTCCCGGTGAACCCAAGACCACCGAGGGCTCTGCCGTGTTCCAGCTGTACCAGGCTTTTGCCTCGACCGACGAAACCGCTGCGCTGGCGAAGGCCTATGCAGACGGCATCGCCTGGGGCGAAGCCAAGCAGGCCCTGTTCGAACGCCTGGACCAGGAGATCGCACCACTTCGTTTGGTCTATGACGAATTGATCCAGGAACCCGAGCGAATTGAAAAGACTTTGAAAGCGGGCGCTGAAAAGGCTCGCGCCATTGCCACCCCTTTCACATCGCGACTGCGACACGCCGTCGGTCTGCGCCCGCTCCAGGTGGCTGCAACTCCCGTGGCCACCAAAGGCAGCAAGAGCTCGTCCCCCAGCTTCAAGCAATACCGCGAACAAGACGGACTGTTCTATTTCAAGTTGCTCGACGCCCAAGGCGAGCTTCTGCTGCAAAGCACCGGCTTCATCGGTCCACGCGATGCAGCTCAAGCCATGACGCGCCTGCAGCGCGAAGGCAACGCGGCGTTGGAAAGCATGGCCAGCCAGTTGGCGTCCCGGGGCGACGCCGCAGCGGTGTCTGCTGCATTGCAGTCTTTCAGCGAGCACGCCAATTGATCCCGCGTGATCTGGATGCAGCAATGCCCCGACAAACCGATGTTACGAAAGGGCGCCTTCTTTTGGATAACATCCCCGCTCCCATGGGCGTACCATGTGGGGTATCCGATGCCAGCCCAAACCGGGTGACACATATCGTGCAACAAGTCCCATCCACGGACTGTTTTCGCCGGAGGCGACTATCGCCAAAGGTTCAACTTGTCGATATGCTCTTTGGTTGAAACCAATTATTACCAGCACAGCCCGATATGAGTATTTTTGTTATTGACGACCACCCGCTCATGCGCGAAGCCGTCGTCATGCTGCTTCGCCGCCTTCGGGCCTCGACCCAGGTGATTGAACTCGAAAGGCTGGCCTCCGTGAGCAAGGCCATTGCCGAACACGGTGAGCCGGAGCTGGTTTGTCTCGATCTCAAACTGCCCGACACCAACGGTGTGTCTGGCGTGCGCGAAGTCCGCCAAATGCTGCCCGACACGTCGTTGATCGTGCTGTCGGCCTCGCCGTCATCCGACTACGAAGACCTCGCCCGCGAGGCCGGTGCCGACGCCTACGTGGAGAAATCTGCCGGTGCAGCGCAGATCGCCAAGGTGCTGCGCGAATTCCTGACCGACGAAGTCGAAGACGAAAACGCTCCCACCATTCCGGACAAGCTTTCCAAGCGCCAGAAACAACTGCTGGTCATGCTTGACCGTGGCCTGAGCAACCGCGACATCGCGGAACAACTCCAGATCAGTGAACACACGGTCAAAGTGCACCTGTGGCGTCTGTTCCGCCGGCTCAACGTCAAGAGCCGCTCGCAGGCCAGCCACCTCGCCCGCACCGCAGGCTTGCTGGACCTCTGACCCCGCAGGTGCAGCGGCCTGTGTCAGGCCGCGCTGCGCACCACCGTGGGCTCGGGCAGGCCAGCAGCCTCCTGCTGGGTGAAGGCAGGCAACATCACCCTGAACACACTGCCCCGGTTCGCCTCAGAAGTCAGGGCCAGCTGGTAGCCCATCAGCGACGCCAGCTTGGACACGATCGTCAAACCCAGACCCAGGCTGTCCTCGGTGCCCTGGTGTTGCGACACGCGAAAGAACTCCTGAAAAATTGCCTGCTGATGCTCGCGCGCAATGCCGACACCTGTGTCCCACACTTCAAACACCAGCATGTCCTCGCGATGACGCAGGGCCAGCAAAACGCCGCCCTGGTGGGTATGCCGAAGCGCGTTGGACACGAGGTTGCCAAGAATGCGACGCAGCACGACTGGGTCCGACCACAGCGTGGTGGGACGCGTGTGGGAACGCAGGCGCAACGATTTCCCCACCGCCACCGGCTCGAACTGCAGCGACAGATCGGCAAACAGCTTCTCCACGTCCACGTGCTGCAACCGCACCTTGTAGTTGCCAGCGTCGATGCGCGTGAGGTCAAACAACGAATCAAACAACTCGTTGATGGCGCGGGTGGACTGCAGTATTCGCGGCGCAATGTCGCGCGCCATCTCGGGCTCGGTGGCCAGCCAATCGGCATAGAGGCTGAGCGCATGCACAGGCTGGCGAAGGTCGTGCGCGGCTGACGCCAGAAAGCGGTTCTTGGTGGCCACCGCGCGCAACGAGGCACGGGTCTGCAATGTGAGCGAGTCGATCAGTTCCTGATTGGAAAACTGCAACTCAAAACTGGCGTGGTGCACCTGATGCATGCGCGTGCCCGTCATGAAGAGCAACCCCCAGAAGGCCACCAGCAGCGCCATCAACACCAGTCCGGTCTGCATCGAGCCAGCCGGCTGGGCTGAAAATACCGTGACGCCGACCAGACTCAGGAACACCGAGAGCATCAGGGCGTTGGCGTAGGTGCGGTACACCGGCAGGTAGGAACTGAAGGCGGTGAGTGTGAGCAAGCCCTGGCCCAGCACAACCAGAGCGCAGACGAACTGCGTGGCCACAGGCGCCTGCTGGTAACTCAGCAAAACAGGCCCGCCCCACAGCAAAGCCACGGCGGCCCAGGTCCAGTGGTAGCGGTTGATGAAGGTGATGCGCTGTGGCCCTTCCAGGCTGTCATAGCGCAAACGGTAAATACCGATCAATCGGTAGCGGTAGACCAGCATGGCCAGCATCAAACCGGTCCAGACCAGCAACCCAACCGTGCTGACCTCACCCGCCATCATGTAAACGAGCACCGGCAGCGAGAGCGTGGCCGCCACCAGCGACGGACCCATGTTGTCCATCAACACCCCGATGAGTTGGGAGTTCACCCAATGGTCACGCACTTCGGGCGATGCCGGCACGTGTTGGTAGGTCGCGGGTTGGGTGTCGACGAGCATGGGTGGGTTGAGTGCGGCGGTAGGCGCATTGTCTCACCGGCCTTGCGCGCCACGCACGCAAACGACCGGGCTCTGATCGCCTGCTATACTCGCCGGTTCTCGACGAAGACCAACACCGGAGAGGTGGCAGAGTGGTCGAATGTACCTGACTCGAAATCAGGCGTACCGCAAGGTACCGTGGGTTCGAATCCCACCCTCTCCGCCAGCAAGTCCAGAAGCCCCTGTTACCCAGGGGCTTTTTTGTTGGCCGAACCCCAGTGTTCCCGCAGGTTCGGGATGCCTCAAATTCTCTGCCCACTCTCTGCATTGCCGCCAGGGGAGTTTCTCCAGGCCTTGGGGAGTTCATCTCTCTCCTCTCGACGGTGAGAGTGACCTGGCCCCTCCGGCCGTACCAAGTTGAAGCTGGTGAAGTCCGTCAACCACCAGGAGAAGGACGGACATGCAGGAGAGCAGATTCACCGAAGAACCAATCATCTGCTTCCTCAAGCAGGCCGAGGCCGGCTTGCCGATCAACGAGCTGTGTCGCAACGGCGGGTTTGGGGGTGCAGCGACGGACTTGGGAGACGTCGAGGTGGGCAGGCAGCTTCTGGATTCTGGGCTTTGGTTTGGGCTTCGAGCGAGGGTGGGACTTGGCGGAGCTGAGCGATGGGCGTTTCATCGAGGAGCCTCCTGCGCCGACGTGGCACGGGAGGTAATGACGCTTTGCTGGCGGCACGGCTCGTGTGGTTTTTGAAGTAACCGTATCGAACGGTCACTAATGGACGCCGGCCCGCACCAATCCGATCCGTCCGATCCGGCACGAGAGTCAATACGTCTGCCGCCAAAGAAACATCTTGCATAAAAGATGTTTTATGCACAAAATTCACTTTGTGCAAAATACAATCCATCATGAACTTACCACCCACACCGGCCAGACGCTGTCGGAGCAGGCGTTCCTGCGCCTGCGGCGCGATGTCATCGGCGGTGCCCACGCCCCCGGCGCCAAGCTCAAGGTGGACGAGCTGCAGGAGGCCTATGGCTATTCGAGCAGTCCGCTTCGAGAGGCCTTGAACCGTCTGAGCCAGGAGGGACTGGTCAGGGCGGACGACCGGCGCGGCTTTCGCGTGGCACCGATCTCATCAGAAGACTTGGCCGACCTGACCCACATGCGGCTGACGGTGGAAGTGCCGGCGTTGCGCCTGGCCATCGAACACGGCGACGATGCGTGGGAAGCCACCGTGGTGGCGGCCGCCCACCGGCTGGAGCGCGCCGAGGCCCAGCTCGGCGAAGGCCCCCAGGTGCTCGATGAGACCTGGAGCCAGGTGCACCGGGACTTTCACATGAGCCTGCTGGCGGGCTGCCCGTCGCAGCGGCAACTGGCCTTGAGCGCGAGCCTGTTCGATCAGGCCGAACGCTACCGCCGCTTTTCCGCGCGCCACCGTGTGAGCTCGCGCAGCAAGAACCGCGAACACAAGCGCCTGCTGGAAGCGGTGCTCAAGCGCGACGCAGACACCGCCTGCGCCCTGCTGGCCGAGCACACGCAAGGCACGCAGCGCAACGTGGAAGCGGCGTTGCAGCGCATGCGCTCCGCCGTCAACTGACACCCCTGTTTCCGCCACCTTCCAGAAGGGCTGCCCATGCTTTCCGTGACCCGACCCACGCCTTCTCACTTCGGCATCTACGCCACCGACCCCGACCTGCTGGCGAACTTCTACACCCGGGTTTTCGGATTGACGCAGACGGATCGCGGCCAGGGCAAAACCTTTCCGGTGGACCTGATCTTTCTCAGCGCCAGCCCCGACCAGCACCACCAGCTCGTGATCGCTGGTGGTCGGCCGAAGGAGGCCACCTTCAGCACCGTGATGCAGATCTCGTTCGTGGTCCCCAGCATCCAGTCGATGCGCGAGATCCGCCAGAGCGCGCTGGCTTCCGGAGCGACCAGGATGCGCGGGCTCAATCACGGCAACGCGCTGTCGATCTATTTCTCGGACCCCGAAGGCAACACGGTGGAGGTCTACATCGACACACCGTACTACGTGGCCCAGCCCCACGGCGATCCGCTGGATCTCGACAAGAGCGACGACGAACTGATGCGCGAGACCGAGGCCATCTGCCGTGCCGACCCGACCTTCATGCCGATCGCCGAGTGGCAGGCGCGCTTTGCGCAGCCAGCGCCGCGCGCCTGATCCCCCAAAACTTCCACCTCACCCCATCGTCAGGAGACTTCATGCGACTGCTTTCATACCTTCACAACGGACAAGAGAGCTACGGCGCCGCCGTGGGCGATAACGTCGTGAACCTCAGCCGGGCCTTCCCGCAGTGCCCCACGCTGGCCGATTACCTGGGCGCGGGCCGCTGGCAGCAGGCAGCCCAAGACGCCGCGGGCCAACCGGTGGACGGTTCGCTGGCTTCGATCACTTACCTGCCGGTCATTCCGCGTCCGGAAAAGATCGTCTGCGCGGTGCGCAACTACATGGACCACCACAAGGAAGTGCTGGCCGCCGGCATGCAGCGCGAGCTCTCCGAAGAGCCGCCCATCTTCCTGCGCGTGTGGCGATCGCAGGTCGCCCACGGACAGGCCATCGTGTGCCCGCGCGTGTCGGAGTCGCTGGACTGGGAGGGTGAGCTGGCCGTCATCATCGGCAAGGAAGGGCGCGACATTCCGGAGGCCAAGGCCTTCGAGCACGTGGCTGGCTACGCCTGCTACAACGACGGCAGCGTGCGCGAGTGGCAGTTCCACGCCAAGCAGATCGCCTCGGGCAAGAACTTCGAGTCCACCGGTGGCTTCGGCCCGTGGATGGTCACCGCCGACGAGATCGAACCCAACGCCGAGCTCAAGCTCGAAGTGCGGCTCAACGGCACGGTGGTGCAGTCCAGCCACACCGGCCACATGATCTTCCCCATCGCCAAGCTGATCAGCTACGCCTCCACCATCTTCACCCTCGTTCCCGGTGACGTGATCGCAACCGGCACGCCTGCGGGCGTGGGCTGGAGCCGCAAGCCGCCGCTGTTCATGAAGCCCGGTGACGTCTGCGAAGTGGAGATCGAGCGCATCGGCACGCTGGTCAATCCCATCGCGGCGCAAGCCTGAACGAGGCCAGGCCCCGTGCAGGCGGTTCAGGTTCACAGGCCGGGTGGTCCCGATGCGCTGCAGCTGGTCGAGCTGCCGGAGCCCCAGGCCGACGCCGGTTCGGTGCGGGTGCGCGCGCGGGCGATCGGTGTCGGTCGCCCCGACGCCTTGATCCGCACGGGCACCTACAAATGGATGCCCCCCTTGCCCGCCATTCCCGGTGCCGAACTGGCCGGTGTGGTGGACCAGGTGGGTCTGGGTGTCACGCAGTGGGCAGTCGGTGACCGCGTGCTGGTCAGTGCGCGCGACCTGCCACAGCGCGGCGGTTGTTACGTTCAGGCCATCGTCGTCCCCGAAGCCTCACCGTACCGGCTGCCCGACGCCATCGCGTTCTGCGACGCCGTGAGCCTGCCCAATCTTCAACTGGCCCAGGCGCTGCTGCTCGGGCTCAACGGTGGCCGGGCCGATGCGCGCAGCGTGCTCATCACCGGAGCCTCCGGCGGCGTGGCCACCATGCTGGCGCAGCTGGCAAGGCACCACCGCATGCACACCCTGGGCACGGCGCGCACAGCCGACAAGCGCGCCTATGCCCTGGCCCATGGTTTCGACGCGGTGCTCGATCCGGCCGGGCCGGACCTGCCGCAGCGCGTCAAGGACCTCACCGGTGGCGCGGGGGTGGACCTGGCGCTGGACCCGATCGGCGGACAGACCCTGATCGACTGCCTGCACAGCCTGGCGCCGCTGGGCACGGCCGTCTCTTACAACATCGTCTCCGGCCCACCCGCACAGGACGTGTTTGCCACCTTGCGCAGCCTGCTCGGGCGCAGCCTGGCGGTGCGCTGTTTCTCGATGCACACCTTCGACGAAGACACCCAGCGTCGACGCGCGCTCATGCAGGGCGCCATCGACCTGATGGCCGCCGGCCACGTGAAAGCGCCCACCCCCACCACGCTGTCGCTGAGCAATGCGCGGCAGGCCCACGTCCTGCTGGACGCCGGGCAAGTCACCGGAAAGATCGTGCTGCAACCCTGACCCGATTTCAAACCCGCGGAACAACGCCACGGCACGCACCGTGGCCGCCGCTTCATCCACCCCGCAAAGGAGACATTCCATGCAACGCAGACATTTGATGCAGGCCGGCGCCGCTCTGGCCGTCACACCCTGGTTTTCGGCCCTGGCCGAAACGTACCCAGACCGCCCCATCAAGATGCTCCAGGGCTTTGCCCCGGGTGGCAACGCCGACAACATCGCCCGTGTCATCGGCATCGAAATCGGCAAGACACTGGGCCAGCCGATCGTGGTGGAGGCGCAAAGCGGCGCCGGTGGAACGCTGGCCGCCGGCAGTGTCGCGCGTGCCAAGCCCGACGGCTACACGCTGCTGCTGGCCACGGGCGGCCACGCGGTCGCGGGCGCGCTCTACAACACGCTGCCCTATCGAACCGTGCAGGACTTCGACGCCGTCTCCACCATCACCTTCTTCCCGTTCCTGGTGGTGACGACCGCCGAGTCCAAATACAAGAGCTTCTCCGATGTGCTGACCGCCGCGCGTGCGGCACCCGGCTCTGTTGCGTACGGCACGGCGGGCATCGGCTCCACGCACCACCTGGCGGGCGAGTTGCTGGCCAAGATGGCCGGTGTGCAGATGCTGCACGTGCCTTACCGTGGCGACTCGGCATCGCTGACAGCGCTTCTCTCCGGGGATGTGCCTTTCATCATCGCCCCTCCGACAGCGGTGTTGTCCAACATCAAGGGTGGCAAGTTGCGCGCCCTGGCGGCCACCGGCCCCCAGCGTTGGCCTGGCCTGCCCGACGTACCCTCCGCCGCAGAGCAGGGCGTGGCGGGATACGACGTTCGCTCGTGGGCCGGCGTGCTGGCACCCGCAGGGTTGCCCAAGCCGGTGCTGGATCGCCTCAACGCCGAGATCAACAAGGCGTTGCTGCTGCCGTCCGTGAAAGCCCGCCTGGAAGAGATGGGCGGCGAAGCCCGGGGCAGCACGCCCGAGGAGATGAAGACGATGGTGGCGAACGAAACCCAGCGCTGGACGCAAGTGGTTGCCGACGCCAAGATCCCGAAACAATGAACCGTCCCGCCCGCGTTGGCGGCCTTCTCCCAACCAACCGCACACCATGTCCCTGATCGAAATCCGCAAACGCAGCCTGACCATCGAAACCATCCTCCACGAAGGCGGGCCGCCGCCAGCCGTGCCCCTGAAGCTGGCGGCGGCGTGCGCGGTCATCCGCAATCCCTACGCAGGTCGCTACGAGCCCGACCTGCTGCCTTTCATGGCAGAGCTTCGGGGGCTGGGCACGCTGCTGGCCGAAGAGTTGGTGTCCACCCTGGGGCGTGAACAGGTGGAGGTCTACAGCAAGGCCGCCATCGTGGGGGTGAACGGCGAGCTCGAACACGCCGCCGTCTGGCACGAGGCCGGTGGCTGGGCCATGCGTGCGGTGCTGGGCGAGCCCAAAGCCATCGTTCCCGCCTCCAAGGCGGTCGCTGCCACCGGGTACCGGTTGATGGTGCCCCTGCACTACATACACGCGGCCTATGTGCGCAGCCACTACAACAGCATGGAGATCGGCATCCAGGACGCGCCGCGTCCTGACGAAATCCTGTTTGCCCTCGTCATGGGGACAGGCGGACGCATCCACTCGCGCCTGGGCGGTCTCACCAAAGAAAAGGTGTCGGTGCACGATGGCCAGCGCTGACCTTGGAGGACCCTGACGCAGTCCTGTCTTGACTTACCGAACCGTACCGCAGGTCAGCGGTTGATCGGTACGGCCTGGAACCGAGACCCCAGGCACCGCTGGTGTGGCGGACGGTGCGAAGCCCGATGGCGTCAGGCCGTCAAAAGTCCACGCTCTCGCGCCATGGTCATGGCCGTGTCTTCGATCATGTCTTCCTGGCCACCAACGTCGAGGAGGTCGGCTGGACTAAAGCGCACAGCCCAGATCAGCAAGAACACCAATCCAACAAGCATGATGGTATGGAAGGCCGCCTTGGTTAGCGCCGCTGAGTCTCACAGCAATACCTTCTGAATTGCGCTCAATCAATCCCAGAGGGAATCCAACACCTATGCTGAACAAAAAAGTTCAGGGAGTGAGTGGCGGAAACCGGGGCAAGCCCCGGGTACTCCTGCCGAGGCAATGCTTGCGGCGCTGGAAGGCGACCAGGGTTTCAAGGAGCGTGTGGTGAAACAGATGCCGATTGTGTGGAAGCGCCTCGTCAAGGGCGGCGCGACTTGCGCCCGTTGCGAAAGTACCGGTCTGGAGCTTGAAGCGGCGGTCACAAAACTCGCTGACGCACTGCGACCGCTGGGAATCGAACCTGTGCTCGAAACGCGGGAAATCGACGAAGCGGCGTTCAAGGACAACACCTCGGAATCCAACCGCGTATGGATTGGAGGAAGATCGATCGAGGAATGGCTGGGTGCAGCTGTCGGGATGAGCCGCTGTTGCTCTGTGTGTGGTGAGTCGGATTGCCGGACACTCGAGTTAGACGGGCGCATCTACGAGACCATCCCGGAAAATCAGTTCGTCAGAGCCGGATTGATGGCTGCCAGCGAGGTGATGGGTTCGCCATCGTCGCAGGTCGGGGCCACTGCATCATGCTGCAGCGCTTCTTCGGGTGCAGACGCCACGTCCGCCAATTGCTGAGGAACGCAAGGGGTTTGCCGCGACTGATCGGCGTAGCTGCGATCACACATCCGGCGCATCATCACAGCACCCCCTCAAGGGCACTTCTGCGCCTGCGCCTGCGCTGAACCCCACACTTCTGCCACGAACCTGCCACAAAGGCTGCATAGCATGGTCTGAGCGTTTCGCCTGCAGAAACGCTCACCGTCCCTCAACCACCCAAGGGTAACCATGCGAACTTTCATTTTCGGTTGCTTGCTGCTGAGCCTCTCCAGCACCATCGTTGCCGCTTCACCCCGGCTCGAAAAGTCCATCCACGAGGTTGAGCGTGTCAACCATGTGCAACTGGGCCAGCGCCCTTTCTTTCTGGTGGACGACATGTCCGAGAGCCCACTGAAAGAGCAATTGCAGCAGTGCGCCCAAAGGGGCCAGTTCACCCCGCGTGACTTCTCCATCGGCCACCGCGGTGCCGCGATGCAGTTTCCCGAACACACGATGGAGTCGTATGTGGCAGCTGCCCGCATGGGCGCCGGCATTGTGGAATGCGACGTGACCTTCACCAAAGACAAGGAGCTTGTCTGCCGTCACGCACAAAACGACCTGCACACCACGACCAACATTCTCGCCACACCGCTGGCCAGCAAATGCACGCAACCGTTTGTGCCCGCCAAACTCGATGCAAGCGGTACCCTTGTGTCACCAGCCACGGCTGAATGCCGCACGAGCGACATCACGTTGGCCGAGTTCAAAACGCTGCGCGGCAAGATGGACGCGTTCAACCCGCGTGCACGCACGGTCAATGAGTTCATGGGGGGGACTGCCAACTGGCGTACCGACCTGTACTCGGGGCCCACCAGCGGCACGCTGATGACGCACCAGGAAAGCATTGAGCTGTTCAAGCAGCTGGGCGTCAAGATGACGCCCGAACTCAAGAGTGCCAGCGTGACCATGCCTTTCGAGGGGTTCACGCAAGAGGCCTATGCGCAGAAGATGATCGACGAGTACAAGCGCGCGGGCGTTCAGCCCAACCGTGTGTGGGCGCAATCGTTCGATCAGCGAGACGTGCTGTACTGGGTGCGCAACGAGCCGGCATTTGGTCGTCAAGCGGTTTACCTCGACGACGCGAATACAGTGGCAGACCTGCCGAGTCAGGCCGAGTTGGTGAACTACAAAAACCAGGGCATCAACATCGTGGCACCTCCGATCTTTGCGTTGCTGAGCGCCGACGCATCGGGCCAGATCGTTCCTTCGCAATACGCGCGCAACGCCCGCTCGGCCGGCCTGGACATCATCACCTGGACCTTGGAGCGTTCCGGCCTGCTGGCGGACGGCAACAACGGCTTCTACTACCAGACGTTTGACTCGGCCATCAAAACCGAGGGGGACATGCTTCGTGTGCTCGACGTGCTCGCAAAGGACGTTGGCGTGATCGGCGTGTTCTCAGACTGGCCGGCCACCACCACGTTCTACGCCAACTGCGCCAACCAGCAGTAGCTTGCAAGCCGTCATGCCGGCGCTCAACCAGAGACGGACTGAAGAACGCACATCGGATGCACGGGCGACCGTTCAGGACCGCAGGCCTTGGGCGCTCAGACTTTGCTCCAGCGCCGGCATGAGCGCCCGGGCGGCTGACTCCCCGATCTGGCGGGACTCCAGGAAATAACTGCGCGCGGGGCGTGCCCAGTAACCCACAGGCGGATGGATGAGGAAGTCGGCCTTGGCCACTTCGGGTTCGATCCGGGCACGCCTGCGCAGATCGCGCTGACGTAACGCATCGCTGGCGTCCGGGGGTGTGGCCCCGGCGCCGGGCGAGACATCCACCGCGATGACGAAGTGGGCGCCGGCTGCGCGCGCTGCCGACACCGCTACAGGCAGCGACTCGTCACCGTCTTCGTACTCCACGCCACCGATACCCACCGGCGAAATGATCCCGGGCATGGCACTGGATGCGCGCACCGCCACACCGGTGTTGCCCCGCATGAAGTACCGTGCAGCCTTGGTCTCTCGCTCGGTTGCCACCACCACGAGGCGGCGAGGCAGGTTTTCCATCGCTCGCTGGCCGATGCCACGGTTGACGTAGTCCTGCAGCTTCTGTCCATGCACCCAGCCGCGATCAGCGAAAGGCGATGGGTCGAAAAGGGTCAGTGGTCCGCCCTGCAACGACAGCTCATCGATGCGCGCCGCGGACAGGCCGCTGGCCCAGAAGGCTCCGAGCACCGCACCCACGCTGCTGCCCACCACGAGGTCGGGTACAACGCCCGCCTCCTCCAGAACCCGCATCACGCCAATGTGCGCATAGCCACGTGGCCCACCACTTCCAAGGACAAGCGCCAGACGCGGAGGTGGCTCCAACCGTGGCACGGCCGCCATGGCCTGCGGCGCATCCGACTCCCGGTAGTCAAACGCAGCACATCCGCTCAGAGCCAGCAAAGGCAATGTGCTCAGCCCCAACAAGGCTTTGCGGCGATCGATCCGGATGGGTTCGAGTTGGTTTTTCAAGTGAACTCCAAGGCAGAACTGCAGATTGATGACCCATGTTTTCCGCGTTTTGTTGACACTGTCTACAAGTATCAACAATACTGCTGACACTGTCAACACGACAGCTTTTCTCCCAGTTCCTTCAACCAATGCTCATGGAGGTGCTCATGCGCCCGCCTTCCTCACTCCTTGCTTCAGACACACCCGACGGATATTCGCGGCCGGCAAATCACGAGACGGCGAAGGAGCCCACCTGGGCGATGGTGACGGGCGCCTCCGACGGTATCGGCCGCGCGTTCGCAAGGTTGCTGGCAGCGCGTGGGCACTCGCTGGTGCTCGTGGCGCGCCGGGGTCCGCAGTTGCTCGAACTGGCTGAGGAATTGAGGTGCACCCACGGAACCAGATGTCTGGTGTTTGAGGTCAACCTGGCACGCGCTGGATCGATTGCTTCGCTGGAAATGGCGACTCGAAGCCTGGACATCAGCATGCTGGTGGCTGCGGCGGGGTTCGGCACTTCGGGCGAACTGCTGGATGCACCGCTGGATACGGAGCTGAACATGCTTGATGTCAACTGCGCTGCCGTACTCGCCCTGTGCTGGCATTTTGGTCAACGCTTTCGGCAGCGCGGCGGCGGCGGCGTGGTCCTGATGAGTTCGTTGCTGGCTTTCCATGGCGTGCCACGCGCGGCCCACTACGCTGCGACCAAGGCCTACGTGCAAACACTGGCCGAGGGCTTGCGCGTGGAGTTCGCGCCCCTGGGCATCGACGTGATTGCCAGTGCGCCAGGACCGGTTGCGACAGGCTTTGCGCGACGTGCCAACCTGCACATGCCCCGAGCGTTGGACCCTGACATCGTCGCCCGGGAAACACTGGCGGCCCTGGGCCACAAGACCACGGTGCGCCCTGGTTGGCTATCCAAGCTCTTGGGCTGGACGCTGGCGATGTTGCCGCGCTGGGGTCAGGTGCGCGTGATCACACAGGTGATGAAAGGCATGACGGCACACCAATCTCCAGAACGTGCGGCCAGTCGTCCGCGCTGAGCTGCGTGTTAGCCTTCGCAGGAATCAATCCATGCGCGCACACCCACCCGAATGCCCCGCAAGAAGGACGCTCCCACCCCACCGCAAGATCTGCGCGACGCCTGTGTCGAGGCTGCACGCGAGGTGATCGCAGCCCATGGCGTCGAAAACCTGAGCCTGCGTGATGTGGCGCGGCGCCTTGGGGTGTCACACCAGGCGCCTTACCGCCACTATCCCAGCCGGGACCACCTGCTGGCCGAGGTGATGCGGCGTTGCTTCGAACGCTTTGCAGCCTTTCTCGATGCGCGCGGGACGCACGAAGAACCGCGTCAGGACCTCGAAGCTTTGGGCCGGCAGTACATGAGCTTTGCCCAGGCCAATCCCTTGGAATACCGGCTCATGTTCAGCACGCCCTGGCCCCAGGCAGCCGAACATCCCGACCTTGCGCGGGACGCCACCCACACTTTCGATATCCTGCGCCGGGTGCTGCACCGCGTGCATGGCGTGCGAGCGAAGCGGGAAGCGGTTGACCTGGACGCTCTCTACATTTGGTCAACCCTGCATGGCCTGGCCGGTGTGATGAACGGCAATTGCATTGGTCAACTCGCCCTGAGTGCGCGAGTCCACCAGAAGGCCGTGGAACACGCCATGTCCATGGTGGACAGAGGACTGTTTTCCCGAGAGGCGATGTCCATCCAGAATGCGCCGATCGCTCGGTGAACGCGGATCAATTGATATGGCCTGCTCGGAATCTGGTCGACCCCAGCATCTCACTGGGAGTGGTTCGGTCCCGCCTACCCCACCGCCAGACATGAAAAAGCCCCGCTCTGCGGGGCTTTTTGCTGGGCGCAGCTTGAGCATCAGGCCGGTGTCAAGCGCTCCAGCCCACCCATGTACGAACGCAGCGCTTCGGGCACAGTCACGCTGCCATCGGCGTTCTGGAAGTTCTCCAGCACCGCCACCAGAGCGCGGCCCACGGCCAGGCCCGAGCCGTTGAGCGTGTGCACGAGTTCGTTCTTGCCTTGCGCATTCTTGAAGCGTGCCTGCAGGCGACGCGCCTGGAAGGCTTCGCAGTTGGAGACCGAGCTGATCTCGCGATAAGTGCCTTGCGCGGGCACCCACACCTCCAGGTCGTGCGTGCGGGTGGCGCCAAAGCCCATGTCGCCGGTGCACAGCGCGAGCACGCGGTACGGCAGACCCAGCTTCTGCAGCACAGCCTCGGCGTGGCCGGTCATGGCCTCCAGCGCTTCGTAGCTCTTGTCGGGGTGCACGATCTGCACCATCTCGACCTTGTCGAACTGGTGCTGGCGGATCATGCCGCGCGTGTCGCGCCCGGCGCTGCCGGCCTCTGACCGGAAACACGGCGTGTGCGCGGTGAGCTTGATGGGCAGCTCGGCCTCGGCCACCACGGTGTCGCGCACCACGTTGGTCAGCGTCACTTCACTGGTGGGGATGAGGTAGAGCGCCTGCGTGTCGGGCACCGCCTCGCCTTCCTGGCCACCCTTCTTCACGGCGAACAGATCGGCTTCGAACTTGGGCAACTGACCGGTACCACGCAGGGTGTCGGCATTGACGATGTAGGGCGTGTAGCACTCGGTGTAGCCGTGCTCCTGGGTCTGCACATCCAGCATGAACTGCGCGAGTGCGCGGTGCAGGCGTGCGATGGGACCGCGCATGAAGGTGAAGCGCGAGCCGGCCAGTTTGGTGCCGGTCTCGAAATCGAGTCCGAGCTTCTCGCCCACGTCCACGTGGTCGCGCACGTTGAAGTCGAACACGCGCGGAGTGCCCCAGCGGCGCAGTTCCACATTGCCGTGTTCGTCGCTGCCCACCGGCACGCTCTCGTGAGGCAGGTTGGGCACGGCCTGCAGCAGGCTGTGCAGCTCGGCCTGAATCACGTCCAGGCGGGTGGCGGAGGCCTCCAGCTCGGCCTTGAGCGAACCCACTTGCGCCATCACAGCGTCGGCACTCTCGCCCTTGGCCTTGAGCTGACCGATCTGTTTGGAGAGTGTGTTTCGCTGGCTCTGCAACTCCTCGGTGCGGGTCTGCAGCGTCTTGCGCTCGTTCTCCAGGGCCTGGTAGGCAGCCACATCCAGAAACGGCTGGGGACTCTTGCGGGTTTCAAGCCGCGCCACGACCCCGGGGAGGTCTTTTCTCAGTTGAACAATGTCTAGCATGCGGCGATTGTAGGTTTGGGCAAGCGAAGCCCCGGCGACTCAGCGCAGGTGCTGCAGCGGCGCGGCGTCCTCGCCGTCGATCTTCAGGCCCTTGGGCAGCGGGAACTTGATGGTCTCCGTCAGGCCGTCCATGGTGCGCACCGAGATGGCCCCCAGCGCCTTGATGCGCTCGATCACCTGGCGCACCAGGATTTCGGGCGCGGAAGCACCGGCCGTCAGGCCCACGCGTCGCTTGCCTTCGAACCACTCGGCCTGCAGCTCGTCGGCGTTGTCCACCATGTAGCTGGCCGTGCCAAGCTTGATGGCGACTTCGCGCAGGCGGTTGCTGTTGGAGCTGGTGGGGCTGCCCACCACGATCACGATGTCGACCTGCGGGCTCAGCAGCTTCACCGCGTCCTGCCGGTTCTGCGTGGCGTAGCAGATGTCTTGCTGCTTGGGCTCGCGCACCTGCGGAAAGCGCGCCTTCACGGCGTTGAGGATCTCGGCCGCGTCGTCCACCGACAGGGTGGTCTGCGTCACCACGGCGAGCTTGGCGGTCTGCGCGGGCGACACGCGTGACACATCCGCCACGTCTTCCACCAGGTGGATGCCACTCTCCAGCTGGCCCATGGTGCCCTCAACCTCAGGGTGGCCCTTGTGGCCGATCATGATGAACTCGAAGCCCTCGCGGTGCAGCTTGGCCACCTCCACATGCACCTTGGTCACCAGCGGGCAGGTGGCGTCAAAAATGTGGAACCCACGCTGTTTGGCTTCGTCCTGAATCGCCTTGCTCACACCGTGGGCCGAGAACACCAGCGTGGCACCGGCGGGCACATCGGACAGTTCCTCGATGAAGATCGCGCCCTTGGCCTTCAGGTCGTTGACCACATAGGTGTTGTGCACGATTTCGTGGCGCACATAGATGGGTCGGCCAAATTTGGTGAGCGCACGCTCCACGATTTCGATGGCACGGTCCACACCGGCGCAGAAGCCGCGCGGCTCTGCCAGAACAATTTCTTGCGACATCGGCATCACAGCACCCCGATCAGTTGCACTTCAAACCGCACCGGCTGGCCGGCGAGGGGGTGGTTGAAGTCGAACAACACCGCGCCGTCTTCGCGCACCTCCACGGCCGAACCCGCGTAGCTGCCCAGCCCGTCGGGTGTGGGGAACTGCACCACGTCGCCCGCCACATACTGTTCGTGGGGGTCGCCCAGCTCGCTCAGCAGCTTGCGCGCCACCCACTGCACCATCTCGGGCTGGCGATCGCCAAAGGCCTCGCCTGCGGCCAGCTCGATCACGGTGTGCGCGCCCTCTTCCAGCCCCATCAGCCGCTGCTCGATGGCGGGCGAGAGCTCGCCCATGCCCAGGCTCAGCGTGGCCGGCTTGCCGGCAAAGGTGTCGATGATCACCTGGCCCTGCGGACCGGACATGCGGTAGTGCAGGGTGAGAAAGGAAGCTTCTTGGACGTGGGGCATGGCGTGGGGGGTATCCCTGAACGAAGTGTGCGAAAACGGCGGCACCGGGCCGACAGAGCCGCTATTGTAAAAACCAGGCGCCAACAGGGAGGAAAAACCATGGATGGCCTTGCCACACCCGGGCTCAAGAGCCTGCCCAGCGACTCACGCCCGCGCGAAAAGCTGCTCGCGCGCGGCCCCGGCGCGCTCAGCGATGGCGAACTGCTTGCCCTGCTGCTGCGCACCGGTATTGCCGGCAAACACGTGCTGCAGCTCGCGCAGGAGCTGCTCGACCGCTTCGGCGGCATCGGCGGCCTGCTGCACACCGGGGCCGACGCGCTCAAGTCCGTCAAGGGCCTGGGGCCGGCCAAACGTGCCGAGGTGGTGGCCGTGCTCGAACTGGCGCGCCGCGCGCTGGCGCAGGAACTGCAGCAGAAAACGCTGTTCGAGAGCCCGCAGGCGGTGCGCGAATACCTGCAACTGCAGCTGGGTGCGCGGCCGCACGAGGTGTTTGCCGTGTTGTTCCTCGACAGCCAGAACCGCCTGATCGCCCTCGAGGAGCTGTTTCGCGGCACCCTCACGCAAGCCAGCGTGTACCCACGCGAGATCGTGCTGCGCGCCCTGCACCACCACGCCTCGGCCGTGGTGCTGGCGCACAACCACCCCAGCGGTGTCGCCGAACCATCGCGCGCAGACGTCGACCTCACGGGCGCACTGCGCGGTGCGCTGGCGCTGGTCGACGTGCGTGTGCTCGACCACTTCATCGTCACGCGCGAACGCGCGACTTCGATGGCCGAACGGGGCCTCATCTGACACCGCAGGGTTGATGCCGGGTCGCCAGCGGCCGGCGAGACAGCTCCGTCACAATCGACGCCATGAAAGTCAACACGCTGGCCGACCTGAAAGCGCTCAAACGCGCCATGGCCGAGCGTGCGGCGGCCGAGGCCATCCAGCGCGAAGCCGCGCGCCAGGCCGAACTGCAGCGCGAGCGCGAGCGCCGACTGTTTGCGCTCGCCGTGGGGCCCGTGCAGCCCATCGTGGATCCGGGCCGCATCGAGCTGCGCCCGGTGCCGGTGGAGCCTTTGCCCGTGCAGCGCCAGCTGGACGAAGCCTCGGTGATGCGCGAGGCGCTGTCCGACGATTTCGACATCGAGACCTTGCTGCACACCGACGAGATGCTGAGCTACCGCAGTCCGGGCCTGGGGCCGGACGTGATGCGCAAGCTGCGCGAAGGCAGCTGGAGCATCCAGCGCCAGATCGACCTGCATGGGCTGCGCACCGACGAAGCCCGGGAAGCCCTGGGTCGCTTCATCCGCGAGTCCCACCAGCACGGCCTGCGTTGTGTGCGCGTGGTGCACGGCAAGGGCCTGGGCTCACCCGGTCGCACGCCGGTGCTCAAGAACCGCGTGCTGCGCTGGCTGGTGCAGAAGAACGAGGTGATGGCGTTTGTGCAGGCGAGACCGGCAGAGGGCGGCGCCGGGGCACTGGTGGTGTTGCTCAGGTCGGGCTGACATCCGGTTCGCTTGAACGTCCAGGCGTCAGCGCCGGGTCGAACCGGTTTTCTGTGGACCGCGAGGCCACCGGTGGGATTTGGCGTGCTCACCCTGCGCCGCGTCGCAGGCATGCCGGTAGTCCCGCAGCACCCGCTGCGCCCGGCCCAGCACCGTGTCTGCCGGGTAGTCACCACCCGCACTCCGCACACCGAACGGCAGACCACTGAGCAACTGCATGCCGTCGGCAGCATGGCTGGCGGTGTGCACCTGGAACAACCCCTGCCGCACCGCGTCCACAACGGCCGGCGCCAGCATCAGGTGGCGCCGGTTGCGCTCGGGAATCAACACGCCCTGCTGCCCGTTGAGGCCCAGGCGCTGGCAGCTCAGAAAATAGCCCTCGATCTTCTCGTTGATGCCTCCCACCGGCAACATCTCGCCGTGCTGGTTGAGTGCTCCGGTGACCGCGATGCCCTGGCGCACCGGCAGGCCCGAGAGCGCCGAGAGCAAGGCGCAGAACTCGGCGCACGAGGCGGAGTCGCCTTCGATGCCGCTGTACTCCTGCTCGAACACCACGGCCGCGTTCAGGGCCAGTGGCGCCAGATGAGCAAACAGGGCGCAGAGATAGCTGTGCAGGATCAGCACGCCCTTGTCGTGGATGGGCCCCGACATCTCGACCTCGCGCTCGATGTTGAGCAGGCCCTCGTCGCCAGCGTGGGTGGAAGCGGTGACACGGGCCGGGAAACCAAACTGGTAGTCACCCAGATCGACCACGGTCAGGCCATTGACCTGCCCGATCCGCTCGCCGTCCACCAGCAGCAGGCGTTCGCCGTCACTGATCGCCTCCTGCATGCGCTGCTCGGGGTAGTTGTGGCGCTCCACACGGGCCTGCAACGCGGCCGCCACGTCCTGGGCATCGACCCGCCCGGCCGAGCGGGCCCGCGCCAGCGCCGCGGCCTCCACGAGCAAGGCCTCGCTGCGCCCGAACAAGGCACTCTGGCGGTGCTGGTCCTCGGCTTCGCGGTGGCTCTGTTCGATCATGGCGGCCACCGCTTCGGCCGAAAAATGCGGCAGGCCCAGGCGGGCGCAGCCGTGTCCCACAAAGATGGCGGTGGCGCGGTAGGTGCCGGGACCGGCCTCGAAGCTTTCGGCGAAGTCGACCTTGCAGCGAAAGCGCCGGGCGAACTCGGGGTCGGCCGCCTGCAACTCGTAGTAGGCCTCGACCGAGGCGATCAGAACGATCTTCACGTCCACATCGACCGGCTCGGGCTGCAGCGACACGGCCGAGATCGAGGGATAGACCATGCCCGGCTCCTCGATCTGCAAGCGACCGCTGCGCAGGAAGCGGCGAAGTTTTTCCCACACCCGCTCGTCGGCGAGCAGGTCGCTCAGGTGCAGCATGAGAAAGCCGCCGTGGGCCTTGAGCAGGCTGCCGGCCCGCACGCGCGAGAAATCGGTGACCAGCACATCGTCCTCGCTCTGGTACTCGACGCTGCCAAACAGCTCGCGGAACAACGGGTTGTCGTCCTGGATCACCGGCGCGCTCTCACGCCCGTGGTTGTCAACCACCACATTGACGCGCAGCCGGGCCAGCAACTCATCCAGCGCCTCGCGCCGGGCCTCCTCCATTTCGTCACCCACCTGGAACAGCGGCAATTTGTCCAGCACATGCTGCTGCAGCAGGTCGAAGTAATGGCCGAGCTTGGTCCAGTCCTTGATCTGTTTGCGCAAGGGCTGCCGAACGGTCTGCAGCTGCTGCTCCAGCAGGGGTTTGAGCAGCTGGCGGCGCAGCGCATGCAGTCGCTCGTTGGTCTCCTGCTCCCACTGGCGCGCGCGCTCCAGGTAGCGGTTGATCTCGACGCGCAGTTCGTCCTCGGCCGCATTGATCACCGCGTGCTGCTCGCGGCTCAGGTTCAGGGCCTTGGTGGCAGTCAAGGGCTCGCCTCGTTCGTCGCGCTGGGTGAACACCAGCCGCCCTTGTTCGCGCAGCAACCCGAAATTGCGCTCGTCGGCAAACGCGACCAGGGCCGCATACGCTGCGTCCTCGTCCGCCTTGGTGCGGCTGCTCAGCCGCTCGCACTCGGCCTCGACATCGTCGGCACCCAGGCGTTTGGGAATCTCGGTCTGCAGCCGACCAGCCAGGTCCAGCATCAGCTGGCGGAACAGGCGCCCCTCACCCGCGGGCAGGCGCAGCGCCAGCGGGTGTTCGGGCGACTCGAAGTTGTGCAGATAACAAAGGTCGGGAGGCACCGGTCGCCGGGCCGCTTCCTCTTTCATCATCTGGTGCAGCAGCGTGCTGCGCCCACTGCCCACTTCGCCCAGCACGAAGAGGTGGTAATCGGGCTGGTCCATCTGCAAGCCGAAACGGGCGGCCTGGGCAGCGCGCTGCTGGCCGATCCAGGGCAATGGCCGATCCTGCAGTTCGCTGGTGTCCAGCGCCAGCTCCAGGCTGGCGGGGTCTACACGCAGGCGCAGCTGCGCGGGGTCGAGTCGGGTGATGGGCATGCGGTCACTCCCTGTGTGGACGCTGTGCGGGCTGGTTCCCATTCTGCGCCGCTGGCCACTGCTCCGGCGTGCGCCTACCCCGGCGAATTGCGCATCCAGTCCGCGGTCTGGAAAAAGCTCGTCTTCAGCCGCTCGCGCAGCACCGCATCCACACCCGTCTCGCCCATCGCCTGGTCCATGCAGGCCAGCCACTGGTCGCGCTCCTGCACGCCAATGGCGAACGGCATGTGGCGCATGCGCAGGCGCGGATGGCCGAACTGTTCGGTGTAGTGCTGCGGGCCGCCGAGCCAGCCACAGAGGAACCAGAACAGTTTCTGCCGCGCGTCGGCCAGGGTGTTGCCGTGGGCGGCGCGCAGTTCCTTGTAGCCCGGCTCGATGTCCATGAGGTCGTAGAAGCGGTCAACCAGGGCACGCACCTTCTCTTCGCCGCCGATCCATTCAAACGGGGTGGCGAACGGCGCGGGTTCTTGACGGGATGTGCTCATGTTGCTGCCTTGCGCAAGGTTTCCACCACCGGTGTGCGCAGCACGCTGCGCAGTCCCCACCAGCCCGCCACCAGTGCGAGCAAGGCGCCCGCCACGGCGCCGCCCAGCGGCACCCAGGGTGAGGCCGTCCAGGAGAACTGGAACACGTAGCGCGCCAGCGCCCAACCCACCACCACCGCCACCGCCGAGGCCAGAAAGCCGGCCAGCAGACCCACGCCCAGCAGTTCGATGCGCTGCACCTGGCGCAGCAGGCCGGAGCTGGCGCCCACCGCGCGCAGGATGGCGAACTCCCGCTCGCGCTCGCCGCGCGTGGCGGTGATGGCAGCCAGCAGCACCACGAGACCGGCGGCCAGCGTGAAGGCGAACAAAAATTCCACCGCGCTGATGACCTGCCCAAGCACGCGCTGCACCTGCGCGATCGTCTGGCTCATGTCGACGTTGGTGATGTTGGGAAACTGGCGCACCAGCGTGTTGTCGAAACTGGCGCCGGCCGCGCTCGCACCCGACGGCGCGCGAAAGGCGCTGATGAAGCTCACCGGCACGTTGGGCACGTCGGCCACCGGGAACACCACAAAGAAGTTGACCCGCATGGAACCCCAGTCCACCTTGCGCAGGCTGGTGATGCGGCCCTCGGTCACCTGGCCCGCGATGTCGAAACCCAGGCGGTCGCCCAGCTTGAGGCCCAGGGTCTCGGCCAGGCCCTCTTCCACGCTCAGGGCGTCGGCCTCGTTGTCGGTCCAGCGGCCCTGCACCACCGGGTTGTGGTCGGGCAGCGTGGCGGTGTTGGAGAGGTTGAACTCGCGGTCCACCAGGCGCGCCGCGCGGTCGTCGGTGTAGTCCTCGGGCTTGACCTCCAGGCCGTTGATGCTCACCAGGCGGCCCCGGATCATGGGGTACCAGTCGAAGCGGTTCACGCCGGCGGTGCGCAGCGCCTGCTGGAATTCCGGGCCCTGCTCGGGCTGCACATTGATCACGAAACGGTTGGGCGCGTCGGGCGGGGTGGCGTTGCGCCAGCTCGCAATGAGGTCGGTGCGCAGCAGCACCAGCAGCACCAGCGCCAGCAAGCCGACCGAGAGCGCACTGATCTGCACCACCGCGTAGGCCGGGCGCGCCGAGAGCTGGCGCGTGGCCATGACGAGGGCGCGCGGCGCGGTGGCTTCGTTGACGCTGGCGCGCAGCAGGCGCACGGCAGCAAAACTGGCGGCGGCGAACAGCAGCACGGCACCGGCAAAACCCCCCACCGCGATGCCACCGAGCAACAGGTCCCGGCTGGCGGCCAGCAGCAGCGCGGCAAAGCCGACCAGCCCCACGCCCAGCACGGCCAGCGTGGCGGGCTTGAGCTGGCCCACGTCGCGGCGGATCACGCGCAACGGCGGCACCTTGGCCAGTTGCAACACGGGCGGCAGGCCAAAGGCCATCATGAGCGTGAGGCCCATGCCCAGGCCAAGCAGCACCGGCGTGATGCCGGGTGGCGGCAGGCTGGCCTCCACCAAACCGGCGAGCAGCAACACGAAGACATGGTGCACCGCGTAGCCGATGGCCACGCCCAGCGCACTGGCGAACAGGCCCACCAGTGCAAATTCAAGTGTGTAGGCGCGAGCCATGGTGCCTTGCGACAGCCCCAGCACGCGCAGCATGGCGCAGTCGTCCAGGTGGCGCTGGGCGAAGCCGCGTGCTGCAATGGCCACGGCCACGGCGCACAGCAGCGCGGCCAGCAAGGCCACGAGGTTGAGGAATTTCTCGGCACGCTCCAGCGTCTGCTGCATTTCGGGGCGTCCGCGTTCGAGCGACTCCAGCCGGATGCCGCGCACGCCGGGCTTGGCCACCTCGTCCTGCGCCCACCGATTGAAGCGCGCCACGCGCACGTCATCGCCCACCACGGCCAGGCGGTAGTTGAGGCGGCTGGCGGGCTGCACCAGGCCGGTGGCGGGCAAGTCCGCGTTGTTGATCATCACGCGCGGCGCAAAGCTCATGAAACCAGCACCCCGGTCGGGCTCGACCACGATGACGCGGGCGATGGTGAGCGTCGAGTCGCCCAGCAGCAGTGGCTGGCCCATCTGCAGGTTGAGCGAGACCAGCAACGCGGCATCGACCCAGGCCGTGCCGGGCGCCGGGATTTCACGCGTGGGGGCCTCGGCCCCGGTGGGCGAATCGGCCACGCGCAGGCTGCCGCGCAACGGGTAGCCTTCACCCACGGCCTTGAGCGCGACCAGCCGGGCGGCACCGCCCTCCTCGTCCCGGGCGCGGCCCATGGTGGGAAAGCCCAGCGTCTGTGCCACCGTCAGCCCCAGTTCACGCGCCTGTTGTTCAAACACGGGCGGTGGCGTGTTGTCGCTGCTGATCACCACGTCGCCCCCGATGAGCGCACGCGCGTCGCGCGACAGGCCTCCCTGCAGGCGGTCGGCAAAAAACCCCACCGCCGACAAGGCCGCCACCGCGAGCGTGACCGCCAGCATCAGCAGGCGCAACTCACCGGCGCGCCAGTCGCGGACCAGGGAAGACCAGCCCAGGGTCCAGAAACGGATGGGCAGGGAGGTGGGGGGTGTACTCATTCGAAGCACCTTATCGCATCAACAAAAGCCACACGTCGGACCGGCGCGAAGTGCATTGGTTCAGAACGCCGCGGAACTGGCTTTGCCAGGCCGCAGGCGTTGCCCCTGAGGGGTGACGCGCCGCAGGCTCGGCGCGGGGGGAGCTCTATTTCGTACCAAAAATTCGGTCGCCCGCGTCGCCGAGACCCGGGACGATGTAACCGTGTTCGTTCAAACCCCGGTCCACCGCCGGGGTGTAGATCGGCACATCGGGGTGCGCGTCATGGAAGGTCTTGATGCCTTCGGGGCAAGTGACCAGGCAGACGAAGCGAATCGAACGTGGACCGGTTTTCTTCAGCCGGTCCACCGCCGCCACAGCCGAGTTGCCAGTGGCCAGCATGGGGTCGAGCACGATCACGTCGCGCTCGTGCATGTCCTGCGGCATCTTGAAGTAGTACTCCACCGCCTTGAGCGTGGCCGGGTCGCGGTACAGACCGATGTGGCCCACGCGCGCACCCGGGATCACCTGCAACATGCCGTCGAGGAAACCGTTGCCCGCGCGCAGGATGGACGCCAGCACGACCTTCTTGCCGTCGATGACCCGCGAGGTCATTTTCTCCAGCGGGGTCTCGATCTCGATGTCCTGCATCGGCATGTCGCGCGTGATCTCGTAGGCCAGCAGCGCGCTGAGTTCGTGCACCAGCTCGCGAAAGCTCTTGGTGCTGGTGTCCTTGCGGCGCATGAGCGTGAGCTTGTGCTGCACCAGGGGATGGTCAATGACGTGGACGTCTCGGCTCATGGCGGATCTCTCGGCAAAAGTGGTGAGCCGAGTTTATGCCCGAAGCCTCGGGCACACGCCGCTTGAGGGTGGTCAGGTCGGGCTGGCGGCGCGCTCTCGCGCAGCGGGCGCGGCCGGCGGCAAGGCATCCAACACCAGCCGCTCGGGGTGCGAGTAACAGAGGAAGTGTTTGTTGGTTGCCCGGCCAATGGCGCACAAACCCACGCGCCGCGCCACGTCCAGGCCCATCTGCGTGATGCCGCTGCGAGACACCACCACCGCCACACCCATCTGCGCGGACTTGATGACCATCTCGCTCGTCAAGCGGCCGGTGGTGTAGAAAATCTTGTCGCCCTTGACCGAAGCGGAGCGATCCGGCGCCGGGCCGCCCCAAGCCGGATCAGCCCCCTCGGGGGGCAGCGAACCAAACGCAGTGGGGAGCGTGGGGGTCAATGCCATCCACCCCGCAATCGTGTCCACCGCGTTGTGGCGGCCCACGTCTTCCACAAACAACTGCAACTCTTCACCCAGAAACAGCGCACACGCATGTACCGACCCGGCCGACTTGTAGGTGCTCTCCTTCAACCGGATCGCATTGACGATGGCGTACAGCTGCGACTGGCGCAGCACCATGTTGGCCGGCAGCTGGATGCTGTCGATCTCGTCCATGAGGTTGCCGAACACGCTGCCCTGGCCGCAGCCGGTGGTGACCACGCGTTTGGAGGTGCGCTCTTCGATGTGATCGATGCCGTGACGGGTCTTGACCGAGGCCGCGCCCACCTCCCAATCCACGGTGATGGACTCGATCTCGTCACTGGAGGCGATCAGGCGCTGGTTGAGCAGGTAGCCCAGCACCAGCCACTCGGGGTGTGCGCCCAGCGTCATCAGGGTCACCAGTTCGCGCTTGTCCACATACACGGTGAGGTCGCGCTCGGCCGGTATGAAGATCGACTCGCGCTCGCCATGCTGGTTCATGACCTCGACTTCTCGGGTCAGTGGCGCACGGGCCTGGGTGAGGTGGGGCAAAGGCATGGAGCAGGCTACAACAGATTCGATGACAACAATGTCAAAGGGCCGGCACCCGGAGGTGCGGCCCTTTCAAACGCAGACAGACCGCAGACAAGCCGCGGCTTGACCGGTCACTTGCCGGTCGGGGCGGCAGCCGGCGCCTTGCCACTGGGGGGGTTGGCTGCCGTGGCGGCGGGCGAATGGGCGCCCGCTGCTTCCACCGGCTTGGCCACGGCGGCAGCGGCGGCCGCCACGTACGTGAAGGGCCCCGGATCGGCGCAGGCCGGCAGCGCTGCCGCCGGCTTGGCAGACTTGCCGCTGGCCGCAGCGGTCTTGAAATAGTTGCCCGCCGCGCGGTCCATGGACAGGCACAGCTTGTAGCTGTCGACCTTGGCGGCCCAGGCGGTCTTCGCCTTGGCTTCCTCGGCCTTGGCTTTGGCTTCGTCGGTCAGCACGGGTGCAGGCAGCTTGGCGAACACGGACGTGGCCAACAGCATCGAGAGGCAGAGAAGGCTGCGTTTCATGAAATTTCCTTGTCTCAGAAAAGGGTGGGACGGTCAGGCAGCGCGTGGCGCATCGCTGGCCGCAGCGGCTGCCGCCGTGCGGTGCGCGGGGATCTTGCCGGCCTTGATGTCGTCGTACCAGAGTTCGTGGTGTTCCTTGGCCCAGGTCTCGTCCACATAGCCGGTCTTCATGGCCTTGTACGCGCCTTGCATGCCGATGGTGCCCATGTAGATGTGTCCCAGGAACATGGCCATCATGAGGATGGTGGCCACACCATGGATCATGCTGGCCACCTGCATGTTGGCACGGGTGTATTCCACCGCCGGCACGATCTTGTCGAGGAACACGCCGGAGCCCACAACGACCAGGCCCAGGAAGAACACGCCGCCCCAGAACACGACCTTCTCACCTGCGTTGAAGCGGTGCGAAGGCACTTCGGCGCCGCCGAACAGGCCACCGGCCTTCATGATCCAGGTGAAGTCTTCCTTGCTCGGCCAGTTGTCCTTGAGGAAGGTGAAAAACACCACCACCAAAGACACCGCAAACAGCGGGCCGGCGAAGTTGTGCATGTTCTTGAGCGCGTAGGTCAGCCATCCGAACAGCGTGCTGCCGATGACGGGCAGCAGGAAGAACTTGCCAAACGCCATGACCACGCCCGAGACGGCGAGGATCACGAATGCGATGGCATTGGTCCAGTGGGCCGCACGCTCCACATAGGTGAAACGCTCGATCACGCGGCCAGTCTCGCTGCCGTGCAGCTTGATCGTGCCCTTGCTGAAGTAGAACAGCGCGAGCGCCACCGCTGCGATCAGCAGCAAAGAACCACCGTAGGGAATGATCCAGTTGTTGCGCACCTGGCGCCAGGCTTCACCGGCGTTGGTCAGGCGCGATCCGGGGTACTGCACGAAGCCCTGGATCATGTTGCCGGCTTCCGGGTACGGCAGGCTCGAATAGCCGGTGACGCCCTTGCCCACATCGCGCCACATGGGTGCGTTATTGCCGGGTTGAACCTTGCCGCGTTCGGCGTTGGTCTGTTCGCTGTATTTCGGATCGGTGGCCGCGTCGGGCGCGATCTCGAAGATGTTGGCGCTGCGAACGCCTCCCGGCTGGGCGGCGGCAGGCGCAGTGACGGCCGCAGGAGCGGGGTCGTCCTGCGCTGTCGCCGGCTTCACGGCTTGTGCGCTGGCCAAGCCGGCGCTGAGCGCCAGCAAGGCCGCAGCCAGAAAAGCAGGCGATGCGAGCTGGCGCAAGCCAGCGGTCAAAAACCGTTGCATACAGCGTTCCTCGTCACTTGGACATGCGGGTGTAGTCGTTTTGTCCGTACTGCGCGCGCGCCTTGAGCTGCTGCTCCCAGCTGGCCTTGTCGCCCACGCTCCAGCCACCCTGGGCGTACTGGCTCTTGCCCACGCCGCTGTAAGGCGTGCCGTCCTGCTTGACGCCGGAGCCGGAAATTTCCTGAGGCTTGTCGCCGCACGCGGCCAGACCCAACGCCAGAGCAACTGCCACGATGGAGAGTGTGAAACGCTGGATCATGATTTGGTCCCTTGTGCGGTGCCGTAGGCGGTGCCCCAGCCCCAGACTTCGGCGCCCTTGCCACGCTGCAGCACGCGGTTGCGGAAGATGTCGGCCACCACGTCGCCGTCACCGGCGAGCAGAGCCTTGGTCGAGCACATCTCGGCGCAGGCCGGCAGCTTGCCTTCGGCCAGGCGGTTGCGGCCGTACTTCTCGAACTCGTCCTGGCTGCCATGGGCTTCGGGGCCGCCGGCGCAGAAGGTGCACTTGTCCATCTTGCCGCGCACACCAAAGGTGCCTTGCGACGGGAACTGCGGCGCGCCGAACGGGCAGGCGTACGAGCAGTAGCCGCAGCCAATGCACACGTCCTTGTCGTGCAGGACCACACCTTCGTCGGTGCGGTAGAAGCAGTTCACCGGGCACACGGCCATGCAGGGCGCGTCGCTACAGTGCATGCAGGCCACCGAGATCGATTTTTCGCCGGGCACGCCGTCGTTGAGCGTGACCACGCGGCGGCGGTTCACGCCCCACGGCACCTCGTGCTCGTTCTTGCAGGCGGTCACGCAACCGTTGCATTCGATGCATCGCTCTGCATCACAGATGAATTTCATTCTTGCCATGTTTTTCTCCTGGTGCAGCGGGGCGGGTGCTTACGCACGCTCCACGTTGCAGATCGTGGTCTTGGTTTCCTGCATCATCGTGACGATGTCGTAGCCGTAAGTGGTCGCTGTGTTGACCGCCTCACCACGCACCACCGGCATCGCGCCGTCGGGGTAGTAGGGCTTCATGTCCTCGCCCTGCCAGCGGCCGGAGAAGTGGAACGGCAGGAACACGGTGTCCGGTCCCACGCGCGGTGTCACGAGCGCCTGCACGTTGATGCGCGCACCCGTCGGGCTGCTCACCCACACGCGCTCGCCGTTGCGGATGCCGCGCTCGGTGGCCGTGGCCGGGTTGATCTCGACGAACATTTCCTGCTGCAGCTCGGCCAGCCATGGGTTGGAGCGGGTCTCCTCGCCACCACCTTCGTACTCGACCAGGCGGCCCGAGGTCATGATCAGCGGGAATTTCTCGTGCAGCTTGTTCTCGACGTTCTTGGCCTGCAGCGACTTGTAGAGCACAGGCATGCGCCAGCGGCTCTTCTGGTCGTCGTGGCTGGGGTACTTGGCCACGAGATCGGGGCGCGTGCCGTAGATCGGCTCGCGGTGCTGCGGGATCGCGTCGGGGAAGTTCCACACCACGGCACGGGCCTTGGCGTTGCCGAACGGGTGGCAGCCGTGGGCCATGGCCACGCGGATGATGGCGCCGGTCGGGTCGGTCTTCCAGTTCTTGCCTTCGGCCTTGGTGCGCTCGGCCTCGGTGAGGTCTTCCCACCAACCCAGCTTCTTGAGCAGCACGTGGTCGAACTCGGGGTAACCGGTGGTGATCTCGGAGCCCACCGAGAACGATCCGTCTTCGGCCAGCAAGCTCTTGCCATCTCGCTCCACGCCGAAGTTGGCGCGGAAGTTGCCGCCGCCGTCCATGACGTGCTTGGAGGTGTCGTACAGGTTGGGCGAACCCGGGTGCTTGATCTCGGGCGTGCCGTAGCAAGGCCATGGCAGGCCGAAGTAGTCGCCGGTCATGTCGTAGCCGGTTTCCTTGTCGACCACTTTGCCCTTGGCCTTGAGCGTCTTCACGTCGAAGGCGTTCATGTTGCGCATGTGGGCCTTCAGGCGCTCCGGGCTCTGGCCGGTGTAGCCAATGGTCCAGACCGACTTGTTGATCTCGCGCAGGATGTCCTCGGGCACGGGCTCGTCCATGCCCTTGACCTGCTGCATCTTGTAGTTCTTGCTGAGCTCCTTGGCGAAGCCGAGTTTTTCAGCGAACTGGTGCATGATCATGTGATCACTGCGGCTCTCCCACAGCGGTTCGATGACCTTCTCGCGCCACTGCAGCGAGCGGTTCGACGCGGTGCACGAACCACTGGTTTCGAACTGGGTGGCGGCCGGCAGCAGGTACACGGCGCGGTTGGGGTTCAGGTCTTCCGGCTTGCCGGGCATGGCCGCCATGGACGCGGTGGCCGACGGATACGGGTCCACCACCACCAGCAGGTCGAGCTTGTCCATCGCACGCTTCATCTCCAGACCGCGGGTCTGCGAGTTGGGTGCATGGCCCCAGAAGAACACGCCGCGCAGGTTCGGCCCCTGATCGATCAGTTCGTTGTTCTCCATCACGCCGTCGATCCAGCGCGAGACCGTGATGCCAGGCTTCTCCATCATGCCGTCGGCGTACTTGGACTTGATCCAGTCGTAGTCCACGCCCCAGGTGGCGGCGAAGTGCTTCCACGATCCGGCGGCCAGGCCGTAGTAGCCGGGCAGCGAGTCGGGGTTCGGGCCCACATCGGTGGCGCCCTGCACGTTGTCGTGGCCGCGGAAGATGTTGGTACCGCCACCGCTCTTGCCCACGTTGCCCAAGGCCAGCTGCAGGATGCAGGTGGCGCGGACCATGGCGTTGCCGATGGTGTGCTGGGTCTGGCCCATGCACCACACGATGGTGGCGGGCTTGGCTTCCGCCAGCATCTTCGCCACCTTGAACATCTGGTCTTCCTTGACGCCACAGGCCTCTTCAACAGCGGCGGGCGTCCACTTGGCCATCACGTCGGCCTTGACGGCTTCCATGCCGAAGACGCGGTCGTTGATGTACTTCTTGTCTTCCCAGCCGTTCTTGAAGATGTGGTGCAGGATGCCGAACAGGAAAGGAATGTCGGTGCCGGAGCGGATGCGCACGAACTCGTCTGCCTTGGCCGCGGTGCGGGTGAAGCGCGGATCGACCACGATCATCTTGCAGCCGTTTTCCTTGGCGTGCAGCATGTGCAGCATGGAGACGGGGTGCGCTTCAGCGGCGTTGGAGCCGATGTACAACGCGCACTTGCTGTTCTGCATGTCGTTGTACGAGTTGGTCATGGCGCCATAACCCCAGGTGTTCGCAACACCGGCCACCGTGGTGGAGTGGCAGATGCGGGCCTGGTGGTCGCAGTTGTTGGTGCCCCAGAAGCTCACGAACTTGCGCAGCAGATACGCCTGCTCGTTGTTGTGCTTGGAAGAACCCACGAAGTACACCGAGTCGGGACCGCTGGCCTCGCGCAGTTCGTTCATCCGGGCGGTGATCTCGGTCAGGGCCACATCCCAGCTGATGCGCTGGTATTTGCCGTTGACCAGCTTCATGGGGTAGCGCAGGCGGTACTCGCCGTGGCCGTGCTCGCGCAAGGCCGCGCCTTTGGCGCAGTGGGCGCCAAGGTTGATGGGGGAGTCGAACACCGGTTCCTGACGCACCCAGACGCCGTTTTCCACGATGGCATCGGTGGCACAACCCACCGAGCAGTGGGTGCAGATGGTGCGCTTGACTTCGATCTTGCCGGTGCCGTCGATCGACTTGCCTTCAGCCGCCTTGGCCTTTTTCACCAGCACGAGCTGGGAGGCAGCCAGTCCGACGCCCACACCCAGCCCCGAGCGGCGCAAAAACGCGCGGCGGTCCATGGTGGGCAAGGCCGAAGACAGGCCGCGCTGCAGGTTGTGGACAAAGGTGGAATGCACACGCGATGCGTGTCCACCCACGGAGGATGATTTTTTGGTCAGCAGCATGGTTTTGCCTCCTGGGAAGCCACTTGAACAGCGGCCTGCGCCCCTGTGCGGGGCAGCGAACGAACGAGAACGTGGGGATTCAAGGAACAGCCGTCCGCTCAGATGCGGGTGGTCTGGTAATACTGTTTGACGTGATCGCTCAGGCTGTAGCCACCACCATGGGTGGGCGCCGGCGTGGCTTGCACCGCGGCAGCTTCTTCGGCCGGTGCGCGCGGGATCAAGGCTGCCGCAGCGGCGAGTGCGCCAACCGTGGATGCACCGGCAAACAGGGTGCGCCGGTTGAGGCCGGAACGTTCTTCACCTGCGGTCGGGCGGGAGGGCTTGGTCATGCAGATCTCCAGGTTGAAATGGGTCCGCCAACACAACGTGCGGACCTTTTGCATACGTGGAATCTAACCCCACCCGGTATGGGTTGCAAGGTGGTTCATACGTAGCAAAACATGTTTTGGCCCTGATGCACCGAACACTCCTCGTGTGGCATCGCAGCATCGCTGCTTGCTGCGCTTTTCATAGCCAGAAGCGTGCCATAAGCCAAAGGTACTGGTGCGTTGCCCTGCCCGGAAACAGCATCGGCGCTGGCGACCTTGAGCACACTCACGATCGTGTTGCGGGCACCCCGAAAACCTCGGGAATACCCGGATGTGGGCGGCACGCATCGGCGCGAGGCATCGTCAACTTGTCACACGCCATCGCGACAACTTGTCGCACATGGGGTGGGATGCATCCGGGTTTCAACGCCCTGCACCAGCGTGGGGTTTGCGCCAATACCCCACTGTTTTCGTAGGCTACGTCCGTAGAATCCAGCCCGGTGGAAACATCACTTTTGCCCTCGGGGCCCGACAAGACCCTGGAAGGCTGGCCCGACTGGTCGATCCTGATCGTTGATGACGAACAGGGCATGCTGAACTTTCTGGTGAAGACCCTGGCCCCGCGTTGCCATTTCGTGATGAGCGCGGGCAGCGCCGAAGACGGCGCACAGTGGCTGCGTGGCCACCACGTGGACCTGATCATCCTGGACATCTCGCTGCCCGGCAAAAGCGGCGTGGTCTGGCTCAAGGAACTGCGCGAGCAAGGCTTCACCGGCGAGGTGATCCTGATCACGGCGTTTGCCGACCTGGACACCGCCATCGAGGCACTGCGCGCGGGCGCATCCGACTTCATCCTCAAGCCGTTTCGTGTGCCGCAGATCCTCAATGCGGTGAAGCACTGCTACGAGCGCTCGCGCCTGCGACGCGAAAACTTCGTGCTGCGCCGCGCCGTGTCGCAGTCCCCCGGGCGAGGCAGCGCGCTGGTGGGCCAGTCGCCCGACCTGCAGCAACTGCGCGCGTCCATTGCTCGCGTGGCGCCGGTCAACAGCACGGTGTTGCTGCAAGGCGAGTCGGGCACCGGCAAGGAGCTGGTGGCGCGCGAACTGCACGCCCAGAGCAGTCGCGCCAGCGGGCCGTTCGTGCCGGTGAATTGCGCGGCGGTCTCGCCCGAACTGATCGAGAGCGAGCTGTTCGGCCACGCCAGGGGCGCGTTCACCGGTGCCACTCGCGCGCGCGATGGCCTGTTTCACTACGCGCAGGGCGGCACACTGTTTCTCGACGAGATCGCCGAGCTGCCGCTGCCCATCCAGGCCACGCTGCTGCGCGCCATCGAAGACCTGAAGATCCGCCCGGTGGGCAGCGAGCAGCTGGTGCCGCTGAACCTGCGCATCATCGCGGCGACCAACCGCCAGCTCAGCGCTGAAGTGGAGGCCGGCCGTTTCCGCAAGGACCTGTTCTTCCGCCTGCAGGTGGTCGACTTGAACCTCGCGCCCCTGCGCGCGCACAAACAGGACATCCCCGAGCTGGTGGCCCACTTCGTGGCGCAGCTCGCGCCCTCGCTGGGCGTGGAGCCGCTGACCATCAGCGCGCAGGAGATGGACTTTCTCGCCCAGTACGACTGGCCAGGCAATGTGCGCGAACTGCGCAACCTGATCGAACGCTCGCTGATCCTGGGCGCGCTCAACGTGTCGGCGCTGTATCCGGGCGTGAACAAGGCGCTGGACAACGCCACGGCACCGACCATGCCGACCGATCTGCACGCGATGGAGAAGCTGCACATCCTCACCGTGCTCGAATCGGTGCAGGGCGACAAAACACGTGCCGCCCAGTTGCTGGGCGTGTCGCGCCGCACACTCGAACGAAGAGTGGCGGAGTGGGCGAGCCCGTGACGCTTTGGCGCACGCCGCGATGGCTCGCGGGCTCGGTCCGCAACAAGCTGCTGGCCATGGCCTTGCTGCCGCTGCTGGTGGCATTTCCGATGCTGGTGATCGCGCTGGCGCTGTGGGGCAACGTGGCCTACGACCGGCTCCTGATCACCAAGGTGCGCAGCGACCTGGCGGTGGCGCACGGCTATTTCGAACAGGTGCTCGGCGAGGTCGGTTCGGGCACGCTGGGGGTGGCCGGCTCGCAGGCGCTCTACGCCGCGCTGCGACTGGCCACACCGGCCGACAAAAAGGGCTTGAGCGAACAACTCGCGTTGTCCCGCGAACGGCTTGGTCTGGACTTCCTGCTGCTTTACGACGCGCAGGGCAAACCGCTGGCGCGCGCCGTGCCCACGGGCCTCAGCAGCGCCGATGCCACCGCGTCCATCCCGCCCATGCCCGCAGCGCTCGGCGCAGCCTTGCCGCCTGGCCAAACCAGTGCGCGGGCCCGGTTGCTGCTGCTGGAGCCCGATGGCCTGGACGCGTTTGCACCCCATCTGTCTGCGCGCCTGCGCATCCCGCTGGTGGCCACGCGCAATGCCGCGCCCGCCACGCGCGAGGCCGAGCACCGCGCCATGGTGATGCTGTCCACCCACCCGGTGCTGGACGCTCGGGGCCAGACCATCGCCTTGCTCGCCGGCGGGCTGCTGCTGAACCAGAACCTCGGCTTCATCGACCACATCAACCGCATTGTTTACCCCGACGGTGCATTGCCCTTCGGCAGCCAGGGCACGGCCACGCTGTTCATGGACGATGTGCGCATCACCACCAACGTGCGCCTGTTCCAGGACCAGCGCGCCATCGGCACCCGGGTGTCACAGGCGGTGCGCGACGCGGTGCTCGGCCGCGGCAACACCTGGCTGGACCGCGCCTTCGTGGTGAACGACTGGTACGTGTCTGCCTACGAGCCCCTGCAGGACGCCACCGGCGCGCGCATCGGCATGCTCTACGTGGGATTCACCGAAGCACCGTTTCGCCTGGTGCGCTACGCCATGCTGGCGGCGATGGGCCTGATCTTCCTCGGTGTGATGGCGCTCTCGGCCTGGTTCTCCCTGCGCTGGGCGCGCAGCATCTTTCAGCCGGTGCAGCGCATGAACCGCACCATGCAGCTGGTGGAAGAAGGCCAGCCGCGCGCGCGCGTGGGTGAGATCTCGGCGCGCGATGAGCTGGGCGCACTGGCCGGCCACCTGGACGAGCTGCTCGACGTCATCGACGACAAGACCGCCGCGCTTCGGCGCTGGGGCGAGGAGCTCGACCACAAGGTGGCCGAGCGCACCCACGAGCTGGAGATGAGCAACGCCTCGCTGCAGATGGCACAGCAGCAGTTGGTCAAGAGCGAGAAGCTCGCAGCCATCGGCCAGCTCACCGCCAGCATCGCGCACGAGATCAACAACCCCATCGCGGTGATGCAGGGCAACCTCGACCTGATGCGCGAGACCCTGGGCGCCCAGGCGCAGCCGGTGATTGGCGAACTTCAGTTGCTCGACGAGCAGGTCGAGCGCATGCGCCTGATCGTCACGCAACTGCTGCAGTACGCCCGCCCCACCGAGTACGCGGGCTACGTGGAATCGCTGGACCTCAACCGCACGGTCAACGACTGCCTGGTGCTGGTGGGACACCTGCTGGCCCAGACCCACATCACGGTGCAGCGGGACCTGCAGGGCACGCGCCGCGTGGGCTGCAACCGGCAAGAACTGCAGCAGGTGATCATCAACCTGCTGATCAACGCGATCCAGGCCATGCCGCGAGGTGGTGTGCTGCGGCTGGTCACTCAAGACTGGGTGCCCGACGGGCCACACGGCGTGCACGCGGGCGGCGCGCTGCTGCGCGTGGAAGATTCCGGCCTGGGGCTGAGTGAGCAAGCCCAGGAGCGTTTGTTCCGTCCTTTCTTCACAACGAAGAACGACGGCAACGGCCTGGGCCTGTGGATCAGCCAGGGCCTGGTGGAACGCTACGGCGGCAGCATCTCGGCGGCCAACCGCGTCGACGACAGCGGCGCCGTGTTCACTGTCCGCTTGTTGACCGAGCCGCTTGCGCCAACGGCTGCACCGACGAACGACGGGCGGCCCGGTGCGCAGTGAGGCAGGACGAGTGCCGGCTCAGGCCAGCATGTCAAAGCCCTGCGCCTCCACACCCACAAACGCCCGCGTGAACGCCGACAAGGTGGCGTAGAAGCGGGCCTTGGGGTGCACCGCGATGTCGTCGCACATGCGCGTCACCCAGGGCTGCAGGTGGGTGGTGAAGAACTTCTGCTGCTGCGTGAGGTTGGCCACTTCCACCTCGTCGCCGGCGATCAGGTAGCGCATCACCTCGCAGAGGTAGGCCACGTGGTCTTCGGTCTCGGGCATGGTGTCGTCCCGCCCCAGGCCGAGCACGGCCAGATCGCTGCGCAGCGCGGCCAGCGGCTTTTCGTTCAGGAAGCCGCTGAGGTAGTGCGAGCCAAACAGATACACCTCGGGCTTGCCCACGCCGCCAAAGAGCGCGTTGTACTCAGCGCTCACGGCCGCGTCGTCCAGCTCGCGGGCCGCAGCCACCACGTCGCGCCACGGCTCTTCCAGAAACCCTCCGGCAGCGGGCGCTTCGGTCACCGCCACGCGCAGCTGGGCCATGAGCTCGGGCGTCGGGGGCGCGTAGTACAGCGCGGCCAGCAGGCCATAGACCTCGGCGCGGGCGGTTTCTTCGTCCAGGGCGGACGAGATCGGAATGCTGTTGTTCATGGCGTCAATGGATTCACAGATCGGTGATGCGGGTCTCACCCGGGTTGGAGTACAGGTCCACCACGCGGCAGTCGCCGCACATCTTCAGGCGCTCCAGCGCTTCACCCTGGAACATGGCGTGGCCCGAGAGCTTGCCCAGCATCACCTCGATGCCCTTGAGCGTGCCGAAGGGTTTGGCGCAGCGGATGCAGTGGTAGGGCTGCGCTTCGTTGAGCACACGCAACTGCTTGCGCTGCTCGCCGATCAGCAGGCGCGGCTGCAGGGTGATGGCGTCTTCGGGGCAGGTGCTGGCGCACAGGCCGCACTGCACGCAGTTCTTTTCGATGAAGCGCAGTTGCGGGCGCTCGGTGTTGTCTTGCAGGGCGCTGGCCGGGCAGGCGCTCACGCAGCTCAGGCACAGCGTGCAGGTGTCCTTGTTGACGTTGATGGTGCCCAAGAGCGAAGCGCCGGGCAGCGCGATGGCTTCCATGGCCGGGCGCTGGGCAGCGCTGTCTTGCAGCAGGTGGTCGATGGCCAGTTCGACGGTGGCGCGTTTCTCCGCCTGGATGGCAAACGTGGCGCGGCGCTTGACCGTCTGCGCCGGGGCACCCACGAGCGCGGCGTCGAGCGCCTGCGCGTCGCTGGCCTCGATCAGGCGGAAGTGTTGTCCGCTGTAGCCCAGGCCACTCACGAGGGCCTGCGCCACCGCCATCTGCTCGCGCACAGCCTCGCGGTACTGCGGCGCTTCCTCGCCGGTCATGAGCACCCACACCTGCGAAGCGCCGTACGCAAACGCAGAGAGCCACACGTCCAGACCGATGGACGCCGTGTGCCACAGGGGCACCGGGATCACGCGGGCGGGAACGCCGCGCACCTTCCTGTCCAGCGCTGCGGCGCGGCCCAGATCGTTGACGAGGGCCGTGCCGGCTTCCTGGCTGTGCAACAGCAGCGCGGCGTTTTGTCCGCCGGCCTTGGCGTAGGTGGCCAGCAGGGTGCGCAGCTTCACGCCCTGCTCGCTGGCGCGCGGGTAGGCGTACGACAGCGCACCGGTGGGGCACACGGTGGTGCAGGCGCCGCAGCCCACGCAGAGGTTGGGGTTGACGACGATCTGGTTGCGCTTGATCTCGCTGCTGATGGCCAGCGCCGAGCAGACCTCGACGCAGGCGTTGCAGCCCACGGTTTCGTTGCGACCGTGCGCGCAGAGCTTTTGCTTGTAGGTGAAGAACTTGGGTTTTTCGAACTCACCCACCAGCTCGCGCAGCTTGAGCACCGTGGCCATGCCGGCGGCGTTGTCGATGCCGGAAGCCAGGTGGAAATAGCCCTGGGGGTGCGCGTGCTGCGAGAAGGCGGGCGCGGCCCGCAGGTCCAGCACCATGTCGAATGTTTCGCTGTGTTCCTGCGCATCGCGCTGGAAGTTGATCGCGCCCACCGCGTCGCAGGCTTTCACGCAGGCACGGTGGCTCTTGCATTTGTCCATGTCCACCTGGTAGTCCAGGCCGATGGCGCCTTCGGGGCAGGCGGCCACGCAGGCGTTGCATCGGGTGCAGAGGTCCAGGTCGATCGGGTTGCTGGTGGTCCAGTCCACCGTGAACGCGCCGAGCCAGCCGCGTACCTCGCCGACGGTGCCCGCGATCACCGGGTAGCGGCGGGTCTGCATGCCCTTGCCACCGGTGGACAGGAGGCTGACCTCCAGCGTGTCGGAGACAAGGTCGGCCACGCGCTCGGCATCTTGAAGCGCGCCGATGATCAGCAAGCGGCCCGCGCTTTTGTAGGTGACGGTGGGCACCGGCTCGGCGTCGGGCAGGCGCGCAGCGGCCAGCAGAGCGGCCATCTTGGGCGTGGCGTCCTTTCCTTCTCGGCCCCAGCCGCCGGTCTCGCGGATGTTGACGAACTTGATCGGCCGCACGTCAAGCGACACTGCGCCCTCGGTCTGCTCGGAGAGTTCGGTGAAGAGGCGGCTTTCCTGGGTGCAGGCGACCACCAGGTCTTCGTTGCTGCGCGCCGCGCGCTGGAAGGCGGAGGCGTCGCGGCGGCACAGCGTGGTGTGCAGGGTCAGGTCTTCATCCAGGGCCTCGCCCAGAACCTTCGGGTTCAGGGCCATGGTCTGGTTGCAATTGCAGATCAGCGTGGTCATCGTGGGGGTCCGGTGTCTCGGGGACGGGTGTGTCGTTGTGGTCGTCGGGCAGGGCTTCAATGGCCTCTGGCTCGGCGTGGGCCACCTCGGTGGGTGGCTCGGTCTGCGGCTCTGCGTACACGCTGGCGGCCGGCTTCGGCTCGTTCGGGTCGTCCACCAGTTTGAGGAATTGCGCACCTACCATCTTGGCCATGTCGGCCTTCGACAGCGGGCTCGGCTGGGAGTAGTCGTCGATGTAGATGTCCAGCCCGTCCATGACGTTGTAGTGCGGGTCGGTGAAGAGCTTCTTCACCGCCGCATTGCGCACATCGGGCGACACGCTCTTGGCCACGAAGGCGGAATAGTCGGATTCGGGCGTGAGTCGGGCCACGTCTTCCAACGTGAGCGCGGGCGGTGGCTCGGGTTCGGCCGGTGCGGCCACGGGTGCTGGCGCAACCACCGCCACGGGCACCACGGCGGGCGCGGGCTTGACCGATGGCTCGGCGGGCAGCGGCTCGCCCGTGCGCACCTGCACCTTGCGGCGCGACCAGCGCGAGAAAAAGTTGTCGTCGTCGTTCGTGGACATGCTCACTGTCCTGGCGCCTGGCCACCGCCGCGCGGCTTGTCGGTGCTGATGCGCACCGGCTGTCCGAAGCGGTCGGTCAGCGGCTGAAAACTTTGCGGGCGCTGACGGCGCTTGGGTTCGGGCTGGTAGGTGGCGTCCACAAAGCCGCGCATCCAGTCCACCACCTCGGGCGCGGCGGGCACCTGGTCCACACGTTCCTGCGCATCCAGCCAGCGGCCGGCGTCGTGGTAACTCAGCGTGACGATCTGAGGCACGGCCATGGGTTCACCGTCGAGCAGGCGGGCTTCGTCAGCGCGCCAGAACACCCAGAAGCACGGCTGCGGGCTGTTGAGGTTGAGGAAATAGCCTTCGGCATCGTCGCGGAACAGCATTACGCGAAAACGCGGGAACAGCCAGTGGGTGGTTGAACCACCGTCCTCGGAAGCATCGACCGGCTCCACCGCCTGCGGCTCGTGGTCGTGCTCGTCACCCTCGGGCTCGGTCTCCTCGGGGCTGCCGCGCAACAACACGTCGGCCAGCACCCAGCGAAACGGTTGCCAGCGGCTCATGGGGCCGCTCACCGGCTCGCGCCGCATCACCACATCGACCTCGATGGCGGGCCGACTGCGGGTGGGGGCAGGGGTATGGGGGTTGTTCATACGAAGGCAGGAATGTACGGCATCCTCCTCCGGGACGAAGAACGCGCGGCGCTTTACCCCGCCTGCGGCGCAAGAATGCGCGGGGAAACCCTGACGCCCCTGGCCCTCAGTAGGTTTCCAGGTGGAGGCGGCCTTCGCGCTTGAGCGCGGGGCCGATGCTGTCCCAGTTCAACCCCGCACCCTGCGCCACATCGCGCAAGGCCAGCACCACGCCCTCTTCCATGCTCTTCAAGCCGCACACGTAGAAGTAGGTGTTCGGGTCCTGCAGCAGCAAAGCCAGATCGGCGGCTCGCTCGCGCATGGCGTCCTGCACATAGCGCTTGGGCGCGCCTGGCGTGCGGCTGAAGGCGAAGTTGGTGTCGATGAAGTCCTTGGGCAGGTTCTGCAGCGGGCCGAAGTACGGCAGCTCTTCCTGCGAGCGCGCGCCGAAGAACAGCATGAGCTTGCCGCCCTCGAACTTGCCCGAAGCCCGCAGGCGCCGGCGCCACTCGGTCATGGCGCGCATGGGGGCGCTGCCGGTGCCGGTGCAGATCATCACGATGTTGGACTTGGGGTGGTTGGGCATGAGGAAGCTGGTGCCGAACGGCCCGATCACTTCCACCTTGTCGCCCACCTGCAGATCGCACATGAAGTTGCTGGCCACGCCGCGCACCGGTTCACCGTCGTGGTCTTGCAGCACACGCTTGATGGTCAGCGACAGGTTGTTGTACCCAGGACGCTCGCCGTTGCGCGGGCTGGCGATCGAATACTGGCGCGCGTGGTGCGTGCGGCCGATGTCGTCGACGCCGGGCGGCACGACACCGATGCTCTGGCCTTCCAGCACCGGAAACGGCATGGCGCCGAAGTCCAGCACGATGTGGTGTGTGTCGTAGTCGCTGCCGGCGGTCTTGCCGACCTCGGTAACGCGCACATTGCCCACCACCGTGGCGGTGATGGTCTTCTGCGCGGCCTTGGGGCCGTAGAGGTTGGTGTAGACGTGTGCGGCCGACCAAGGCGGCAGGGTCGAGCCGAAGGTCGACGAATTGAAGACCTCCGCGCCGCTTGGGTCCTTGACCACGGCCGGCGTGGCGGCGGGCGCCAGAGCCACGGCCACATCGCCCCCTGCTTCGGCCAGACCCTCCAGCTCTTCCGCCGGCAACTCGGCGGGCAGTTCGTCCCACGTGAGCTGCTCTTCGGGCGTGTAGGCGCGCAGGCGCGGCATGGTGCGCCAGTTGTCGATCGAGCCGGTGGGGCATGGCGAAATGCAGTCCATGCACAGGTTGCATTTCGAGGCGTCGACCACGTAGTTGACGTTGTCGTGCGTGATCGCCTGCACCGGGCAGATCGCCTCACAGGTGTTGCAACGGATGCAGATCTCGGGATCGATCAGGTGCTGTTTGATGACAGCGAGTTCGGCTGGGGCGTTCATGGTGAGTCTCCGAAATATCAAGAGACAGTGTAGGAGAGGGGGAGCGAATCAAGGACGCCGCGGGTCCGGGTCTCCCGGCCCGCAGGCGTTGCCCCCTTGAGGGGGTGACGCGCCGCAGGCGCGGCGCGGGGGTGAGTCAGTTCAACCAAACCTGACGTATTCGAAGTCCACCGGCTGGCGGTTGACACCCATGACAGGAGGAGCAATCCAGTTGGCAAACTTGCCCGGATCGACCACACGGCCCATCAGGCTGGCCACGAAAGCGCGGTCCGACTCGCTGGGCAGCCAGTTGTCGCGGTTGGCGGCCCACTCCGACTCGGAAATCACGCGGCCATCGGGCGCCACTTTCACGCCCTTGAGCAAGCCGATGTTGCGATGGAAGGCCTTGTGCGGCACGGTCAGGCGGAAAGGGATGCCGGCCTTCTCGATCACCTTGTTCCAGCGCTCCACGCCACCCACGCTGTCCTTGATGTAGTCGTCGCGCAGCACTTCGTTGAGCGCGTTGAGCATCGGCACTTCCTTTTCCACCAACTGACCGTTCTGCACGTTCAGAACACGGTAGGTCTGGCCCTTGAGGATGTGGTCGTCCATGCGCTTGCCTTCTTCGTAACGGCCCTTGAGTCCGGTGGAATAGAAGGTGGCGGCGTTGCTCGATTCGTCGGCGCCGAAGAGGTCGATGGTCACCGAGAAGTGGAAGTTCAGATAGCGCTGCAGAGTCGGCAGGTCGATCACGCCGGCGGCGCGCAGCTTGGCCGGGTCGTCGGTCTTGAGCTCGTTCATCACCTGGCAGGTGCGGTTGATCACGCGGCTCACACCGGACTCGCCCACGAACATGTGGTGCGCCTCTTCGGTCAGCATGAACTTGGTGGTGCGCGCCAGCGGGTCGAAGCTGCTCTCAGCCAGAGCGCACAGCTGGAACTTGCCGTCGCGGTCGGTGAAGTAGGTGAACATGAAGAAGCTCAGCCAGTCCGGCGTCTCCTCGTTGAAGGCTTCCAGGATGCGGGGGTTGTCGGCGTTGCCGCTGTTGCGCTCCAGCAGGGCTTCGCCTTCCTCGCGGCCGTCCTTGCCGAAGTACTTGTGCAGCAAATACACCATGGCCCAGAGGTGGCGGCCTTCCTCCACGTTGACCTGGAACAGGTTGCGCAGGTCGTACTGGCTGGGGGCTGTGAGACCCAGGTGGCGCTGCTGCTCGACCGAGGCTGGCTCGGTGTCGCCCTGCGTCACGATGATGCGGCGCAGGTTGGCGCGGTATTCGCCAGGCACGTCCTGCCAGGCGGCCTCGCCCTTGTGGTCACCGAAATGGATCTTGCGGTCCTGCTCGGCCGGGTTCAGAAAGATGCCCCAGCGGTAGTCGGGCATCTTCACGTGGCCGAACTGCGCCCAGCCCTGCGGATCGACGCTGACCGCCGTGCGCAGGTAGACGTCGAAGTTCTGCGAGCCGTCTGGGCCCATGTCGTCCCACCACTTGAGGTAGTTGGGCTGCCACTGCTCCAGCGCACGCTGCAGCGTGCGGTCTTCGCTCAGGTTGACGTTGTTGGGGATCTTGTCGCTGTAATCAACTGTGGACATGTTGTGCTCCTGCGGATACTCGTGCGGTGGACTGTCGTTCGGTTGCGGCTGGCTCCACCGGGAAACCCACCGCACAACAAGGCTCAGAAAATCAAAGGGACATCAAACGCGGTTGAAATCGAAAGCGGCTTTGTCGCCCTTGCCGTAGACCTTCAAGGCACCTTTTTCGCCAACGGCGTTGGGGCGGATGAAGATCCAGTTCTGCCAGGCGGTGAGCCGGCCGAAGATGCGTGTGGCCATGTTTTCCTTCTGCGCAAAACGCAGGTTGGCTTCCAGGCCGGTCAGGGCGTCGGGCGACATGGAGGCGCGCTCTTCGAGTGCCATGCGCACCTCGTCGTCCCAGTCGATGTCGTCGGGTGCGGCCGTCACCAGGCCGAGTGCGAACGCGGCATCGGCGTCCAGCGGTTTGCCGATGGCGCCACGCGCGGCGTCCATCGGTGCGACCTCTTCGTAGAAGCGGCGCTGCAGGCGCGACTGGTCGTTGACCATGGGCAGCACGCCGAAGTTGAACTCGTCGAGCTGCAGCTTGGGCGCCTTCTCGGCGTCGTCGGGCAGGGCCAGCATGTAGGCGCGGTCGGCACAGAAAACCAGCTCGGCAAAGCAGCCCACGAAGCACGAGCCGGACTCGATGAGGGCGAACAGGCTGCGCGAGGACACATCGAGCCGTGCGAAGGTGCGGCGCATCAGGCCCAGCGTCTCGCGCACCAGCCAGTGATCTTTGTTCGCGAGCATCACGGCGTCACTGGCCAGCACGGCGGCGGCATCACCTTCGGTCTTGAGCAGCCAGGTGCCGATGTCGAGTTCGTTGGTGCGCAGGCACAGGATGGCGTCGTCGAGCTCGCGCGCCATTTGCAGCGGCCACCAGGCAGCGCCCGCGGCTTCGATGGCGGCGATGTCTTGCGGCTGCGCACCGGTGGGCGCTTTCAGGGTGATGGTGGCGCTGCGTTTGGCGCGGTCGATCGCCACGTTCACAAAGGCGTAGCTCAGACCGTTGGCGCTGTCGGTGCGGGTGATGCGCGGCAGGGCCACGCCTTTGCCACTGGCCGGGCGGTCGCTCTGCGCGGCCAGGGCGGCGGCGCGCTCGCTCACGTGGGCGGCGAACTGCTGGGGTTTGGCGATGGAGTCCACCAGGCGCCAGTCGACCGCCTTCTTGCCGCGCACGCCTTCGCTGGTGGTGCAGAAGATGTCGGCCAGGTCGTGGCGCACGTGGCGCTTGTCGGTGACACGGGTCAGGCCACCGGTGCCGGGCAGCACGCCGAGCAAGGGCACTTCAGGCAGCGACACGGCAGAAGACCGGTCATCGACCAGCACGATCTCGTCGCAAGCCAGGGCCAGCTCGTAACCGCCGCCAGCGCAGGCGCCGTTGAGCGCGGCCACAAATTTGAGGCCGCTGTGTTTGGAGGAGTCTTCGATGCCGTTGCGCGTCTCGTTGGTGAACTTGCAGAAGTTCACTTTCCAGGCGTGGCTGGAGACACCCAGCATGAAGATGTTGGCGCCGGAGCAGAACACACGGTCCTTGGCGCTGGTCACCACCACGCTGCGCACCTCGGGGTGCTCGAAGCGCACGCGGTTGAGCGCGTCGTGCAGTTCGATGTCCACGCCCAGGTCGTAGCTGTTGAGCTTGAGCTTGTAGCCAGGGCGGATGCCGGCGTTCTCATCGATGTCGATGGCCAGCGTGGCGACAGCACCGTCGAACGACAGTTTCCAGTGGCGGTACTGGCTGGGGTCGGTGCGGTAGTCGACCGTGGTGGGGGCGGTGGCGACGGGTGCGGCTGTAACGGGTGCGGTGGCGATGGCGGTATCACTCATGGGTTTGTCTCCTCGGGGCTGCGGGGCTGGTGGAGGCCCCGACAAACCGGCATTCAACTGCCGGCGGGAGCCCAATGACGTGAATAATAATTCACAAAGTCAAAATGGTCAATGCACTTTTATGCATGTTTTGTAACCAGGCCCAAACGTTCGCGCACCTGGCTGCGCAGCGCCAGGAAGGCATCGTTCAAGCTGTAGGCGCTGGTATTGAAGCTCATGTCGGCCTTGGAATAGAAGGCCGAGCGCCCGGCAAGGATGCGCTTCAAGTCATCCATGGCCTCGCGGCTGGCCGCCATGGGGCGCATGTCACCCTGCGCGGCCACGCGGCCCATGTGGTCGGCCGGGTCGGCCTGCAGCCACACGGTGGTGCAGTGCGAGAGCAGCAGGTTGAAGTTGGCTGCGTCCGACACCAGGCCACCCGGCGTGGCAATCACCACCTCGGGGTAGATCTGGATCGCTTCTTCCAGTGCGCGGCGCTCGTAGCGGCGATAGGCGGGTGTGCCGTAGAGCGAGTGGATTTCGTTGATGCTGCAGCCGGCGAATTTTTCAATCTCGCGGCTGAGTTCGATGAAGGCGAAACCGAGGTCGTCGGCCAGGCGCTGGCCCAGGGTGGATTTCCCCGCGCCACGCAGGCCGATCAAGGCGATGCGCGAACTTCGCCCAGGATCGCCGCCGGGCACGGCACCGCCGCCCAGCAACCCGCCAATGGCCACGCGCACGCGCCGCAAATCACCCTCACCGCGGCCTTCGAGCAACTCGCGGATCAGCAGCCATTCGGGTGAGCTCGTGCTCACATCACCCAACAACTCCGCCAGCGAGCAATGCAGCGCCTGGGCCACCTGCAGCAGCACCAGGATGGAGGCATTGCCGGTGCCGTATTCAAGGTTGGCCAGGTGCCGCTCGGACACATCGGCCGCCACGGCCACGGCCTTGCGCGTCATGCCGCGGCGCGAGCGCAGGGTGCGCACGCGCTCTCCCAGCGCCACCAGGAAGGGGTTTCTCACCTCTTCATCCGTCGGGACGGGGTCCACTGGCCGGGCGGTGGCCATCAGGCCGGAATCGGCTGCATCCATGGTGTGCCAGAGCTTTCAAACAGGGTCGTCGGGTTTGGGGAAAACCGGCAAGGGGCTTGCCAAGCAGCGCAACATGCACTTTAATGCACATCTCGACGCACGCAAGATAGTGCATTTATAGCGCCATTCTCCAACCGCGAACAGCTCCGGCCGCTCGCCCACCCCAATTCACGCACATGACAACCACTCCCCTGCTTCCCAACCACCTCGGCGGCCAATGGGTGACCGGCACCGGCTCGGGCACGCCGCTGTTCGACCCGGTGCTCGGAGTCGAGCTGGCACGCGTGAGCAGCGCCGGGCTCGACCTGGCCGCCGGCTTCACCTTTGCCCGCGAACAGGGCGGCGCCGCGTTGCGCGCCATGAGCTACGGTGAACGCGCTGCATTGCTGGGGGCCATCGTCAAAGTGCTCCAGGCCAACCGCGACGCTTATTACGAGATCGCCACCGCCAACTGCGGCACCACCACCAAGGACTCGGCGGTCGACATCGACGGCGGCATATTCACCCTGGGCTACTACGCCAAGCAGGGCGAGGCTTTGGGCACTGCACATGCATTGCTGGACGGCGAACGCATCCGCATGGGCAAGGACCCGGTGTTCCAGACGCAGCACATGCTCACCCCCACGCGCGGCGTGGCGCTGTTCATCAACGCCTTCAACTTCCCGAGCTGGGGCCTGTGGGAGAAAGCGGCGCCCGCGCTGCTTTCGGGCGTGCCGGTGATCGTGAAACCCGCCACCGCCACCGCCTGGCTCACGCAGCGCATGGTCAAAGACGTGATCGATGCGGGCATCCTGCCGCCCGGCGCACTCTCGGTGGTCTGCGGCTCCTCCGCCGGCCTGATGGACCAGCTGCAGCCCTTCGACGTGGTCTCGTTCACCGGCTCGGCGGAGACGGCGCGCATCATCCGCAGCCACCCCGCCGTGGCCGAACGCTCGGTCCGTTGCAACATCGAGGCCGACAGCCTCAACAGCGCTCTGCTCGACCCGGCCACCACGGCCGACAGCGAGGTCTTCGGCCTGCTGGTGAGCGAAGTCGTGCGCGAGATGACGGTGAAGGCCGGGCAGAAGTGCACCGCGATCCGCCGTGTGTTCGTGCCGCGCACGCTCTATGAAGCGGTGGCCCAGGCGATCGGCGCCAAGCTCGCCAGGACTTCGGTGGGCAACCCGCGCAACGAGTCCGTGCGCATGGGCGCGCTGGTGAGCCAGGAACAGAAAGCCAGCGTGATGGCGGGCATCGCAACACTGCGGACCGAGGCCGAGGTGCTGTTCGACGGCAGCAGCACAGCGCTGGTGGACGCCGACGCCTCGGTGGCCGCCTGCGTTGCGCCGGTGCTGCTCGGCTCGCGCGAACCCGCCCGGGCGAAGCTGCTGCACGAGGTGGAGGTGTTCGGCCCGGTGGCCACGCTGATGGCCTACGACAGCATTGAACAGGCTTACGCGCTCATCCACCGTGGCGAAGGCTCATTGGTCTGCTCGGTCTACAGCGCCGACCTAGCCTTCACCGCCAGCGCCGCGCTCGAACTCGGCTCGGCCCACGGCCGCGTACACGCCATCTCGCCCGACGTGGCAGCCAGCCAGAGTGGCCACGGCAACGTGATGCCGATGTCGCTGCACGGCGGTCCCGGCCGCGCCGGTGGAGGCGAAGAGCTCGGTGGCCTGCGCGCGCTGGGCTTCTACCACCGCCGCAGCGCTGTGCAGGCCAGCAGCGCTGCGCTGGACGTGCTGGCGGCATCTGCCGTAGCCTTGAAGTACTGAGCCCAAACCCCGCGACCCGCAGAGGAGACAAACCCATGACAGCCACCACCGCGCCGCCCGAGCGCTTCAATTTCGCGCGCCACCTGCTGGAACTCAACGCCGGCCGCGCCAGCAAGAACGCGCTCACCGACGACCAGGGCACGCTGACCCACGGCGAACTCGCGGACCAGGTGCGGCGTTTTGCCGGCGCGCTGACCGCGCTGGGCCTGCGCCGCGAAGAGCGCGTGCTGCTGCTCATGCACGACTGCAGCGACTGGGTGGTGGCCTTTCTCGGCGCGCTGCACGCGGGCGTGGTGCCGGTGGCGGTGAACACCCTGCTCACCGCGCAGGACTACGGCTACATGCTGAGCAACAGCCGCGCGCAGGCGGCCATCGTCTCGGCGGCGCTGCTGCCCACGCTGCAGACCGCGCTGGCCACACAGCCCACGGAAGTCAAGCACATCATTGCCTCGCGCGCCACCGAAGCCCTGCCCACCGGCGTGCACGACTTCAAGGCCCTGGTGGCCAGCAGCCCGCCCGCTGCGGCGGTCGACACACACGGCGACGAACCCGCGTTCTGGCTCTATTCCAGCGGCTCCACCGGCGCGCCCAAGGGCACGGTGCACACCCAGGCCAACCTGTACTGGACCGCCGAGCTGTACGGCAAGGCCGTGCTCGGTCTGCGCGAAGACGACGTGGTGTTTTCCGCCGCCAAGCTGTTCTTTGCCTACGGTCTGGGCAACGCGCTGACTTTCCCGCTGAGCGTGGGAGCCAGCGTGGTGCTGATGGCCGAACGACCCACGCCGCAAGCCTGCTTCAAACGTTTCACAGAGCAGAAGCCCACCGTGTTCTATGGCGCTCCCACGGGCTACGGCGGCATGCTCGCCAGCCCCGACCTGCCCAAGAAAAGCGACGTGGCGCTGCGCCTGTGCTCATCGGCCGGAGAGGCCCTGCCGCAAGACATCGGCCAGCGCTGGACCAACCACTTCGGCGTTGAGATCATCGACGGCATCGGCTCCACCGAGATGCTGCACGTGTTCCTCTCCAACCGCCCGGGCGACGTGCGCTACGGCACCACCGGCAAGCCGGTGCCGGGCTACGAGATCGAGCTGCGCGGCGAAGACGGCCAGCCCGTGCCCGACGGCGAGATCGGCGACCTCTACATCAAAGGCCCGAGTGCGGCGCTGATGTACTGGAACAACCGCGCCAAGAGCCGCGACACCTTCCAGGGCGGCTGGACCAAGGCCGGCGACAAATACACGCGCGATGCCGACGGCTACTGCACCTACGCCGGGCGCAACGACGACATGCTCAAGGTCAGCGGTATCTACGTGAGCCCGTTCGAGGTGGAGGCCACGCTGGTGCAACACCCCGCGGTGCTGGAGGCCGCCGTGATCGGCAAGACGGACGCCGACGGCCTGACCAAAACCAAGGCCTTCGTGGTGCTCAAGAGCGGTGTGCAGGCCACCGAGGCCGAGCTGCAGGCTTTTGTGAAAGCGAAGCTCGCGCCCTACAAGTACCCGCGCTTCATCGAGTTCCTGCCGGAGCTGCCGAAGACCGCCACCGGCAAGATCCAGCGCTTCCGGCTGCGTGAGCGAGAGGCACCAGACGCCTGAAGTCTGAGTCAGCCGACTTCCAGTGACGTCAGGCCATAGAGGCGCGAGTGCGCAATCTGCGGTGCCGGGCCACGGTACATGCGGGCCGTGGTGAACGTGGCCTCCATGCCCTGGTGCACCGCCAGCCGGGTGGCCTGCAGGTTGCATTCGGGCACGTCCATGAACACCGGCGCTTCCCTGGGCACACGTGCACACAGCGCATCGAACAGCGCCTCGGCGATGGCCGGGGTGTCGGCACACAGGGGCGCGAGTTTGTAGCCCTCCTTGCAAGCCCGCAAGACGCCGTAGCCGCGCAGCTCGCCATCTTCCCACCAGCCCAGCGCATGGCTCTGCGGCATCTGGATCCAGGCCTGCAGAAACACCGGGCGTGGCACAGGATGAAGGGCCTGGTCGAAGGCCACCAGCCGCTCGAACGGCAGTGACGACAGCGACACCACCCGGCGGTCCTGCGCCACCGAATCGCGGCCCCACTCCTTGTAGCGCACGTTGTACCAAGCCAGCTCGAAACCGCCCCGGCGGTAGTTGTCCTGCTGTGCCACCACACCATCCAGGCCGAGCACGCAACCTCTGACGTGCTCCTGGGCCGCGTTCCAGAGGGCGCGGCCCAGTCCATGGCGACGCAGTGTCGGCTCGACGATGTACAAGCCAATGAACCCGTGGCCGTCACCGTACCGCACGCAGGCGATCGAAGCCACAGGCCGCTCACCGAGCCAGCCCATGAAAAATCCCTGGGGATCGATGGCGTGAAGGGGCTCAAGGTCATGCAGCCCGGGGTTCCAGCCTTCGCGGGTGGCCCAGCTCATCGCGATGGCCAGGTGGCCGCGGGTCATGCGGCGAATCTCGTAAGACGCAACGGGCAAGATGTGCTCCAGGGGGTATACGGCATCACATCGCAAACCCAACGGCCACGCCATACCTCATTGGCAGTAGTTTGATCAAAGCCCGGACGCAAAAAAGCCGGCGCTGGGCCGGCTCTTGCTGGGGAGACCGCTCCGGGCTGCCTCAGGTTTCCTTGGAGATCTTGATGCTCGGGAACTTGTTGGAGAAGTCCTTGGCCTTGGCCGCGATCTTGATCGCCAGCTGTCGCGCCACCGACTTGTACAAGGCAGCGATCTCGCCGTCCGGGTCGGCCACCACGCTGGGCATGCCGCTGTCGGCCTGCACGCGGATGCTCATGTTCAGGGGCAGCGCGCCCAGGTAGTCCATGCCGTACTCGGCAGCCATGTTCTTGCCACCATCCACGCCGAAGATGTGCTCGGTGTGGCCACACTTCTCGCACACGTGCACCGCCATGTTTTCCACGATGCCCAGGATGGGCACGCCCACCTTCTCGAACATCTTGATGCCCTTGCGTGCGTCCAGCAGCGCAATGTCTTGCGGCGTGGTCACGATCACCGCACCGGTGAGCGGCACGCGCTGGCTCAAGGTCAGCTGGATGTCGCCGGTGCCCGGTGGCATGTCGACGATCAAATAATCAAGGTCTTTCCAGTTGGTCTGGCGCAGCAGCTGCTCCAGCGCCTGGGTGGCCATGGGGCCGCGCCAGATCATGGCTTCGTCGCGGTCGATCAAAAAGCCGATCGAGATCACCTGCACGCCGTAGTTCTCCAGCGGCTCCATGGTCTGGCCGTCCGCGCTCTCGGGCCGGCCTTCCACACCCATCATCATGGGCTGGCTCGGGCCGTAGATGTCGGCGTCCAGAATGCCGACCTTGGCGCCCTCGGCCGACAGCGCCAGCGCCAGGTTGACCGCAGTGGTGCTCTTGCCCACGCCGCCCTTGCCCGAAGCCACGGCAATGATGTTCTTCACGTTGGGCATGACCTGCACGCCGCGCTGCACCGCGTGCGCAGTGATCTTCATGGTCATGTTGACTGACACGTTCTCCACGCCCGCCACCGACTTGGCCGCGGTGATCAGGGCCTTGCGAAAGGCCGGCATCTGGCTCTTGGCCGGATACCCCAGCTCCACGTCGAAGGACACATCGCCGTCCTGCGTCTGCAGGTTTTTCAGCGCCTTGCTGGTGACGAAGTCGCGTCCGGTGTTCGGATCGGTGACGGCTTGCAGCGCGGTCAGGAGCGCCTGGGAATCAACGGCCATGAGGGAACTAGCTCCAGTGGGGATGGGGGTATCGGGTTTTGCGAACGGGCTGAAGTCTAACGCCCCACCCTGACCGGGGTCATTCACACAATCGCCATGAGGACATCCATCACGCCTCCGGCCTAAAATCTCCGGTTCCCCGACAGAAAGCCCCACCCCATGAGCCAGCGACGCCTGTTCGTCACCACCGCCCTGCCCTACGCCAACGGGCATTTCCACATCGGCCACATCATGGAATACATCCAGGCCGACATCTGGGTGCGGTTCCAGCGCATGCATGGCCACGAGGTGCACTTCGTCTGTGCCGACGACGCGCACGGCGCGCCGATCATGATCGCGGCCGACAAGGCGGGCAAGACGCCGCAGCAGTTCGTGGCCGACATCGCCGCTGGCCGCAAGCCCTACCTTGATGGCTTTCACATCGGTTTTGACAACTGGCACAGCACCGACGCGCCCGAGAACCACGAGTTGGCACAGCAGATCTACCGCGACCTGAAGGCCAACGGCCTGATCGAGACCCGCACCATCGAGCAGTTCTTCGACCCCGAGAAGAGCATGTTCCTGCCAGACCGCTTCATCAAGGGTGAGTGCCCCAACTGCCACGCCAAGGACCAGTATGGCGACAACTGCGAGGTCTGCGGCAAGGTCTACAGCCCGACCGAGCTGATCAACCCCTACTCCGCGCTGTCCGGTGCCAAGCCGGTGCTCAAGCAGTCGGAGCACTTCTTCTTCAAGCTCTCCGACCCGCGCTGCCTGGCCTTCCTGGAACAGTGGACCCAAAGCGGCGCAGTGCAGCCCGAGGTGCTCAACAAGATCAGCGAGTGGATCGAGGCTGGCGTTGATGGCAAGCCCAAGATGGGCGACTGGGACATCAGCCGCGACGCCCCCTACTTCGGCATCGAGATCCCCGACGCACCGGGCAAGTATTTCTATGTGTGGCTGGACGCACCCGTGGGCTATCTGGCCTCGTTGAAAAACTGGTTCGGCAAGAAGGGGCTGGATTTCGACGCCTTCATGGCCGACCCCACCACCGAACAGTTCCACTTCATCGGCAAGGACATCATCACCTTCCACACGCTGTTCTGGCCGGCCATGCTGCACTTCAGCGGCCGCAAGGTCCCCAACGCGGTGTTCGTGCACGGCTTCCTCACCATCAACAATGGCGAGAAGATGAGCAAAAGCCGCGGCACCGGCCTGGACCCGCTCAAGTACCTCAGCCTGGGCATGAACCCGGAGTGGCTGCGCTACTACCTGGCGGCCAAGCTCAGCAGCCGCAACGAAGACGTGGACTTCAACGCCGAGGACTTCATGGCCCGGGTCAACAGCGACCTGATCGGCAAGTACATCAACATCGCCTCGCGCGCGGCCGGTTTCATCGCCAAGCGCTTCGAGGGCAAGCTCGGCGAAGTCTCCGCCGATGGTGACAACCTGCTCGACCACCTGCAGACCGCCGCGCCCGCGATCACCGCGCTGTACGCCGAGCGCGAGTACGGCAAGGCGTTGCGCGAGGTGATGCAGCTGGCCGACCGCGTGAACGCCTATGTGGACCAGAACAAGCCCTGGGAACTGGCGAAGCAGCCGGGCATGGACGGGCGCCTGCACGACGTGTGCACCGCCTGCATCGAAGCCTTCCGCCTGCTCACCCTGTACCTCAAGCCGGTGCTGCCCACGCTGGCCGTGAACGTGGAGGCCTTCCTGCAGGTCGAGCCAATGCACTTCAGCGATGCGGGCCGCCTGCTCGGCGCAGGACACGCCATCAACGCCTACCAGCACCTCATGCAGCGCGTGGACGTGAAGCAACTCGACGCGCTGTTTGAACCGCCCCCAGCCCCGGTGGTGGAGGCCACCGTGCCCGGTGGCGAGCCCATCGCCGACACCATCACCATCGACGACTTCAGCAAGATCGACCTGCGCATCGCGCAGATCGTGAACTGCGAAGCGGTGGAAGGGTCAACCAAACTGCTGCGCCTGACCCTCGACGTGGGCGAGGGAAAAACCCGCAACGTCTTTTCAGGCATCGCCAGCGCCTACGCGCCCGAAGACCTGGTGGGCAAGCTCACGGTGATGGTGGCCAACCTGGCGCCGCGCAAGATGAAGTTTGGCGTGAGCGAAGGCATGGTTCTGGCCGCCAGCCACGCCGATGAAACCGCCGAGCCAGGTATCCACATCCTGAACCCCTGGCCGGGCGCAAAGCCTGGCATGCGCGTCAGTTGATTGCCCCACCCCGTTCGGGCTGGGCTTGTTGAAGGGCAAGCTTTGGGAAAACGGGCGCTTTCTACCGATTCCTTTCCAGGTCCGGATCGGGCACCGACATCGTCCTGACCACGCGCAAGTCGGTATCGAACACGACAGTGAACACCTTGGATTCGCTCTGGTTGGAGCCCTGCAGGTAACGCCAGTCGTAGTGCGTCTCACGCTTGAGCGCGTAGGTGGTGATCTTCATCGGCTTGCCCAGCATGCGGCGCACCTCTTCCATCGCCATTCCGGGCAACACCCGCGCGAAGTTGCGTTCGGTGAGCACCTGGCGCAGCGCGGCCATGCGGCCGTCGGGGCCGATGGTGATCATGTAGTTCACATGGCCCGCGGGCTGGCGGTTGTATTCGTAGATCTGTGCACCGTCCTCGCCCTCCCACACCGCCTCGGGTGCACCAAAGCGCTCGCGCACATCGGCCTCGGTGGAGACGCCTTCTTCGAGTTCGCTGATGTTCTTCACGTCGCACGCCACCAGCATCGACGCCAATGTCAGCAAGGCGATCAGGGATCCATGGCGAACGGCATCGGTGAATCCACGCATGCAGACAACCTTTCCAAGGGTGAAAAATCCAGTTTAAACCCGCACCGCGTGAGGCCTGGACTGACAGCACCGTGAACCGTTGCCAAAGGTAACATGCGCCATGTTTCAAGGATTGCCGCCCCTCGCCCCGTTCCGCCCGAGACTGATTCAAGACCTCAAGGGCTACACCCGGGACAAGCTGGCGCGTGACGTGGGGGCGGGCGCCACGGTCGGCATCGTCGCGCTGCCACTGGCCATGGCCTTTGCCATCGCCAGCGGCCTCAAACCCGAAGCCGGTCTGTGGACCGCCATCATCGCGGGCTTCCTGATTTCGGCCCTGGGCGGCACCTCGGTGCAAATCGGTGGCCCGGCCGGTGCCTTCATCGTCATCGTCTACGGCATCGTCGAGCGCTACGGCCTGGCCAACCTGCTGATCTCCACCGCCAGCGCTGGCGTGCTGCTGTTCCTCATGGGTCTGTTTCGCCTGGGCACGCTGGTGCGCTATGTGCCGGTGACGGTGGTGATCGGATTCACCAATGGCATCGCGGTGCTCATTGGCCTGTCGCAAGTGCGCGATCTGCTGGGCCTGGACATCGCCAAGATGCCCGCCAGCTTTTTCGGTCAGATCGGCGCGATCGCCGGCCACATCCACAGCCTCAATCTGTTTGCGCTCGGGCTTGGCGCCCTGTGTGTGCTGGGCCTGGTGGTGTGGCCGCGGCTGTGGGCGGTGGATTCGCAGTTCCGCCGCCAGCTGGAATCGATTGAGACGGTGAGCGCCCTCAGGGCCACCTCCCGCATTCCCGGCCCGGTGGTGGCGCTGATCACCCTCTCGCTGCTGGCCTGGTTGCTCAGCCTGCCGGTGGAGACGGTGGGCACGCGCTTTGGCGGCATCCCGCAGGGCATGCCGGCGTTCGAACTGCCGGACTTCTCCTGGGAAACCGTGCGCCTGCTGGTCACGCCCACGCTCACCATCGCGCTGCTGGGGGCCATCGAGTCGCTGCTGTGCGCGCGCGTGGCCGACCAGCTCGGCGACGCACCCAAGCACGACCCTAACCAGGAGCTCATGGCGCAGGGCATTGCCAACACCGTAGTGCCCTTCTTCGGCGGCATGCCGGCCACCGGCACCATCGCACGCACGGTGACCAACATCCGCGCAGGCGCCGCCTCGCCGGTGGCGGGCATGGTGCACGCCGTCACGCTGGCCGCCGTGGTGCTGCTGGCCGCACCCCTGGCCTTCCACATTCCGCTGGCCGTGCTGGCCGGTGTGTTGCTGTTCGTGGCCTGGAACATGGGCGAATGGCGAGAGTTCGCGCGGCTCAAGCACTTCAGCAACCACTACCGGTTGATGATGCTGTCCACTTTTTTCGTCACCATCGTCTTTGACCTCACGGTGGCGGTCGAACTCGGCCTGGTGCTCGCGGTGGTGCTGTTCGTGCGACGCCAGAGCGATATTTTCCGGGCGGAGCCGGTGGCGCGCACCGAACACCAGGCCACCTACAAGCTCTATGGTTCGCTCTTCTTTGGCGCCGTGGCCAAGATCGACCCGATCGTGGCCGATGTGGAACAGTCACCCACGCCCGTCAACGTGATGCTGGATGCCAGCCACATGATTTCGCTGGACACCACCGGGCTGGACGCGCTGGAGCAATTGCACAAGGCGGTCCACAAACGCGGCGGGCATCTCGGCATGGTGGGCCTGCATCCGCAGCCACGCTCGCTGATCGAACGCTCCGGCTTTGCGGCGCGGCTCAACACCTGCGAGTAAGCCACACAGCCCCGGACCGGTAAAATTGTGCCTTTCTTCGCACCAGGCCTCGACCACCATGTCCTTCTTTGCCCGCCCGCACTACAAGTCCGACGCCACGCAGTTCATCGAGAAACTCAAGGCAGACAAGCCCGGGCTGGAACAGTCGCAACGCCAGGGCCGCTCCCTCCTGTGGGACAAGGAGATCGACCGCAGTTTCCAGGCCGAGGCCGAAACCGCCCGTGTGCCGCAGCAGCCCTACGTCTACCAGACCGGCTCGGATCACAGCTGAACTGACGGCGCTCACGCCACAGCGACATGGGCAACGAGGTCCACACACTCGACGAACCGCCTCAAGGGCTGGACGCGGTGCTGCCCACGGTGGTCGACCACGTGGCGCTGGCGCGCTTGTACGGCGAACCGCTGTTCGCCATGCCGCGCGACCTCTACATCCCGCCGGACGCGCTGCAGATTTTTCTCGAAGCCTTTGAGGGCCCGCTGGACCTGCTGCTGTACCTGATCCGCAAGCAGAACTTCAACATCCTCGACATCCCGATGGCGGCGGTGACCCGCCAGTACCTCACCTATGTGGACGAGATCCGGGCCAACAACCTGGAGCTGGCGGCCGAGTACCTGCTGATGGCAGCCATGCTGATCGAGATCAAGTCGCGCATGCTGCTGCCGCCCAAGAAGACGGCCGAGGGCGAAGAAGCCGAAGACCCGCGCGCCGAGCTGGTGCGCCGCCTGCTCGAATACGAACAGATGAAGCTGGCCGCCCAGCGCCTGGCCGACGCACCACAGTACGGCCGTGATTTCCTGCGTGCCCAGGTGTATGTGGAGCAGGCACTGGCGCCGCGCTTCCCCGACGTGAGCGCGCTCGACCTGCAAAGCGCCTGGCGCGACATCTTAAAGCGCGCCAAGCTCGTGCAGCACCACAAGATCAGCCGCGAGGAACTCTCGGTGCGCGAGCACATGAGCATCGTGCTGCGCCGCCTGCAGGGCCGCAAGTTCGTCGAATTCGGTGACCTGTTCGATCCTGAAAAGGGCTCACCCGTGCTGGTCGTCACGTTCATTGCGATGCTGGAACTGGCCAAAGAGACGCTCATTGAACTGACCCAGGCCGAGGCCTTCGCCCCCATTTATGTCCGCCTGGCTTACACGCCGAGCTAGCTTTTTCCACACATGACCGATCTTCACCGCTTCGACGTCCTCATCATCGGCAGCGGCCTGGCCGGTCTGACCGCAGCGCTGCACCTGTCCACCACCCACCGCGTGGCCGTGGTCACCAAGCGCGCCCTGCTCGATGGATCGAGCAACTGGGCACAAGGGGGTATTGCGGCGGTGCTGGCCGAGGGCGACAGCCTGGCCTCGCACGTCGACGACACCCTGGTGGCCGGCGCCGGTCTGTGCGACCTTGAAGCCACGCAGTTCACGGTGGAGAACGCGCCCGCGGCCATCGCCTGGCTGCAAGAACTCGGCGTGCCTTTTTCGCTGGAGCACGGCGAACTGCACCTCACGCGCGAAGGCGGTCACAGCCACCGGCGCATCGTGCACGCGGCCGATGCCACGGGTGCTGCGGTGCAGGCCACGCTGGTCGAGCGCGTACGCAACACACCCGCCATCCAGGTGTTCGAGCACCACATGCTGGTCGACCTGATCACCGACCGCAAGCTGACCGGCCACGATCCAGCCCGCCAGGTCGCCGAACGCTGCTTCGGTGCCTACGTACTGGACACCGTGCGCGACGAGGTGGTCACCTTCAGCGCCGCCCACACCGTGCTGGCCACGGGCGGTGCGGGCAAGGTCTACCTCTACACCACCAACCCCGACACCGCCACCGGTGACGGCATTGCCGCAGGCTGGCGAGCAGGCTGCCAGGTGGGCAACATGGAGTTCATCCAGTTCCACCCGACCTGCCTCTACCACCCGCATGCCAAGAGCTTTCTGATCACCGAGGCCGTGCGCGGTGAAGGCGGCCTGCTCAAGCTGCCACCGCACCTGGGTGGTCACCGCTTCATGCCCGATCACGACCCGCGAGCCGAGCTCGCACCGCGCGACGTGGTGGCGCGCGCGATCGACTTCGAAATGAAGAAACACGGGCTGGATTGCGTGCACCTGGACATCTCGCACCAGCCGCCCGAGTTCCTGCAAGAGCACTTCCCCAACATCCTGGCGCGCTGCGCCGAGCTGGGCATCGACATCGCGAAGGAGCCGATTCCCGTGGTGCCAGCGGCCCACTACACCTGCGGCGGCCTGGTGACCGACCTCGGTGGCCGAACCGACATCGCCGGCCTGTACGCCGTGGGTGAAACCACCTGCACCGGTCTGCACGGGGCCAACCGCCTGGCGAGCAATTCGCTGGTGGAGTGCATGGTGTTTGCGCAGGGCGCGGTGAACGCGATCCGCTCGGCGACCAGCACCGATGCGCCGGCCATGCCACTGTGGGACGACAGCCGCGTGACCGACGCCGACGAGCAGGTGGTGATTTCACACAACTGGGACGAGCTTCGCCGCTTCATGTGGGACTACGTGGGCATCGTGCGCACCAACAAGCGCCTGGAGCGGGCGGCGCACCGCATCTCGTTGCTGCAGGCGGAAATTCACGAGTTCTATTCGCAGTTCCACGTCACGCGAGACCTGCTGGAGCTGCGCAACCTGGTGCAGGTGGCCGACCTGATCGTGATGTCAGCCATGCTGCGGCACGAGAGCCGCGGCCTGCACTTCAGCCGCGACTACCCGGAACTTCTGCCCGTGGCGAAACCGACCATCCTGGTGCCACCGGCCAGGTGATGGATCCCTGCGCGCTGCGCGGGTCGCTCCGCGGGTTGCAAGCAGCCTTGACGTGGGCCGGCAATGGTGGAACAGTCGTTGCCCGAAATCTGGAGGCTTGAGACCATGCGCCAAGGTCCTGTGCCGCTCCTTGACCGGCTCCGTCACTCCGCGGTGAATCAACACATCACCGCGCACGATTCCGACTTGCCCGGAGCGTCCAGCGCCGCCGACGGGATGTAGCTCGCACCCTTGCCAATGGATCACTCCGCCTGAACCCACCGGAGAACGCCATGAACACCACACGACACGAGGACCGGAGCGTCACCGAGCGGCTTTGCCGCGCGATCAGGGGGCGACGTTCGTCGGCGATGAAGGCCGCCGCCGCCGTGCTGATCGTCGCCGGCGTGGCAGGCTGGTCCGCGCCGACCAGCGCGCAATCGACCACTGGCGCCGAATGGCCCCTGGAAGAGATCGAGAAGGCCTTCTGGGCCTGCGACTACGCGGCGTCGACCCGCCTCGTCGAGATGGGCTCTGCGATCGCCTGCAGCCGCCTCACCGAGGCGCTGAGGCAGCTCAAGTTCGATGGTGACTTCAATGCCATGCTGAACTGGTGGCAGCAACACAAGGAGGCCGAGCACCGGGCGCTCGCCAAGGCCGGCGGCGCGTCCCTGCCGCGCTCGGCGCCGTCGGCGCGATGACCGTTCAGGCAGCGCCGATGTTCGGCACCAGCGCGCCAGGATTCTGACCACTTCGCTGTGCGCCGGTGAACGCCAGCATGCGATCAATCGGCAACCGCGCCCGGGGAATCAGCGCTGGGTCCACATGGATTTCATTCAGACCCTTCTCCAGAATCTGAGCCACGCCGGCCAGCCCGTTCATGGCCATCCACGGGCAATGCGCACAGCTCTTGCAGGTGGCACTGTTGCCGGCGGTGGGCGCTTCGATGAACACCTTGCCCGGATTCTGCTGGCGCAGCATGTGCATCATGCCGTTGTCGGTGGCCACGATGAACTCGGGTGCGTCCATCTCGCGCGCCGCGCGCAGGATGGCCGAAGTCGAGCCCACCGAGTCGGCCAGCGCGATCACGTCGGCAGGGCTCTCCGGGTGCACCAGCACCTTGGCCTTCGGGTGCTCCTTCTTCAGCGCCTGCAGTTCGAACGCCTTGAACTCGTCGTGCACGATGCACGAGCCGCCCCACATCACCATGTCGGCGCCGGTTTCGCGCTGGATGTAGCCGCCCAGGTGCTTGTCGGGCGCCCACAGGATCTTGTGGCCCTTGTCCTTCAGGGCGCTCACGATGTCGAGCGCGCAACTCGACGTGACCAGCCAGTCGGAACGGGCCTTCACCGCCGCGCTGGTGTTGGCGTAAACCACCACGGTGCGGTCCGGGTGGGCATCGCAGAAGGCGCTGAACTCGTCAATCGGGCAGCCCAGGTCCAGCGAGCAGTTGGCGTCCAGGTCGGGCATGAGCACGGTTTTCTCCGGGCTCAGGATCTTGGCCGTCTCGCCCATGAAGCGCACACCCGAGACGATCAGGGTCTGCGCGGCATGGTCGCGACCGAAGCGCGCCATCTCCAGCGAGTCGCTCACGATGCCACCGGTCTCGATCGCCAGGTCCTGCAGATCCGGGTGCACGTAGTAGTGCGACACCATCACCGCATTGCGCTCTTTCAGCAGGCGGCGGATCTTGTCTTTCAGCTCGGCGCGTTGTTTGGGACCGGGCTCCACCGGCACGCGTGCCCAGGCGTGTTGCGTGGGACAGGCGGGTTGTTCGTATTCGACGTCGATGACGCTGGTTTCGGTGTTCATGGTTTGTCCTTCGCGAGGCCTCAGAACGCCTCGAATCGCATGGAGAAATCGACGGCCTTCACATCCTTTGTGAGGGCGCCGATGGAAATGCGGTCCACGCCGGTCTCGGCCAGCGCGCGCACGGTCTGCAGGTTCACGCCACCAGAGATCTCCAGCACCGCGCGGCCTGCGTTGCGTCGCACTGCTTCCTGCAAGGTGGGGATGTCCATGTTGTCGAGCAAGACCATGGTGGCGCCGCAGGTCAGGGCCTCGTCGAGCTGCGTCAGTGTTTCCACCTCGATCTCGACAAAACGCGCCTGGGGCGCGGTCTCGCGCACCCGCTGCAGTACCTGCGCAACGCCGCCAGCCGCGGCGATGTGATTTTCCTTGATCAGCACCGCGTCATACAGGCCGATGCGGTGGTTCACGCCACCACCGGTCTTCACCGCGTATTTCTGCGCCAGCCGCAAGCCTGGCAAGGTCTTGCGCGTGTCCACGATCTGCGCGCGTGTGCCCACCACTGCGTCCACAAACACCGCTGTCTTGGTGGCCACGGCCGAGAGCAGTTGAAGAAAGTTGAGCGCGGTGCGCTCGGCGGTGAGCAGCGGTTGCGCCCGCCCTTCGATGGTGAGCACGGTCTGGTCGGGCGCACAACGCTGGCCCTCGGTCACATGCCAGGTCAGCCGGGCCCGAGAGTCCAGCGCCAGCACGGCCGCCTCGACCCACGGCGTGCCGCAGATCACCGCCGATTCGCGCGCCAGGATGCGCGCGCGCGCCGGCTTGGTGGCGTCCACCAGCGCGGCGGTCAGGTCACCCCCGTCCACGTCTTCAGCGAGGGCCAGCGCCACATCGCGCAAGGCCAGTTCCTGCAGGTCTTGGGGGGTGAATTCAGAGAGGTGTTTCATGGGCCGCAAGCATACCGGGATGGTCTATAGTCCCGCATTCTCACCCACCCCTGAAACACGCGGGACCCCAGCATGAGCACCCCCACCCCCTCCGCGCCCATGGCCACCCCATATGGCACGCTGCCCACGGCCTCGCCGCTTCCCCAGCGCAAACCCGTGAGCCTGCCGCGCCTGGCCGAAATGCGCGAGCGCGGCGAGAAGATCACCATGCTCACCGCTTACGACGCCACCTTTGCCGCCGTGGCCGACGCGGCGGGCGTGGAGTGCATCCTGGTTGGCGATTCGCTGGGCATGGTGTGCCAGGGCCTGGCCAGCACCGCCGGCGTGACGCTGGAGACGATGGCCTACCACGTTGAAAGTGTGGCGCGTGGTCTGCGCCGAGTGCAAGCCACGGCCTGGCTGCTGGGCGACCTGCCCTTCGGCAGCTACCACGAATCGAAAGAACAGGCCATGCGCAGCGCGGCCCAGCTGGTGCACGCCGGTGCACACATGGTCAAGCTGGAAGGCGGGGGCTGGACGGCGGAGACCGTGCGCTTTCTGGTCGAGCGCGGCATCCCGGTGTGCGCGCACCTGGGCCTGACACCGCAGACGGTGCATGCGCTGGGCGGCTACCGTGTGCAGGGCCGCGGCGACGCGGCCGCCCTGGTGCTCAAACGCCACGCCCTCGAACTGCAGGACGCCGGTGCCACCATGGTCGTGCTGGAAATGGTGCCTGCCGCCCTGTCAGCCGAGATCACGCGCCAGCTCCCCACCTGCCACACCATCGGCATCGGCGCTGGCCAGGGCACGGCAGGCCAGGTGCTGGTGATGCACGACATGCTAGGTGTCAATCTCGGCAAGAACCCGAAGTTCGTGCGCAACTTCATGGAGGGCGCCGGCAGCGTGCGCGACGCCATGGCGGCTTACGTGGCAGCCGTGAAAAATGGGACCTTTCCCGACGCCGCTCTGCACGCCTGGTGATCATGCCCACCCCCGAAGCGTCTTCGACGCTTCCTCCCTCAAAAGGGCGACACCCTACCGAACACTGCCATGAAAATCGTCCACACCCTTGACGACCTGCGGGCCACACTTCGCCCGTTCAACAGCCCTGCCCTGGTCCCCACCATGGGCAACCTGCACGCGGGGCATCTGGATCTGGTGCGCACCGCCAAGCCGCTGGGCGATGTGACCGTGGCCAGCATCTTCGTCAACCGCCTGCAGTTCGCACCGCACGAAGACTTCGACACCTATCCCCGCACCTTGCAGGCCGACTGCGACAAGCTCGCCGCTGCGGGTTGCGACGTGGTGTTCGCCCCGTCTGAGAAAGAGATGTACCCCGAGCCACAGGGCTTCAAGGTGCAGCCGCCCACCGAGCTGGCCGACATCCTCGAAGGCCATTTCCGCCCCGGCTTCTTCACGGGTGTGTGCACCGTGGTGATGAAGCTTTTCCAATGTGTGTTGTCCGAGGCCAAGGGCGAACGTTTTGCCGTTTTCGGCCAGAAGGACTACCAGCAGCAGATGGTGATCCGGCGCATGGTGCGCCAGTTCGAGCTGCCCATCACCATCGTCAGCGGCGACACCCGGCGCGCACCCGACGGCCTGGCCCTGAGCTCACGCAATGGTTACCTGAGCGAGGCTGAGCGGTCCGAAGCGGTGCAGCTGTCGCTGGCGCTGCGCGAGCTCGGGCGCGACGCGCTGGCCGCGGCCGATGGTCTGGCGCGGCACCTGCCCGCGCTGGAAGAGCGCGCCATGAAGGACCTGGCGGCGCGCGGCTGGCAGCCCGATTACCTGACGGTGCGCCGTCGTGTGGACCTGCAAGCGCCGCAGGCCGGCGACCCGCTGGTGGTGCTGGGCGCCGCGCGGCTGGGCAAGACGCGGCTCATCGACAACTTCGAAGTCTGAGACCGGGAGGTTTGACCGTGCTCCAGCTGCGCCCCAACTGCGAATGTTGCAACCGCGACCTGCCCAACGAATCGCTGGACGCGCGCATCTGCACATTCGAGTGCACCTTCTGCAGTGACTGTGCCGAGACCCGGCTGAGCAACACCTGTCCGAACTGCGGCGGAGAACTGGTGCGCCGCCCGCGCCGTCCGGCAGCGGCGCTGGCACGCAACCCTGCATCGACCGAGCGGGTGTTCAAGCCGGCGGGTTGTGCGGCGCCTTGAACCGGCTCCAGACCAGGCGACTTGCCCGGTCCGTTACAGCAGTTCGTCCTTGGGGTCGCGGCCCATGAGCATGGCCACGGCCTGCACGGGCAACAGAGAACCATCCAGCAGGGCCACCACCGCATCGCTGATGGGCATGTCCACACCGAGCGAGCGCGCACGTTGGGCCACGGTGCGCGCGCTGTAAACACCCTCGGCCACATGGCCCAGCGAATCCACCGCCTGCTGCAAGGTCATGCCCTGGGCCAGCAATTGACCCACTTTGCGGTTGCGAGACAGGTCACCGGTGGCGGTGAGCACCAGATCGCCCAGGCCCGAGAGGCCCATGAAGGTTTCGGCCTTGGCGCCCAAGGCCAGGCCCAGGCGCGTCATCTCGGCCAGGCCTCGGGTGACGAGCGCGGCGCGTGCGTTCAGGCCCAGCCCGAGCCCATCGCACAGGCCGGTGGCGATGGCCAGCACGTTTTTCACCGCGCCCCCCACCTCCACGCCCACGATGTCGTCGTTGGCGTACACCCGCAAAGTGGGGCTGTGGAACGCGGCGACGAGCGTGTCGCGCACGCTGGCGTGCTCGCTGGCGGCCACCAGGGCGGTGGGTTGGCCACGCGCCACCTCCAGCGCAAAACTCGGCCCGCTCAACACGCCGGCCTTGAGCTCGGGAGCGACCTGGGTGCGAACCTCGTGGCCCAACAGGCCGGTGGGGTGGGCTTGGTCCAGCGGGGCTTCAAAGCCCTTGCACAGCCAGGCCACCGGCGTGCGCTGGCCAGCCAGCAGCGCCAGCATGTCTCGCAAGCCCGCCATGGGCGTGCCGACGATCACGAGGTCGGCGCTGGTGAGCAAGACTGAACCACTGTGCAGCGAGCCGGTGGCGATCTCCAGCGTCTGCGGCACCGCCACCCCACTCAGATAACGGCGGTTTTCACGGTGCTGGCGGAGGTCGTCGGCCTGGCCGGCATCGCGCGCCCACAGCGTGACGCGCCGCGACGCTGCGGCTTGCGTGGCCGCGCTGATGGCCAGAGCGGTGCCCCAGGCGCCCGCTCCGAGCACGACGATGTTCATCGGGCCAGTGCCGGGCAAGGCCTTATTGCGTGACGATGCGGGGAGCGTCGGCGGCAGCCTGCGCCTGCTGCTGCTCGTACATGGCCTGGAAGTTGATCTCGGCCAGGTGCACGGGCGGGAAACCACCGCGCTGGATGATGTCGGCCACGTTGCTGCGCAGGTACGGATACACGATCTGCGGGCAGGCGATGCCCATGATCGGGCCCATTTGCTCTTGGGGCAGGTTGCGGATTTCGAAGATACCGGCTTGTTTGGCCTCGACCAGGAACACGGTCCGGTCCTTGATCTTGGTCGTGACAGTGGCTGTCACGCAGACCTCGAACACGCCGTCGGCCGCCGGGCTGGCTTCCACACCGAGCTGGATGTCCACCGTCGGCTGCTCCTGTTCCAGCAGGATGGCGGGCGAATTGGGCTGCTCAAGCGACGCTTCCTTGAGGTAGACGCGCTGGATCTGGAAGGTGGGTTCCTGGTTTTCTGCCATGGTGTTGTCTCGAAGAGTGCAATGAAAAAACAAACCCGCCGGGGGAGCGTTCCCGCGGCGGGCACTGGGCGAATTATGTCAGTCCGACAAGGCGGCTTGATGACTCAGGCCTGCAGCATGGGCACCAGTCCACCGCGGCCGTCGAGCGCATGAAGATCGTCACAACCACCCACATGTTGCTCGCCAATGAAGATCTGCGGCACGCTGGTGCGCCCGGTGATGGCCTTCATCTGCGCACGCAGCTCGGGCTGCCCGTCGACAAAAACCTCTTCCAGATCGGCCACACCGTGCTTTTGCAACAAGGCCTTGGCGGCGCTGCAATACGGGCAGTAAGCACTGGTGAACATCTTGACTTTGGCCATCGGATCCCTCTTGTCGGTGCGAAAAACGAAGCCGAAATGATCAGGCTTTTTGCACCGGCAGGCTGGCTGCGCGCCATGCGCCCATGCCGCCCGTCAGGGATTGAGCGTTCTCGTAGCCCAGTTTCCTGGCAGTGGCCACGGCGCGATTGGCCTTGGACCCGTTGGAGCAGACCAGGATCAAGTGCATGGCCTTGTTCTTCACCGTGCCGGGCAGCTTGGCTTCCAGCTCGGACAGTGGCACGTTCTTGGCGCCGATCACGTGGCCTGCGGCAAATTCGGCAGGCTCGCTCACATCCACCACCACCGCCTTGTCGCGGTTCATGAGCTGCACGGCCTGCGCGCTGGTGAGCGTGCCGGCACGCGCGCCAGCAGACACCATGGGCCACAACAGCATGGCGCCCGACGACAACGCCACGGCCAGCAAAATCCAGTTATCGATGAAGAAACTCACGAGGACACCTTTCGAGTAAGCCCGCGATTTTAGAATGTCGGGCTGCACTGTGCCAAAGTGAACCGCCGTGCAGCCGACTTTCACCGCTCCCTCCCCCCAACGCCACCCCTTCCCCATGCACAAACTCGTCCTGATTCGCCATGGCGAATCCACCTGGAACCTGGAAAACCGATTCACCGGCTGGACCGATGTGGACCTCACACCGACCGGCCTGAACCAGGCCCTGGCCGCCGGTCGGCTGCTCAAGGCCGAGGGCTATGACTTCGATCTGGCCTACACCAGTGTGCTCAAACGCGCCACGCGCACGCTGTGGCACGTGCTCGACGAAATGGACCGAACCTGGTTGCCGGTGGTGCACAGCTGGCGCCTCAACGAGCGCCACTACGGCGCACTGCAGGGCTTGAACAAGGCCGACACCGCCAAAAAGTACGGCGATGACCAGGTGCTGGTCTGGCGCCGCAGCTACGACACGCCGCCACCCTCCCTGGAAGCCACCGACCCCCGCTGCGAGCGGGGTGACCGCCGATACGACCGCCTCAAACCTGAGGAAGTGCCGCTGACCGAGTGCCTCAAGGACACCGTGGCCCGTGTGCTGCCGTTCTGGAACGAAGCCATGGCACCCGCCATCAAGGCCGGCAAACGCGTGGTGGTGGCCGCCCACGGCAACAGCATCCGCGCGCTGGTGAAGTACCTCGACGGCATCGGCGACGACGACATCGTGGGCGTCAACATCCCCAACGGCATTCCGCTGGTCTACGAGCTCGACGCCGACCTCAAGCCGATCAAGAGCTACTACCTGGGCGACGCCGAGGCAGCGGCCCGCGCAGCCGCTGCGGTGGCGGCGCAAGGCAAGGCCTGACAACCGGCGATCGGGACGGCCCGGGCGCCGGGCCGGGCATTGGGGAACCGAACCGATTCCCGATGCTCATAGGTGTATATTGACCCGCGTCCGGGTCAGGTAGCCCGGCATGGGCGTCATTACTGGGGTAATTCAATGGCAAAACAGGTGAGTCACAAGCTGAAGATTGCAGGCTGGGTGGCCATTGGAGCGGTCGCGGGTGCGCTGACCACGGTCCAGTTGCAGGCGGTGGCGCGTGGCACGCTGGCGCCCTTGCCGCTCGAAGAGCTGCAGCAGCTCGCCGCTGTGTTCGGCATGGTCAAGACCGACTACGTGGAGCCGGTGGACGAGAAGAAACTCATCTCCGAAGCCATCAGCGGCATGGTGTCCAGCCTCGACCCGCACTCCCAGTACTTCGACAAGAAGTCGTTCAAGGAATTCCGCGAAGGCACCAGCGGTCGATTCGTGGGCGTGGGCATCGAGATCACCATGGAAGACGGCCTGGTCAAGGTGGTCTCGCCCATCGAGGATTCGCCCGCTTTCCGCGCCGGCCTCAAGACCAACGACCTGATCACCAAGATCGACGACACCAACGTCAAAGGCTTGTCGATCAACGACGCCGTCAAGCTCATGCGTGGCGAGCCCAAGACCAAGGTGTTGCTGACCATCTTCCGCAAGGACGAGGACCGCACCTTCCCGGTGACCATCACCCGCGAAGAGATCAAGACCCAGAGCGTGAAATCTCGTGTGGTCGAGCCGGGCTACGCCTGGGTGCGTGTGTCGCAGTTCCAGGAACGCACCATCGAAGATTTCGCCCGCAAGGTGGAAGACCTCTACAAGACCGAGCCCAACCTCAAAGGTCTGGTGCTGGATCTGCGCAACGACCCGGGTGGCCTGCTCGATGCAGCCGTGGCCCTGTCCGCCGCTTTCCTGCCTGAGAACGTTACCGTGGTGTCAACCAATGGCCAGCTTGAAGACAGCAAGTTCATCTACAAGGCGATTCCGCAGCACTACCTGCGCCGCGGCGGCACCGACCCCATCAAGCGCCTGACTGAAAGCACCAAAGGCGCGCTCAAGCGTGTGCCGCTGGTGGTGATCGTCAACGAAGGCTCGGCCTCGGCCAGCGAAATCGTGGCTGGTGCCCTGCAAGACCACAAGCGCGGCACCATTCTGGGCAGCCAGACCTTCGGCAAGGGTTCGGTGCAGACCGTGCGTCCGCTGGGACCCGACACCGGCCTGAAGCTGACCACGGCGCGTTACTACACGCCCATGGGCACGTCCATCCAGGGCAAGGGCATCGTGCCCGACGTGCTGGTGGACGAAACGCTGGAGGGCAATGTGTTCTCCGCGCTGCGCACCCGCGAAGCCGATCTGTCGAACAGCCTGACCAACGGCAAAGACCCCAAGGCCACCGCCGCGCCCATGACGGACGCCTTGCGTGCCGCCGAGCAGGCGCGCAGCGAAGAACGCGAAGTGGCGCGCAAACGGCTCGAAGAAGAAGCCCGCAAGAACCCGGGGCAGCGCCTGGTGCCCGAGTTCGGCACGGAGAAGGACTTCCAGCTGGTGCAGGCCATCAACCAGCTCAAGGGCCGTCCGGTCATGGTGAGCAAGAGCCAGACACTGCGTCCGGAAGAGAAAAAAGAAAACTGAGGACACAGCGGGCTGAGGGCCCGCTGTGACGCTTTTGGACGACGCACAACTCCTGCGCTACTCGCGCCACATCCTGCTCAACGAACTCGGCGTCGAAGGCCAGGAGGCCTTGCTGGCATCGCACGCACTGATCATCGGCGCGGGTGGCCTGGGCTCGCCGGTGGCGCTGTACCTGGGCAGTGCGGGCGTGGGCCGCATCACGGTGGTGGACCACGACGTGGTCGACGAGACCAATCTGCAGCGCCAGATCGCGCACAACCTCGCGCGGGTGGGTCGCCCCAAGGCCGAATCCATCGTGGAGGCCATCGCCGCAATCAACCCGGACGTGCGGGTCACGCCCATCGTGCAGCGGGCCGACGAGGCCTTGCTGGGCGAGCTGATTGCACAGGCCGATGTGGTGCTGGACTGCACCGACAACTTTGCCACCCGCCACGCGATCAACCGGGCCTGCGTGAAACACGGCAAGCCCCTGGTGTCGGGTGCCGCGATCCGCATGGACGGGCAATTGAGCGTGTTCGATGCGCGCGCACCCGGCAACCCCTGCTACGCCTGTGTGTTCCCCGAATCGGCCGACCTCGAAGAAACCCGCTGCGCCACCATGGGCGTGTTCGCGCCGCTGGTGGGCATCGTGGGCACCATGCAGGCGGCCGAGGCGCTGAAGCTGCTCACCGGCCTGGGCTCGCGCCTCACCGGCAAACTGCTCATGCTGGATGGCCGAGACCTTGCCTTCACCGAAATCACCCTGCCGCAAAACCCGCAATGTGCGGTGTGCGGCCAGCCACACTGAGCCTCCCGGACCCGGTCAGCCGCGCGGCGGCAGGGGGCACGGCCCATGGCGTTTTCGGAAATCGCGTGGCAATTCGGGCGCAACCGCACCAAACAGGCCGAGACGGCGTTCGCGCGCTGCGGTTTCCTCGGCCTCCAGCGGCCCCAGGCTGCGCCGCCAGCGGTACGACCAGGCCTGTCCGTTGGAAACCATCCACGCCGCCACATCGTCGCCCTGGTGCATGAGGCGGGCCACGCCCCTCCCATAGTCGTCCTGTGCGCGCACACGCACCTCCACCACCTGATTCAGCACCCGACGCGCCAGCACGTCGCGCGATGCTTCGCCGCCTGCCTGGCAGATCTCGGGGGCATCGATACCGTCCAGGCGCAGCTTGCGGTATTTGCCACCGGCCAACGGCTTCACCCAGACGGTGTCGCCATCAAACACGCGGCTGACACGCGCGCTGTAGGCCTCGTCCTGAGGCACAGCCTCCTGCGCGCTGGCGCTCATCACCATCAGCAACACACACCATCCCGTCGACCAGCCCTTCATGCGTTTGCGTTTGCCTTGTCCATGTCGCGCAGCAGCTTGTCCAGCCGCGCGGAGAGTTGTTCGGTGCTCAGCCGCTCGCGCAGCCGCTCCACCATCAGCGGCAGGCTCATCGGGCTCGGGCGCTCCAGCGCCACGCTGTGCAGCTTGTGGGCGGCCATGCTCTGCAGGCAAGTGCGCAGCCGCTCGATGTCCAGTTCCTGCGAGAGCACCTCGCGCTCGGCCTGACCGAGCAGCAGGTTGCCCGGGTCGTATTGGCGAAACACCTCGAAAAACAGACCGCTGGAAGCCTGCAGTTGTTTGAGGCTCCTGGGCGCGCCCGGGTAGCCGTTGAAGACCAGTCCGGCCACCCGAGCAATCTCGCGAAAGCGGCGCTGGGCAAGTTCACCCGCGTTGAGCGACGCCATCACGTGCTCCAGCAAATCGTCCAGGTTGAACACCGATCGGTCCGTCAGGCGCGAGAGGTCGACGGGCTCACGGCTCAGCAGCTCCAGGCCGTGGTCGTTGACCGACAGACTGAACGTGTTGGGCTGCTCACGCGCCAGCCGCCAGGCCAGCAGGCTGGCCAACCCCAGGTGAACGTTCCGCCCGGCGAACGGGTACAGATACAGGTGATGACCTTCGCGCGAGCGCATGTGCTCCAGCAGCAGCTCGCCCGCCCTGGGCAGCCGTGAGACGCGGGCCTGGGTGTCGAGCATGGGGCGCGCCGCCTGCATCTCGGGTGACTCAAAGCGGCCATCAGCGGCCAGGGCCATCTGCGCCAGCACGGCTTCGGCCAGCTCGGTGGACAAGGGCATCTTGCCGCCCTGCCATGAGGGCACGGCGCCCTTGCTCTTCTCGGCCCGTTTCACCCAGGCCGTCATCTCGTGCACACGGATGAATTCGAGCAAACGCCCGGCAAAGACGAAACAGTCGCCCTTGCGCAGGCGCGCGATGAAGCCCTCTTCGATCGAACCGATGCGCCCGCCGTTCATGTACTTCACCTGCAGCGACGCATCGCTCACGATGGTGCCCACCCCCAGGCGGTGGCGGCGCGCCGTGGCGCGGCCCTGCGGTGTGTCGGGCACGCGGTACACACCGGCCTCATCGGGCTGGATTCGGTGGTAGTCGGGGTAGGCGCTCAGGCTCTCGCCGCCACGCTCGCAGAAGGCCAGCGCCCAGTCAAACGATTCGCGTGTCAGGTCTCGGTAGGCGAATGCGCTGCGCACTTCGTCGAATAGTTCATCGGGTGTGAAACCGCCGCCCAGCGCCACGGTGACCAGGTGCTGCACCAGCACATCCAGCGGTTGTTCGGGGCTGCGCCGGCTCTCCACGCGCCTGGCCAGGGCCGCTTCGCGCACGGCGGCCGCTTCCACCAGCTCCAGCGTGTTGGTGGGCACCAGCGTGACCCGGCTCGGCCTGCCCGGCGCATGCCCGCTGCGCCCGGCGCGCTGCAACAAGCGCGCCACGCCCTTGGCCGACCCGATCTGCAGCACGCGTTCGACCGGCAGAAAGTCGACGCCCAGATCAAGCGAGGACGTGGCGACCACGGCTTTGAGCTGCCCCGACTTCAAGCTTTGCTCCACCCACTCGCGCACGCCTTTGTCCAGGCTGCCGTGGTGCAAGGCCACCTGCCCGGCCCATTCGGGCCGCAGGGCCAGCAGCATCTGGTACCAGATCTCGGCCTGACTGCGGGTGTTGGTGAACACCAGCGCTGTACTCGCTGTGTCCAGTTCGCGCACCACCGGCTCCTGCATGCGCGCACCCAGGTGGCCCGCCCAGGAGTAGCGGCCTGGATCGGAGGGGATCAATGTGTCGATGGTCAGCGCCTTGTCGACACGCCCGCGCACCAGTCGGGCGCCGTTCGGACCACACAGCACCTTCAAGGCTTCATCGAGATTGCCCAGGGTCGCGCTCATGCCCCACACCAGCAGGCCGGGTTGCCAGCGTCGCAATCGCGCCAGCGCCAGTTGCACCTGCACGCCACGTTTGCTGCCGATGAGTTCGTGCCATTCGTCCACCACCACCGCGCACACACCGGCCAGCTCGGCGGGTGCATGGGTGCGCGCGAGCAGAAGCGAGAGCGATTCGGGCGTGGTGACCAGCACGGTGGGCCAGCGCCGGTCCTGTCGGGCACGCTCCGCGCTGGGCGTGTCACCGGTGCGCAGGCCCAGCGTCCAGCCGGGTGCGAGATCGGCCAGTGGAGCACGCAAGGCCGCCGCGCTGTCGGCCGCCAGGGCGCGCATGGGCGTGATCCAGAGAACCGACATGGGCGCGGGTCTGTCTGCGGGCAAGGTCTGGCGCAGACGTTCGATCAATCCGAGCCAGACCGCATAGGTCTTGCCCGAGCCGGTGGTGGCGTGCAGCAGACCGCTGTGGCCTGCACCGATGGCAGACCAGACGTCGCGTTGAAATTCGAAGGGTGACCAGTGACGCGAAGCCATCCAGAGCGCCGCGGATGCCGGCGGCGCGGTGGATGGTTCGTGTGGGAGCGTGAGAGCCGGCTTGCGCGGCATCGGCAGAGAAACAGATGCCCTGGCCATCAGCCCTTTTTGCCACCCATCACCAGCAGTGCAACGCCCACCACGATGGCGCCAACGCCGGCCCACACCGGCACATTGACGGTTTCCTTTTCCTTCACGGTGAGCTCCAGCGGGCCGAGCTTCACGGCCGAGGTGTCCTTGGTGTAGCTGAAACTGCCGTAGATCAGGCCGATGGCGCCCGCAGCGATGAGGAGGATGCCGACCAGTTTGGCTGTGTTCATGAGAAGTTCCGTTCCGTGAAGAAGCGCTTCCGTCGATGGACCAGAGCGGCCTCGACGCAGCACAGGGGGCCATGATGCATCAATTGCCCGAAGCATTCAGGTCGGATCGCGGTAACGCGCGGCGCTGATGAACTGGCCAAAGGTTTCGCACCACACGATGACGCTGGTATAGCGCGAAGGCTCGGTGCCTGCGGGCAAGGTCACGATGAAGTTCTCGAAGGTCTTCACATCACCCACGCGCAGCATGGTGGGCTTGAGCCGCTGGAAATCGGCCTCGGTCTCCACGAATTCGGGCGAGAGGTAGAGCTTGTAGTCGGGCCCGGGCGCCAGTCGCCCGGTGAACGCAATCTGCTGCGGGCTGATCGTGACCATGCCTTCGCCCCAGTGCAAGGGGTCGCTGTCCTTCAAGTCGCGGCGGAACTCGCCGCGGTACATGCCACCCGCTGCGGCCTGCGCCACCTGGTCCGCACTGGGACCGTCCGGGGCGATGAGGATGGGCAGTGCATAGATGCCGGCGGCAAAGCCCACGAGCACGGCCAACAGGTGCGATGCCATGAACATCGCTGTGCGGAGACGACGAGTGGGGCGGGTGGTGTCGGGCATGTTGCATTCCTTCCAACGAGACTCTGGTTCGTCTGTGACCGACCAAAAGCCTTACAGCCGACTGGCCGCCCTCAGGAGGACAACAAACCGTCCAGCCGCCGCAAGCCGGCCACGGTCTGCAGGCAGGCCTGTGCGGCCTCGGTGCCCTTCACCGCGAAGTGCCGCATAAAGTAGCGGCGGTGTTCCACGTGTTCGTGAAAGTGGTGCGGCGCCTGCACGGCCGAGATCACCGGCACGCCGGTGTCCAGCTGCACGTCCATCAGCGCCTGCACCACGGTCTGTGCCACGAAGTCGTGGCGGTAGGTGCCGCCGTCCACCACCAGCGCGCTGCCCACCACCGCAGCGTAGCGACCCGAACGGGCCAGTCGCTGTGCGTGCAGCGGAATCTCAAACGCGCCGGGCACATCGAAAACATCGATGGTATCGGCCTTGAAACCACCGCGCGCCATTTCTTCGAAGAACGCATCGCGCGCCTGGTGAACGATGTCGGCATGCCACGAGGCTTCAACAAAAGCAAAGCGCAAACCGGTGGGCAATTCGGGCAAATGGGGAAGTTCGTTCGGGGTGGTGTTCATGGTGTGGGATGTGACGCATGGCTCGCGGCCATTGTAGGGAGCAGGGGTGTTGGCGACGGTGCTTCAGGCGCTCACGATCCAGCCTTCCAGCGGATCGAATTCGGGCAGACCCCAGCGCGGATGACCCGCTTCGTGCTGCGCCTGCGCCCAGGCGGCCTGAAGCAGGCAGAGCACGGCATCCAGGCTGTCGCCACTGGCGTCGTCGGCGAGCTGATCACGCTGGGCGTGCGTGAGCTTCAAGCGCAGGCCGCTGGCCTGCAGCAGCGGTGCCTGGCCGTTTTCCAGTGCGTTGATGAGGGTCTTGCGCGCGATCAGCCGATCGGGTGTCTGCTTGGCCTTGTCGTCGCTTTTGTACGACGTGGTGCCGAGCACGCTGCGCGCGAGCAGGCCTGGGTAAGCCTCCAGGCCCACGCGCGAACCATCGCCGGGCAGCAGGCCGGGCAAGGTGAGGCCAGCGGCCATGAGGCGCGGCACACCCGCGTGCAACATGAACGCCACCGGCGGGTTGACCCACTTCATGCTCGGGCTGGAACGGGCTGGCCCGTCGGTGGCGCGGTGGGCGAACTTCTCGCCCACCGGGCGCGCATTGCAAAAGCCGGCAAACGACTCGCGGATGGCCTCTCGGCTGAGGCTGGCGTAGTGGGCCATGCAGGCCGCCCAGTCGGTGGGCCAGCCCAGGGTGGTGACAAGTTCGCGCGGCAAGCCGAACGGAAGGTCGAACCCACCCACCCACTGCTGGGACGCGGACATGCGCGCCTGCCAGGCATCCAGTGTCTCGAAGCGCTCCATGCCATTCAAGATGACGCGGTGGCGGTCCGCGCGGCCCACGGCCAGCGTGATGGGTTTGCGGCGGCTCGGTGCGCTGGTGAAGTCGCAGCCCAGCAAGGTGGGCAAGGAGTGAACGGTCATGCCGCGATCATCCCAGCGCGAGCGCCATCACGCCGGCAGCGATCAACATGGCCCCGAGCAGGCGCGCCAGCCGGTCGCCTTCGCCGAGCAACTGACCACCGATGAGGGCAGCAAACAACATGGACACTTCGCGCGCGGGTGCCACGTGGGACAGCGGTGCCTGCTGCATGGCAAAGAGCACCAACACATAGGCCACCGGACTGACCACCGCCACCAGCAAGGCATAGCGCCACTGCGCATGCCACAGCCGGCGAGCCGTGGGCAGATCGCGCAGCACACTGGGCGCCAGCAGTGCCACGCGCACGAAGTTGCCCATGTAGTCCACCAGGATGGGCGACATCAGCACCACCTTGACCGCATAACCATCGACCACCGTGTAGGACGCGATGAACACACCCGTGACCACACCGTAGACCATGCCCTTGTGCACGCGCTTGCGCGCCATCGGGTCGTGTGCCGCCCGCAGCAGGCCGGGGCCGCCGGCAATGAGGAACACGCCGCCCACCACGCCCGCAACACCCACCACGCCCAGGGCCGAGATCTGTTCGCCCAGCAACACGATGGCCACCAGCGACGACAACAAAGGTCCGGTGCCGCGCGCCATGGGATAGACCACCGTGAGGTCGGACTTGCGGTAGCCGCGCAGCAGGATCACGTAGTAGAAAACATGCAGCACACCGCTGGCCAGCACCAGCAGCCACTCAACACGGCCCCAGCCGGGCACCACATCGCGCCCCACCCACCAGCCCAGTGGCGCCCACACCAGCATCATGAGAAAGGCGTTGAAGAAGGCGAAGCGCGCATCGCCGCCGGCCTTCTTGACGGCGATGTTCCAGCCGGCGTGGATCAGGCCCGCGAGAACGATCAGACCGAGCGCGGTCAGGGACACGGCGCGTGAGGGGAAGTCTGGTCCAGGGGCAACAAGGGTCCGGCTCCGCCGGCCCGAGGTGCCGTCCCCCTTCCCAGCGCCACAGGCGCGCCAGAGAGGGGGGAAGCCGCGCAGCGGCGCAGGGGGGAGTCCCTCAATGCGTCAAGCCCTTCCGATGATGCTCGCGGTGGCCATCAGCTCTTCGAGCAGGGCCAGGGAGACTTTGCCCGACACCGCGTACGGGTCGAACTCGGGCTTCTCCGAGTACTTCAGCACGATGGAGGTGTTGAGCTTGGACAAATTGACCTGGCCCATGGTCCAGCCACCGAAGCGGCGCTCGGTGATTTCTTCGTAGTGCAACAGCTCCACACCGGTGTGGCGCTCGTCGGCCACGATGTGGTTGTAGAGCGTGTTGACCGCGCTGCGCCCGCCTTCGATCGCCTGCAGGAACACACCACCGCCGTAACACAGCACGCCCGTGATGCCGTAGCCCATGTTGTGCGAACGCGAAGATTCGAGGATGGACTCGATGACGCGGGGGGAGTCTTTTTCGACAGCGCGGCTGACGTAGAGGAGGCGGACGAGCATGGTGTTCTTCTTCTGGATGGTCTTTGAATGCGCTTGAGATCAGCGTGGGATGAGCGAGAGGAATTCGCGCCGAAGGTTGGGGTCCTTGAGGAACACGCCGCGCATGACCGAGTTGATCATCTTGCTGTCCATGTCCTTCACGCCTCGCCAGGCCATGCAGTAGTGGCTGGCCTCCATCACGATGGCCAGGCCGTCGGGCTGGGTCTTCTCCTGGATCAGGTCGGCCAGTTGCACCACCGCTTCTTCCTGGATCTGCGGACGGCCCATGATCCATTCGGCCAGGCGCGCGTATTTGGACAGGCCGATCACGTTGGTGTGCTCGTTGGGCATCACGCCGATCCAGATGCGACCGATCACCGGACAGAAGTGGTGGCTGCAGGCGCTGCGCACGGTGATGGGGCCGACGATCATCAGCTCGTTGAGATGTTCGGCGTTGGGGAACTCGGTGACCGCCGGTCCTTTGACGTAGCGGCCATTGAACACTTCCTTGATGTACATCTTGGCCACGCGGCGCGCGGTGTCGCCGGTGTTGTGGTCGTTCTCGGTGTCGATCACCATCGCTTCGAGCACTCCCTTCATCTTCTCGGCCACCTCGTCGAGCAACAGATCGAGCTCACCGGGCTGGATGAACTCAGCGATGTTGTCGTTGGAATGGAAGCGCTGGCGCGCCGCTTTCACGCGCTCGCGAATCTTGACGGAGACGGGCGTTCCGATGTCCTCGTCGGGGGTTGAAGGCGTCATGGGGGTGTCGGATTTCATCAGCATGGGGCATGCTATCACCCGATTTCCCGCCAGGGAGGCTCAGCCGTCTTGACCGATTTTCGCTGGGGTTTTCGCCAGCAAATGCTCCAGCTCCTGCAAGGTGCTCGCCTCGTGCAGCGGCTTGTCGTAGCGGATGCGCTGCATGCGCGGAAAACGCAGCGCCACACCGCTCTTGTGACGGGTGCTGCGGGCGATGCCTTCGAAGGCGAGTTCAAACACCATCGTGGGCCGCACGCTGCGCACGGGACCGAACTTCTCCAGCGTGTGCTGACGGATCACCGCGTCAACCGCCTTGAACTCTTCGTCGGTCAGGCCCGAGTAGGCTTTGGTGAAGGCCACGAGTTGCAACGCGCCTGGCACAGCGGGTTCGCGGCGGGCGATGGCGTCCACCACGGCCTGGGCTTCTTCGGCGCTGGCCGGCGCGCGGTTCCACACGGCGAAGGTGTAGTCGGTGTAGACCGAAGCGCGGCGGCCGTGACCGGCCTGGGCGTAGATCAGCACGCCGTCGATGTTCAGTGGATCGATCTTCCATTTCCACCAGGCCAGCACGGCGTCTTCAGTGTCGGTGCCCGGGCCTGCCCAGCGCTTCTGCCGGCCGGTGCCGTAAGCACTGTGGCGGTGTTTGAGCATGAGCCCCTCCACACCGAGTTCGCGCGCCCTTGACCTTTGTTCGGCGAGCGCGGGCCAGTCGCTGCCTTCGACGCGCGGCGACAGCCACAGGTGCATGCCGGTCGCTGCGTTCATCGCCATGGCCAATGCCTCCAGACGGTCGCGGCGTTCGGTCTGTGGCAAGGCGCGCAGGTCTTGCGCGCAGGCTTCCAGCAGGTCGTAGGCCATGAAGCTCACCGGTGCGTCGGCCAGCACCTTGGCATTCAGCGTCTTGCGGCCAATGCGCTGCTGCAACAAGGCAAACGGCCCGGGCCGCCCGGGCCGGTCGCTGCCCGGCAAGGCGCTGACACCATCGCCGTCGTGCCAGACCAGGATCTCACCATCGACCACCGTGCCGTCGGGCCAGCGCTGCGCGAGCGCCTGCAGCTCGGGGAACCGGTCGCTCATGAGCTCTTCGCCGCGCGACCACACCCACACCTGGCCAGCGCGTTTGACGATCTGGCCGCGGATGCCGTCGAACTTCCACTCGGCCAGCCAGTCGCTGACCGGACCCAGGCGCGCCTGCATGGCCTGTGCGACGCTGGTGCTGGCGACTTCCATGTCCAGCAGATCGTCGCTGGCGTCCATGCCCAAGGGGCTGGCGAGAAAAAACGGATACGGCTGGCTGGGCTCTCGCTGCGCATGCTCGAAGCCCGGCGCCTCGGCCGGTGCCAGCAGCGCCCGGTACTGCGTGGCGGTCGGCAGTCGCTTCCCATCGCTGAAGCCCATCATGCGAGCGGCCACCTGCTTGGCGTCCAACCCCGCATGCTGGGCAATGGCGCGCTGCACCAGCAGTTTGCTCACCCCCACGCGAAAGCCACCGCCCACCAGCTTGACCAGCAGGAAACGTCCGGTGGCGTCCAGCTCGCGCCACCAGGCGCGCAGGGCCACAGCCACCGCCTCGTCGCCCTGCCCGCGCAGGGGCAGCAGGCGCTGCTCCATCCAGTCGCTCAGGCTCACCGCCAGGCCGTCTGCGCTCGCGGGTGCGGGCAGCACCAGGGCGATGGTTTCGGCCAGATCGCCCACGGCCTGGTAACTCGCGTCGAACAACCACGCGGGCAGGCCAGAGGCCTCTTCGGCGAGCGCGCGCAGCTGCGCGGTCTTGATCAGCTGGCGCGGTTTTCCGCCCGACAGGAAATACACAGCCCACGCGGCATCGGCGTCGTCCACCGCGCTCAGGTAGCGCTGCAGTGCAATGACCTTGGCGCTGGTCGAGGTGGTCGCGTCGAGGTCGGCGAACAGGTCGGCGAAGCGCTTCATGCTGCGGGAGCGGGCACGATCTCGGCCCGGGTTTCGTGTTCGTCTCCGTATTCGGTGTCGAAGCCCTCCGCCTGCAGACCTTGCTCTTGCAGGTAGCGCACCAGCACCGGCACGCTGCCGTGCGTGACGATCACGCGCTCGGCACCGCTGGCACCAATGGCACCCAACAACCCGGGCCAGTCGGCGTGGTCGCTGAGAACAAAACCGCGGTCGTGCCCGCCGCGCCGGCGCTGGCCGCGCACCTGCATCCAGCCGCTGGCGAACGCGTCGGAGAAATCGCCGAAGCGTTTGATCCACGGCGTGCCGAGTGCGCTGCCGGGGCAGAGCACCAGCGCGCGCTGCAGGCTGGCCTTGTCGGTCACATCGCTCACCATCAGCGTCTCGGGCAGGGGCACGCCGGCGGCGCGGTAGGCGCGGTTGAGCGGCTCCACCGCGCCGTGGCAGACGATGGGCCCGATGGACGCATCGACCCCGCCCAGGATGCGCTGCGCCTTGCCCAGGCTGTAGCACACAAGCACGCTGGCGCGCCCGGCCTCGGCGTTGTCGGCCCACCACTGGTTGATCTGCCCAAACAGCTCGGCATCCGGTCGCCAGCGGTAGATGGGCAGGCCGAAGGTGGACTCGGTGATGAACACATCGCTGCGCACGGATTCGAACGGCGTGCAGGTGCGGTCGGGCGTGGCGCCGGCGGGTGTGGTGCGGTAGTCGCCGCTGGCCACCCAAATGCGGCCACCGTGCTCCACCCGCACCTGGGCCGAGCCCAGCACGTGGCCGGCCGGGTGCAGCGAGATGCGCACGCCGTTGTGCTCCACCGCCTCGCCATACGCCAGCCCCTGCAGCGTGATGCCCTGCCCCAGCCGCGAGCGCAGCAGGCCTTCGGACACCGCGGTGGCGAGGTAGTGCGCGTGGCCGGGGCGCGCGTGGTCGGCGTGCGCGTGGGTGATCACGGCGCGCTCGACCTTGCGCCAGGGGTCGATGTAGAAGTCGCCCGGCGGGCAGTACAGGCCTTGCGGGCGCTGGACGATCAGGTCGTCGTTCATGCGGGGATCCGCCGCCGGGCCGCCCCAAGGCGTATCAGCCCCCTCGGGGGGCAGCGACCCGCGCAGCGGTGGAGCGTGGGGGCAGTCATCAATAGCGATGACCAGTGACAAAAAGCGTGGCGCGCATGATGCCGAACGCAATCCGGTCGAGCACGCGCTGCGACCAGTGCCGGCTGCTCAGTGCCTGCACATCGATCATGTCACCCGCGTTCTGCACGAGGCCATCGAGGTGGCTGCGCAGCAGGCTGGCAAAGCGCTGGTCGGTGGTCATCACGTTGGCCTCGCGCGCCAGCAGCAGCGAGAGCGGGTCCAGGTTGGTCGAGCCCACCGTGGCCCAGCGCTCGTCCACCACCGCCACCTTGGCGTGCAGCGCACTCGGCGCGTATTCGTGGATCTCAATACCGGCGTTGAGCAGGCGCTGGTAGACCGGGCGCGCGGCGCGGTACTGAAAGAAGTTCTCGTACTTGCCCTGCGACAGCAGGCGCACCCTCACGCCCCGCGCGGCCGCGAGGACGAGCGCGCGACGCAGCTTGCGCCCGGGAATGAAATACGCATTGGCGATCACGATCTCGCGCCGTGCCGCGCCGATGGCCTTGAGGTAGGCGCGCTCGATGTCGTGGCGGTGGCTCACGTTGTCGCGCAGCAGCAGGGTGGCGCGGGCACTGTCCACGCCCAGGGGTGCGGCGACCGTGTCGCCAAACGTGCTGTCGCTGCCCACGCCCTGCCCGCTGGTCCGGACCGTGTCCAGCTTTTGCAGCAGGCGCGAGAAATCGCCCACCGGGCGCGACTCGCGCAAGGCCTCCCAAGCCGCCTTGAACTCGCGCCGGCGTGCGCTGCGCGCGGCCTGCAGCCGCCACCAGAGCTGCTCCATGGTCTCCGCCATGTCGCGCACCAGCGGCCCGGCCACGCGCAGCGAGAAGTCCAGTCGCGGAGCGTCGAGCTTGCCCAGGGCCACGTCGTCCTGGTCGTCAATGATGTTGATGCCACCGCAAAAGCCCACCGTGCCATCGACCACGCAGAGCTTGCGGTGCAGCCGCCGCCAGCGGCTGGGCAGCAGCAGGCCGAAGCGGCCCAGCGGCGCATAGATGTGCCACATCACGCCGGCGGCATCGAACCTTTCCTGCCAGGCCTTCGGTATGGCTGGCGTGCCCACGCCGTCGATCACCAACCGCACCACCACACCGCGCTGCGCGGCCCGCTCCAGCGCCTCGGCCACGCTGAGCGCGGAGCCAGCGAATTCGAAGATGTAGGTCTCCAGGTGCACCACGCGGCGCGCGGCGTCCATGGCCTCGACCATGGCGGGAAAGAACTCCACGCCACCCTGCAGCAGCAACAGCTGGTGACCGCCCCTCAGGGCGCCATGCACCGCGCGCGAGCGGCGCAACGAAACGCTGGTGGCGTTCACAGTTCCAGCTCGGCGATCAGCGGCAGGTGGTCCGACATGCGCGCCCAGGCGCGCCCGTGCGGCACCTGAGCCGACAGCGGCCGCAGCCCCCGCACGAAGATGCGGTCCAGGTGCAGCAGTGGCAGGCGCGAGGGATAGGTCGGCAGGCGGATGCCTTCAAACGTCCGCAGGCCCAGATCGGCCATGGGCCGCAGCAGTTGCGCGCCCCAATCGTTGAAATCGCCGGCAACGATCAGCGGCGCGGTCTCAGGCAGTTCGGTGGCGATGTATTCGCCCAGCCGCTGCACCTGCCGCTCGCGGCTGGCATGGATCAGGCCCAGGTGCACCACCACCACGTGTACGTCGATGCCATCGACCAGCAACTGCACATGCAGCAAACCACGCTGCTCGAAGCGGTGGTCGGAGACGTCGGAGTGTTTGCTCTCGATCACCGGCCAGCGCGACAGCAGCGCGTTGCCGTGCTCCCCGTGGCGCGTGACGGCGTTGGTGCGGTAGACCGCCTCGTAGCCGTCTGGAGTGAGGTAGCTGGCCTGGTCGAGGTCGGGCCAGCGGGTGAACTGTTTTTCGAGCTTGCGGTTGTGTTGACGCACCTCCTGCAGGCAGACGATGTCGGCATCGAACTGTTCCACCGCGTGCGCCAGGTTGTGGATCTCCAGCCGCCTTGCCGGACCCAGGCCTTGCACGCCCTTGTGGATGTTGTAGGTGGCGACGCGAACAATGCTCATGGGCAAATCATGCCACCAACACACCGCGCGGCGCGAGGCGATCAGTTCACCCTGGCCATCATTCTGGGCAGCCAGGAAATGGCCTCGGCGTTGGACGGCGAAAAACAGCGTTCGGCCGCTTCCTGCCAGGGCAGCCACACCTGGGCGCGGTGCTCGCGCGGGCTCAGCAGCACCGGCACGGCCCGGGGAATGCACAGGCCGAACAGATGCTCGGTGTTGTGTGTCACGCCCTCTGCATAACGGTGGCGCCACTGCGGGTAGATCTCGTACACGTTCTCCAGCGCCCAATCGACAAGCGCGTGGCCATTCGCTCGCGCGTCCAGCCCGGTTTCTTCCGCCACCTCGCGCACGGCGGTGAGCTCGAACGGCTCGTCCAGGGTGTCCTTGGAGCCGGTCACGGATTGCCAGAAACCCGGTGCGTCGGCGCGTTCGATCAGCAGCACCTCCAGCGCCGGCGTGTGGATCACCACCAGCACCGATTGCGGAATCTTCGGTGGCATGGACAGGTGGATCAGAGCAGGCGAGACGCCGCGCTGCCCGCCGAGCGCGCACGCTGCAACAGCTTCCAGCCAGACCACGCCCTCAGGGCCAGCCCCAGCGCTCGGCGCGGCCGCCACAACGCAACAGCCAGCACGCCGCCCGCCACCACCAAGGGGTTGGCGCGCAACCAATGCCAGGCGTCCTGCAAGCGATCAGCCCATACCAAGGCCGGCTGCACCACCTGCATCTGCTCAGCCACACGGCTGCGCAATTGACCAGACCGATGCACCAGCAACTCGCGCCTGCGCGCGAGTTGTTCGGCACGGTCCGGCGCAGCGCTCATGAGCCAAGGCCCTCGCGGTCTTGCTGGAGCTCCTTGACCGTGGCCGAGAACAGCCGGGTGCCATTGCGCACCCGTTCGCGCGCCAGCCAGGCCGCCACGAACCCCAGGCCCAGGAACAGGCCAGAGAACAAGGCCAACGGCACAAGGCGGTGGGTGTCCCACAGTGCCACGGTGATCAACATGGCCAGAAAGCCCAGCCCCAGGCTGAGAAAAGCCACGGCCACGGCGCCATAGACCAGCAGGCCACCGACGCGCAGCACTTCTTCCTGCGCTTCCACGCTGAGCAACTCCAGCCGGAGCTGAAGCAGTTCCAGCACGGTGGCTGTCAGCCCCTTGAGCGAGGCCGACAGGCGGGTCGGGGGCACCGACATGCCGGAATCGTTCAACGCCGGCTGATCAGCAAGCCGATCAGCAGTCCGATGCCGGCGGCGGTGCCCACGGCACGCCAGGGGTGCTCGTGCACGTAGTCGTCGGTGGCGCGGGCCACCTCGCGGGTCTTTTCCTTGATCGCGTCTTCCGCGTCCAGCAGCTTGTGGCGAGCCTGGCGCAGGTTGTCGTTGATGCGCTCGCGCAGCTCCACCACCTTGCCTTCGGTCTGGTGCGCCGTGGCCATCATCAGCTCTTCGGCGTCGGCAATGACGCGCTGCAGGTCGGCCACCAGTTTCTCTTTGTTGGCCAGGGTGTCTTGGGCGTTCTTGCTCATGGATGGGCTCCTTTCAAAAGTTCATCCTAACAAACCCTCACCCGTAACCCGCCCTACGTTTCGTTACCGCACCGGCAGGCTGCGGCACACCGCCCGGCTCCAACAAAAAAGGGCGGCACCTGCCGCCCTCTCATGTGGTGCCCGCCGCGGGTCAGGCGGATTTGGCCAGGTCCGTGTTGCGCAAGCGGATGTGCAGCTCGCGCAGCTGCTTCTCGTCCACCAGGCTGGGAGCCTGGGTCAGCAGGCACTGGGCGCGCTGGGTCTTGGGGAAGGCGATCACGTCGCGGATGGATTCGGCACCGGTCATCAGCGTGACGATGCGGTCCAGGCCGAAGGCCAGGCCTCCGTGGGGCGGCGCGCCGTACTGCAGCGCGTCGAGCAGGAAGCCGAACTTGACCTGGGCTTCCTCGGGCGTGATCTTCAAGGCATCGAACACCTTCTGCTGCACGGCGGCGGTGTGGATACGCACCGAACCGCCACCGATTTCCCAGCCGTTGAGCACCATGTCGTAGCCCTTGGCGATGCACTTCTCGGGTGCGGTGACCATCCAGTCCTCGTGGCCGTCTTTCGGCGCGGTGAAGGGGTGGTGCACGGCCGTCCAGCGGTCGGCTTCCTCGTCGTGCTCGAACATGGGGAAGTCCACCACCCACATCGGCGCCCAGCGGCTTTCGAACAGGCCATTTTTCTTGCCCAGTTCGCTGTGGCCGATCTTCAGGCGCAGTGCGCCAATGGCGTCGTTGACCACCTTGGCCTTGTCGGCGCCGAAGAAGATGATGTCGCCGTTCTGTGCCTTCGTGCGCGCCAGGATGTCGGCCACGGCCTTGTCGTGCAGGTTCTTGACGATCGGACTCTGCAAGCCGTCGCGGCCTTTGGAGGCGTCGTTGACCTTGATCCAGGCCAGGCCCTTGGCGCCGTAGATCTTGACGAACTCGGTGTAGGCGTCGATCTCGCTGCGGCTCATGTCGGCGCCGCCACGCACGCACAGTGCGACCACACGACCACCCTTCATGGTGGCTGGGGCGGAGAAGACCTTGAAGTCCACATCGCCCATCACGTCGGTGAGTTCGGTGAACTCCAGCATCACGCGCAGGTCGGGCTTGTCGGAGCCGAAGCGGTGCATGGCTTCGCTGTAGGCCATCACCGGAAATTCGCCCAGGTCCACGCCCAGCGCGTTCTGGAACACCGTTTTGATCATGCCCTGGAACATGTCGCGGATGTCTTCTTCGGTCAGGAACGAGGTCTCGATATCGATCTGCGTGAACTCGGGCTGGCGGTCGGCGCGCAAGTCTTCGTCGCGGAAGCACTTGGTGATCTGGTAGTAGCGGTCGAAGCCGGCCACCATGAGCAGCTGCTTGAACAGCTGCGGGCTTTGCGGCAGCGCGAAAAAGTGGCCGTCGTGCACGCGGCTGGGCACGAGGTAGTCGCGCGCGCCTTCGGGCGTGCTCTTGGTGAGCATCGGTGTCTCGATGTCGATGAAGCCGTTGGCGTCGAGGAACTTGCGCACTTCCATCGCCACGCGGTAGCGCAGCATCAGGTTGTTCTGCATGTAAGGGCGGCGCAGATCGAGCACGCGGTGGGTCAGGCGCGTGGTCTCTGAGAGGTTGTCGTCATCCAGCTGGAACGGCGGCGTGACCGAGGGGTTGAGCACCTGCAGGTCGTGGCACAACACCTCGATCTGGCCGCTCTTGAGCTTGTCGTTGGTGGTGCCGGCGGGACGAGCGCGCACGAGGCCGGTGACCTGCACGCAGAATTCGTTGCGCACGTCTTCGGCGGTCTTGAACATCTCGGCGCGGTCGGGGTCGCAGACCACCTGCACATAGCCTTCGCGGTCGCGCAGGTCGATGAAGATCACGCCACCGTGGTCACGGCGGCGGTTCACCCAGCCGCAGAGCTTCACGGTTTCGCCCAGTTGGGCCTCGGTCACCAGACCGCAGTAGTGGGTACGCATCGCCATTTCGCTTCTTCTTTCAACAGGTTCGCGGGTTGGACCCGCAGGGGAACATCAGGAGGTCTTCTCGATGGCGCCGTCGGCGCCCACCTTGAGGTGCAGATTCTTGGGTCCACCGGGCACGATCACGCCCATGGACACGATGTAGGTCAAGGCTTCGTCCACGCTCATCTGCAGCTCCACGCAGGCGCTCTTGCGCACCATCACGAAGTAGCCGCCGGTGGGGTTGGGGGTGGTGGGCACGTACACGCTGTGAAATTCGTCGAGCTCGCTGGTTCGACCCGGTTGCGTTTGCAGGTGGTGCAACACGTCACCGGCGGGGGCGCCGGTGAGGAAGCCAATGGTCCACATGCCTTCGTGCGGCCACTCGATCAGCAAGGCCTTGCGAAAGGCATTGCCTTTCTCGGAAAACAACGTGTCCGACACCTGCTTGACGCCCGAGTAGATCGAACGAACCACGGGAATGCGGTGCAGCAGCGCATGCCACCAGCTCACCAGCTTGTTACCGATGATGTTGGTCGCCAGGGCGCCGATGGAGAGCACCACCACCAGTGCAAACACCACGCCCAGGCCGGGAATGTGCACACCGAAGAGCTGGTCGGGCTGCCAGCTGGTGGGCAGGATGCGCAGCGTCTGGTCGAGCGTGCTGACCACCCACTCCAGCACCCAGAGCGTGATGATCAGCGGCACCAGCACCAGCAGGCCCGAGAACAACCATTTGCGCAAAGACGGCATGCGGATTGGCTCAGGAACCCGACGGTGTGGTCGGGGTGGCAGGTGCCGGCGCGGCTGCGGGTGCAGCGGCGGGCGCGGCGGGCGCCGCTGCGGCGGCGGCATCACCGGCCGGTTTGGCGGGTGCTGCGGCAGCGGGCGCGCCTTCGGTGGCCGGCGTGGCAGCGGGCTTGTTGCCCTCGCGGAAATCGGTGACGTACCAACCCGAGCCTTTGAGCTGGAAACCGGCGGCGGTCAGCTGCTTCTTGAAGCTCGATTGACCGCAGGCCGGGCATGTGGTGAGCGGGTCGTCGGACATTTTCTGCAGCACGTCCTTGGCATGGCCGCAGGACTCGCACTTGTAGGCATAGATGGGCATGGCGTGAACCTGGTGAAGAAGGGGGGTTGTCCCGTCAGGGCAGCCACCCGGCGGGTGCACTGCACTCCCCGGTGGGAAGCGGAACAAAACCCGTCATTATAAATTGAGGGGGTGTCGGGTGCCCTGCCGGGCGTCGGCATCGGGCGGCCCATGGCCGCCCGATGTCACCAGAGGCGCACGCGCACCAGCACCTGCATCACGATGAGACCGAGCAAAAAGCCCAATCCTCCGTACAGGATCGCTTGCAACAGGCGGTTGGTGCGGCGCTGCTCGACCAGCAGGCTGTCGAGTTCACGCCGCAGTTCGTGTGGCTTGTGCTGCAGGTAGTCGTTGATCAGGCGCGGCAGCGCGGGCAACAGCTTGGCGTATTGGGGCGCCTCGGCTTTCAGCTGCTGGAGCAGCTTCTGCGGCCCCACCTGCTCAATCATCCACGTCTCCAGGAACGGCTTGGCGGTGTTCCACAGATCGAGCTCGGGGTCGAGGTCGCGCCCCAACCCCTCGATGTTGAGCAGGGTCTTCTGCAACAGCACGAGCTGGGGCTGGATCTCCACCTGGAAGCGGCGCGAGGTCTGAAACAGGCGCATGAGCACCATGCCGAGCGAGATTTCCTTCAGCGGGCGGTCGAAGTAAGGTTCGCACACCGCTCGGATGGCCGATTCGAGCTCGTCCACCCGCGTCTCGGCAGGCACCCAGCCGGACTCGATGTGCAGCTCGGCCACGCGCTTGTAGTCGCGGCGGAAGAAGGCCGTGAAGTTCTGCGCAAGGTATTCCTTGTCGAACTCGGTCAGGGTGCCGACGATGCCGAAATCCAGCGAGATGTAGCGCCCGAAAGTGGCGGGCGCCGTGCTCACTTGGATGTTGCCCGGGTGCATGTCCGCGTGGAAGAAACCGTCGCGGAACACCTGCGTGAAAAACAGGGTCACGCCATCGCGCGCGAGCTTTGGGATGTCCACGCCCAGGGCGCGCAGTTCGTCAACCTTGTTGATGGGCAAGCCATGCATGCGCTCCATCACCATCACCTCGGTGTAGCAATAGTCCCAGAGCATCTCCGGGATCAGCACCAGGTCCAGACCCTGCATGTTGCGGCGCAGTTGCGCGGCATTCGAGGCCTCGCGCAGCAGGTCCAGTTCGTCGTGCAAGTATTTGTCGAACTCCCCCACCACCTCGCGCGGCTTGAGGCGCTTGCCGTCGGCAGAGAGGCGCTCTACCCAGCCGGCCATCATGCGCATGAGGCTGAGGTCCTTGTCAATCACCGCCAGCATGTTGGGTCGCAGCACCTTCACGGCCACCTCGCGCCCACCGTGGCGGCCATCGCGCAAGGTCGCAAAGTGCACCTGGGCGATTGACGCGCTGGCCACCGGCACCTGTTCAAAGTGCGTGAACACCTCGGACAACGGCTTGCCAAACGCCCGCTCGATGCTGGCCACCGCCACCTCGCTGGGAAACGGCGGCACACGGTCCTGCAGACGGGCAAGTTCGTCGGCGATGTCGGGTGGCAGCAGGTCGCGGCGGGTCGACAAAACCTGGCCGAATTTCACGAAGATCGGGCCCAGGCGCTCCAGGGCTTCGCGCAGGCGCTCGCCACGCGGCGCATCGAGATTTCGGCCGACGGAGACGATGCGCGTGAGCAGGTGGATGCCGCGGCCACGGAAGCTGGAGAGCACCAGCTCGTCCAGCCCGTAGCGCAAGACCACCCAGACGATGAACGCGCCGCGAAAGAGCCGCGTCATGCGCTGGGTCCGCCGTCGCGCGGCGGCACGCCGGCATCGGACGCGGGCGCACTGGCGAAGGGCGGCCTGGCGGGAAAGCCCTCAGGCATGCGGGCCACGAACGACTTGACGGCCGTGGCTGCGGATCGCGCGAACCGCGCGATCGTGTGGGCGGTGGCGTCACCCACCACCCGGGACAGGTCTTCCTCCACGTCCCAGCGCACGTTGTCCACCAGCCAGGCCACCTCGGCCGCCAGTTGCACATCGCCCTGGATGTCCACGCCGGGCTTCTGCCCGGCAAGCACGCTTTGGGCGAGCTCGAGCGGTGAGGTCTGGGTGAGCGTGACGCTGAGTTCGGGCTTCGCGCCGGGCGCACAGCGCTCCAGCAAACCGGCGGCCGTGGGTGCCAGCGTGAGGTGGAAGTCGCCCCACTGGATGCGCACGGGCTTGCCCTTCTGGCGGCGCAGGCGGTCCTGCGCGGCGGGCTCTTGCATGAGCACGTGGTTGAGGAACAGCACGAGGCGGTTCTGCAACTCGTCCACCACCCAGTCAGGCGGGCGGATCGAGCCCAGCAAGGATTGCAGGAAGTTCAAGGGCGAGGCGCCAGAAGCGCCCGGGCCGGACGAAAAAACGGGTGGTTCATTTTTCATGACCACCCGATTTTGACGGATAAAGCACGGTGCACGGCACCATCGGCCATTCCCCGCTCAAGCTCGGGACTCTTGCCCGACCCATTGACCTTATTGCAGCGCCTGCACGCCTGCCACCAGCCAACCGCCCGAGCCGCTCTTGGGGCGCGTGATGTTCCAGACTTCGCGGAACGGGTTGGGGCCGGAGGACGCGTCTTCGCGGATCATTCCCGAGAACTCCACGCTGGCCATGTACTCGTCTTCGGTTTCTTCGATGCCGAGCAGTTGGGCATCAAGCATCACCACTTCAGTCTTGTTGACCCCCCCCCGCTGGCGGATTCCCGCTCGGCCAGCTGGCTGCGAATCTGCTCAAGCATGCCGTCGGTCATCATGGCGCGCAGGCTCGGGATGTCGGAGCGGTCCCAGGCGTCTTGCAAGCTCACGAAGTTGGCCTTGGAGGCTTTGAGGAATCCGTCGGCATCAAAGCCGGCCGGCACACCCCAGGTCTGGCGCCCCATCAGGGCCGCACCGATCATCGAGCCACCCGCGGGCGCGTGGGCCGTGTCCAGCGCAGCGGGGCCACTGCGTTCCCAGGGGCGGGCGGACGCGTCGTTGCCGACGTTCTGCGGGGAGTAGCTGCGCGGCGTGGCAGGGTCGAACTGGGAGTTGCCCGACTGCGTGGCCGGGCCACCGGCGCCTTGGTAGGCCAGTCCACCTGCTGCACCGCTGGCCGCCGAGCGACGGCGCATCACCATGCCGATCACCGCCATGACCACCGCAGCGAGCAGCGCAAACATCAGGAACTGGGCAAAACCTTCCCCCAAACCCAGCGAAGAAGCCAGCCAAGCCAGGCCAAGGCCCGCGGCAAGGCCACCGAGCATGGCGCCCCAGGGCCGCTTGGGCGCTGCGGCAGCCGCCGGACTGGTGGTGGCCGGGCGGGCGGCGGCGTTTTGCGTCGGCGCGGGGGTGGCCTGCTGCGCGGGCGCCGTGGTGCTGCGCTGCTGCGTCACGTTGGTCGACTGCTTGCCGAACGACAAGCCTCCACCCATGCGCTTGGCCCAAACCTCCTGCGAGCTCAGCGCCATGGCGCAAACCAGCATCACCGACCACAACTTGTACATGTCCCTGTCTCCTTCAATCAAAAACCACAACCACGATCAGCATTTGATACCCACATGCAACGCCACCACGCCGGCGCTGAGGTTGTGCACATCCACGTGGCCGAAGCCCGCGCTGCGCATCATCTGCCGCAACTCTTCCTGGCCCGGGTGCATTCGAATGGACTCCGCGAGGTAGCGGTAGCTGTCCTCGTCGTTGGCCACCAGCTTGCCCAGCTTGGGCAGGATGTTGAACGAGTACCAGTCATAAGCCTTTTCGAGCGGTTTCGCCACCCGGGAAAACTCCAGCACCAGCAGCTTGCCGCCCGGCTTGAGGGTGCGATGCATCTCGGCCAGCGCGAGTTCCTTGTTCGTCATGTTGCGCAGTCCAAAGGCCACCGACACGAAATCGAACGAATCGCTGGCAAACGGCAACTTCTCTGCGTCGCACACCAGCGTGGGGAGCACGACACCCTTGTCCAGAAGGCGCGTGCGGCCTTCGCGCAACATCGCCTCGTTGATGTCGGTGTGCACCACGCGGCCGGTGGGCCCGACCTTGTTGGCAAACGCCAGGGACAGATCGCCGGTTCCGCCTGCGATGTCGAGCACGCGGTGACCCGGCTGCGGGTTGGCCACGGTGAGTGTGTAACGCTTCCAGAGCCGGTGCAGGCCGGCCGACATCAGGTCGTTCATCACGTCGTACTTGGGTGCGACCGAGTCGAACACGCTGCGCACACGGGACGCCTTTTCCCGCTCGTCGACGGTCTTGAAGCCGAAATGGGTGTCTGCCATGGCCGCGCCTTCAGTGGCTGCCGCAGGCGTGGCCGCCCTTTTCGATCATGGGCGCGTCGCGCTCCATGCCGGCGGCGGCCAGCCGCGCGGTGTAGTCGGCCCAGAGTTCGGCCTGTTTCGAGCCCAGGAAATACAACAGGTCCCACGAGAAGATGCCCGAGCTGTGGCCATCGGAGAAGGTGGGCTGCACTGCGTAGTTGCCCACCGGTTCCAGGGCAACGATGCCGACCTCGCGCTTGCCGGTCTGCAGCACCTCCTGGCCCGGACCGTGTCCCTGCACTTCGGCAGAGGGCGAATACACACGCATCAGCTCGAACGGAATCTTGAATTCCTGCCCGTCGGAAAAGCCGATCTCAAGCACATGCGACTGCTGGTGCAGCGTGATCGATTGCGGCGATGGGGTGTTCTTGTCGAGTCCGGCCATGGGAATTGTCTCCGTGTATGTTGTGAGGTCAGACCAGCACGCGTTCGATGCCGCCTTCGTTGGCCTTGGCCACATAGGCGGGCAGCCAGTCTTCGCCCAGGATCTGGCGCGCCATCTCGACCACGATGTAGTCGGCTTCGAGCAGGCCGTTGTTCAGGTCATCGCCGTAGCGCGTGAGGCCTTGCAGGCAGCTCGGGCACGAGGTGAGGATCTTCACGTTGTCCGTTGCACCGACGGTGCCGGCGGCGCGCAGGGCGGCTTCACCCTTGAGCAGCTCCTCTTCCTTGCGGAAGCGGATCTGGGTGGAAATGTCGGGCCGGGTCACGCCCAGCGTGCCCGACTCACCGCAGCAGCGTTTGCTCTCCAGCACGTTGTCACCCACCAGCGCCTTCACCGTCTTCATCGGCTCCTGCAGCTTCATGGGGCTGTGGCAGGGGTCGTGGTAGAGGTAGCCCCCCTGGCCGGCCGGCAGCGTGATGCCTTTTTCGAGCAGGTATTCGTGGATGTCGATGATGCGGCAGCCGGGGAAGATCTTGTCGAATTCGTAGCCCTGGAGCTGGTCGTAGCAGGTGCCGCAGCTCACCACCACGGTCTTGATGTCCAGGTAGTTCAGCGTGTTGGCCACGCGGTGGAACAGCACCCGGTTGTCGGTGATGATTTTCTCGGCCTTGTCGAACTGGCCACTGCCGCGCTGCGGATAGCCGCAGCACAGGTAGCCGGGCGGCAGCACGGTCTGCACGCCGGCGTGCCACAGCATGGCCTGCGTGGCCAGGCCCACCTGGCTGAACAGCCGCTCGGAGCCGCAGCCCGGGAAGTAAAACACCGCCTCGGTCTCGGCCGTGGTGCCCACCGGGTTGCGGATGATGGGCACGTAGTCCTTGTCTTCAATGTCCAGCAAGGCACGCGCGGTCTTCTTGGGCAGGCCGCCGGGCATCTTCTTGTTGATGAAGTGGATCACCTGCTCCTTGATGGGAGCCGGCCCCAGCGTGGCGGGCGGCGCGCTGGTCTGCTTGCGGGCCAGTCGCTTGAACAGGTCGTTGGCCAGGCGCTGCGCCTTGAAGCCCACGCCCACCATGGCGCCGCGCATGAACTTGATGGTCTCGGGGTTGGTCGCGTTCAGGAAGAACATGGCCGCAGCATTGCCGGGCCTGAAGCTCTTCTGGCCCATCTTGCGCAACAGGTTGCGCATGTTCATGGTCACGTCGCCAAAGTCGATCTTCACCGGGCAGGGGCTCAGGCACTTGTGGCACACCGTGCAGTGATCGGCCACATCCTCGAACTCTTCCCAGTGCTTGATGCTGATGCCGCGCCGGGTCTGCTCTTCGTACAGGAAGGCCTCCACCAGCAGCGAGGTGGCCAGGATCTTGTTGCGCGGGGAATAAAGCAGGTTGGCGCGCGGCACGTGCGTGGCGCAGACCGGTTTGCACTTGCCGCAGCGCAGGCAGTCCTTGACCGAATCGGCGATGGCGCCGATGTCGCTCTGCTGCATGATCAGGGACTCGTGACCCATGAGGCCAAAGCTCGGCGTGTAGGCGTGAGACAGGTCGGCACTGCGCAGGCTGACGTCACCGCCCACGCCCTGGCGCAGCAGCTTGCCCTTGTTGAAACGGCCTTCGGGGTCGACGCGGTCCTTGTACTCGGCAAACGGACGCAGTTCCTCGTCGGTGAGGAACTCCAGCTTGGTGATGCCGATGCCGTGCTCACCCGAGATCACGCCGTCCAGGCTGCGAGCGAGCACCATGATGCGGGCCACAGCTTCGTGCGCTGTCTGCAGCATCTCGTAGTCGTCGCTGTTGACCGGCAGGTTGGTGTGCACGTTGCCGTCGCCGGCGTGCATGTGCAGCGCCGCCCACACGCGACCCTTGAGGACGCGCTTGTGAATGGCGGTGCACTCTTCGAGCACAGCGCCGAATGCGGCCCCGGTGAAGATCTGCTGCAGCGGGGCACGGAGCTGAGTTTTCCAGCTGGCGCGCAGGCGGTGGTCTTGCAACTGTGGGAACAGGCTGTCCACGTCACGCAGCCAGCCAGCCCACAGCGCGCGCACCTCGCGCACCAGCACCAGGGCCTGTTGCACACGGTCTTCCAGCAGTTCGGCGCTGGGAATGTCGTTGGCGTCGTCGGTCTTGCCCAACGGCAACTGGCCTTTGGCAAAGAAAGCCTCCAGCGCGTCGGCCAGCTTGATCTTGTTGCGCAGCGAGAGCTCGATGTTGATGCGCTCGATGCCCTCGGTGTACTCGCCCATGCGCGGCAGCGGGATCACCACGTCTTCGTTGATCTTGAAGGCGTTGGTGTGTTTGCTGATGGCCGCGGTGCGCTTGCGGTCGAGCCAGAATTTCTTGCGCGCCTCGGCGCTGATGGCCACGAAGCCTTCACCGCTGCGCGAGTTGGCCAGGCGGATGACTTCGCTGGTGGCGCGCGCCACGGCATCGGCGTCGTCGCCCACGATGTCGCCCACCAGCACCATCTTGGGCAGCGTGCCGCGCTTGCTCTTGGTGGCGTAGCCCACCGCCTTGAGGTAGCGGTCGTCCAGGTGCTCCAGACCGGCAAGGATGGCACCACCCGGGCGCTTCATCTCGGTGAACATGAAGTCCTTGATCTCCACGATCGAGGGCACGCAGTCGCGCGGATTGCCAAAGAACTCCAGGCACACGGTGCGCACGTGCTCGGGCATGCGGTGCACCACCCAGCGCGCACTGGTGATCAGGCCGTCGCAACCTTCTTTCTGGATGCCGGGCAGGCCGCTGAGGAACTTGTCGGTCACGTCCTTGCCCAGACCTTCCTTGCGGAAGGTCTTGCCGGGGATCACGAGCTGTTCGGTGCGCACCGGGGTCTTGCCGTCGGCCTCGAACGTCTTCAGCTCGAAGCTGGCGACATCAGCGTCGTGGATCTTGCCCAGGTTGTGGTCGAGCCGGGTGACTTCGAGCCACTGCGCCTGCGGCGTGACCATGCGCCAGCTCAGCAGGTTGTCCAGCGCCGTGCCCCACAGCACGGCCTTCTTGCCACCAGCGTTCATGGCGATGTTGCCGCCCACGCACGAGGCCTCGGCCGAGGTCGGGTCCACGGCAAACACATGGCCCGCGCGCTCTGCGGCGTCGGCCACGCGCTGCGTCACCACGCCGGCTTCGGTCCAGATGGTGGGCAGGGGTTTGTCGTGGCCGGGTGCCTTCACCCACTCCACCTCGGTCATGGCTTCGAGCTTTTCGGTGTTGATCACCGCGCTCTTCCAGGTCAACGGGATCGCGCCTCCGGTGTAACCGGTGCCACCCCCGCGCGGGATGATGGTCAGGCCCAGCTCGTAGCAGCCCCTGACCAGCAAGGCCATCTCGGACTCGGTGTCGGGCGTGAGCACCACAAACGGGTATTCCACGCGCCAGTCGGTGGCGTCGGTCACGTGCGAGACGCGCGACAGCCCGTCAAACTTGATGTTGTCGTGCGCGGTGAGCTTGCGCAGCGCCTTGGTGGCGCGCTGGCGCAGCGCGGCCATGTCTTCAAAGGAGCGGGAGAAGGCATCCACAGCGCCTTTGGCTGCCTGCAGCAGCTCGGCCACCAGCTGGTCGCGCCCGACGTCGTCTTGCGGCGTGCGGCGCTTCTGCACCTCGGTCAGGCGGTGGTGCAGGGCATCCACCAGCAGTTTGCGGCGTTTCGGCGTGTCCAGCAGGTCGTCCTGCAGGTAGGGATTGCGCTGCACCACCCAGATGTCGCCCAGCACTTCATACAGCATGCGGGCGGAGCGCCCTGTGCGGCGCTCGCCGCGCAGTTCGTTCAACAACGTCCAGGCCCGCTCACCGAGCAGGCGCTGCACGATTTCACGGTCGGAGAACGAGGTGTAGTTGTAGGGAATCTCGCGCAGGCGCGGTGCTTCGTCGGAGGTCACGGCGAAGAGCGAAAGCGGTGTGGGAGCGTTCATGGCTGTGGCAGACGCCAACGTGACAGTAGGGAGCCCAAGATGGTACCGCAGGCCCCATACACCCATCCCTCTTATGGAAACCCCTGTTGTCACCGGCGGGAAACGCCGTTGCAATCGATTCGTCACACGGGGCCCCTACCCTACGGCCTCCCATTCCAAGAAATTCAGGAGCACCCATGAACAAGCCTTTCTTTCCTGTGGCCAGCGCCCTGGCGCTCACCGCCCTCTTGAGCGGCCCGGCCCATGCCCAAACCGAAATCCAGTGGTGGCATTCGATGACGGGTGGCCTGAACGACTGGGTGCTCGACCTGGCCAATGGTTTCAATGCCAGCCAGAAGGAATACAAGATCGTGCCGACCTACAAGGGCACCTATGACGAAACCATGCCGGCGGCCGTGGCGGCCTTCCGTGCCGGCAATGCGCCTCACATCCTTCAGGTGTATGAGGTCGGCACCGCGACCATGATGGCCGCCAAAGGTGCCATCGTGCCGGTGGGCAAGGTGCTGGCCGACGCCGGCTACAAGTTCGACTCCAAGGCCTACATCCCCGCGGTGGTGGGCTACTACACCGCCCCCAACGGCCAGATGCTGAGCTTCCCGCTCAACAGCTCGACCACCGTCTTCAATTACAACAAGGACCTGTTCAAGAAAGCCGGCCTGGACCCGAACAGCCCGCCCAAGACCTGGCCTGAGGTGGTGCTGGCTGCAGCCAAGCTCAAGGCATCGGGCGTGAGCTGCCCCTTCACGACCAGCTGGCAGGGCTGGACCCAGCTCGAGAGCTTTTCGACCTGGCACAACACCGAGTTCGCCACCAAGGGCAACGGCTTTGGCGGCACCAGCGCGCGGCTGAACTTCAACAGCCCGCTGCACGTGCGCCACATCGAGAACCTGGCCAACATGGCCAAGCAGGGCCTGTTCGTCTACCGCGGCCGCGGCAACGCCGCCGATGCACCGTTCTACTCGGGCGAATGCGCGATGGCCACGGCCTCGTCGTCGACCTACGCCAGCATCAAGAAGAACGCCAAGTTCGACTTCGGCATTGCCCCGCTGCCCTACTACCCAGACGTGGCCGGCGCGCCGCAGAACACCGTGATCGGCGGCGCCTCGCTGTGGGTCATGGCGGGCAAGAAGGCGCCCGAATACAAGGGCGTGGCTGAATTCTTCAACTACCTGACCAACGCCGAGATCCAGGCCAAGAGCCACCAGCGCACCGGCTACCTGCCGATCACGCTGGCCTCGTTCGAAGCCACCGAAAAAGCCGGCTTCTACAAGCAGAACCCAGGCACGGACGTGGCCGTGAACCAGATGATCCGCAAGACCACCGAGAAGTCGCGCGGCATCCGCCTGGGCAACTTCGTGCAGATCCGGGCGATCGAGGACGAGGAGCTGGAGCAGGTCTGGGCCGGCAAGAAATCCGCCAAGGAAGCGCTGGACAGCGCGGTCAAGCGCGGCAACGAATTGCTGGTGCGCTTCGAGGCGGCCAACAAGAACTGAGTCCCCGGGGTGGCACCGAGAACCACTCCGCCCCTTGAGCTTCTTTACAGTCCGAGGGGACCTAACCCACCATAACGGCCCGCATGGCTTCTGAAAAACGCGTCGTTTTCCGCTCCAGCTGGTTGCCCTGGCTGTTGCTTGCGCCCCAGGTGGCCGTCATCCTGGTGTTTTTCTTCTGGCCAGCAGCGCAGGCGCTGCTGCAGTCGTTTCAGCAGTCCGACGCCTTCGGCATCTCGACCGAATGGGTCGGTCTGCTGAACTTCGAGAACCTGCTCAAGGACGACACCTACCTTGCATCGTTCAAGACCACCGCCGTGTTCTCGGTGCTGGTCGCGGGCCTGGGCATCGGCATTTCGCTGGTGCTCGCGGTGTTCGCCGACCGGGTCGTCAAAGCCACCCTGATCTACCGCACGCTGCTGATCTGGCCCTATGCGGTGGCACCGGCCGTGGCTGGTGTGCTGTGGCTGTTCATGCTGGCGCCGTCCATCGGGGTTCTGTCCTACGCGCTGCGCGCCGTGGGCATCGAATGGAACAGCCTGCTCAACAGCACCCATGCCATGACGCTGATCGTGATGGCCTCGGTGTGGAAGCAGATCTCCTACAACTTCCTGTTCTTTCTGGCCGGCTTGCAGAGCATTCCGAAGTCGCTGATCGAGGCGGCAGCCATCGACGGCGCACACCCCTGGAGGCGCTTCTGGACCATCCAGTTCCCGCTGCTCTCGCCCACCACGTTCTTCCTCTTCGTGATCAACGTGGTCTACGCCTTCTTCGACACCTTCGCCATCGTGGACGCGGCCACCCAGGGCGGACCGGGCAAGGACACCGCGATCCTGGTCTACAAAGTCTACTACGACGGCTTCAAGGCGCTGGATTTGGGTGGTTCGGCGGCCCAGTCGGTGGTGCTGATGGTGATCGTCATTGCGCTCACGGTGGTGCAGTTCCGCTTCGTCGAAAAGAAGGTTCAATACTGATGATCGAACGCCGCCCGGGCCTGACCATCCTCTCCCACGCCGTGCTGATCATCGGCGTGCTGGTGGTCGGCTTCCCGCTTTACCTGACCTTTGTGGCGTCCACCCAGACGGCCGAGGCCATCGTGCACGCACCCATGTCTTTGCTGCCGGGCAACCAGCTGATCGAGAACTACACCGCTGCGCTGCAAGGCACCGGCATGGGCGCCGCCTCCAATGCGCCGGTGGGCCGCATGATGATGGTCAGCCTCATCACCGCGCTGGTGATCGCCGTCGGCAAGATCGTCATCTCGCTGCTGTCGGCCTTTGCCATCGTCTACTTCCGCTTCCCGTTCCGCATGCTCTTCTTCTGGGCGATCTTCGTCACGCTGATGTTGCCGGTGGAGGTGCGAATCGGACCCACCTACTCGGTGGTGGCCAGCCTGGGGTTGCTCAACACCTACGCCGGCCTCACGGTGCCGTTGATCGCGTCTGCCACCGCCACCTTCCTGTTCCGGCAGTTCTTCCTGACCGTGCCCGATGAGCTGGTGGAAGCCGCGCGCATGGACGGTGCCGGTCCCATGCGCTTTTTCAAGGACGTGCTGCTGCCCTTGTCGGTCACATCGATTGCGGCGCTGTTCGTCATCCAGTTCATCTACGGGTGGAACCAGTACCTCTGGCCGCTGCTGGTGACGACCGAGGAGAGTATGTACCCGGTGGTGATCGGCATCAAACGCATGATCAGCGGCGGCGACGCAGCGACCGACTGGAACATCGTGATGGCCACCGCAGTGCTGGCCATGATCCCACCCGCGCTGGTGGTGATCCTGATGCAGCGCTGGTTCGTCAAGGGCCTGGTGGACACCGAAAAGTAACGCTTCGAAGAAAACAACATGGCCTCCATTTCCCTGCGCAACGTCATCAAACGCTACCGCACCGGCAAGACCGAACTGCAAGTCATCCACAGCGTCAACGCCGAGATCATCCACGGCGAATTCATCGTGATCGTCGGTCCGTCGGGTTGCGGCAAGTCCACCCTGCTGCGCATGGTGGCCGGGCTGGAAGAAGTCAGCGGTGGTGAAATCTGCATCGGCGAGCGCGTGGTCAACGAACTGGAGCCGGCCGAGCGCGACATCGCGATGGTGTTCCAGAACTACGCGCTCTACCCCCACATGACCGTGTTCGACAACATGGCCTACGGCTTGAAGATCAAGAAGGTGCCGATCGCCGAGATCAAGCAGCGCGTGGACAAGGCCGCCGGCATCCTGGAACTGGGCCATCTGCTGGCGCGCAAGCCGCGCGAACTCTCCGGTGGCCAGCGCCAGCGCGTGGCCATGGGCCGCGCCATCGTGCGCCAGCCGCAGGTGTTTCTGTTCGACGAGCCGCTCTCCAACCTCGACGCCAAGCTGCGCGCCCAGACGCGCCTGGAAATCCAGAAGCTGCACCGCGAACTCGGCATCACCTCGCTGTTCGTCACGCACGATCAGGTCGAAGCCATGACGCTCGCGCAGCGCATGATCGTGATGAACGCCGGCAACATGGAGCAGTTCGGCACCCCCGAAGAGGTGTATTCGCGCCCGGCCACCACCTTCGTGGCCAGCTTCATCGGCTCCCCGCCCATGAACCTGCTCAAGTCGGCCCCCGGCGGCAAACCCGGCCAGATCCTGGGCGTGCGGCCCGAGCACCTGGACATCGGACCGCAAGGCTGGACGCTGCAGGTGGAGACGGTGGAGCTGCTCGGCGCAGAACGCCTGGTGCACGCGCGGCTGGGCGACGAGAAACTCGTCATCCGCATCCACGAAGACCAGGGCGCGCCGGTGGTGGGCAGCACCATCCACGCCCAGCCGCGGCTGGACCGGCTGCACTGGTTTGACGCCACCACGGGCAAGCGGGTGTGAGCATGGTGGATCAGAAAGCGGCCTGGCTTTATCCACGGTGGATCGCCCACCGAGGCGCGGGAAAGCTCGCACCCGAAAACACCCTGGCCGCGTTCCGGCTGGGTGCCTCGCACGGCTACCGCATGTTCGAGTGCGACGCCAAACTCAGCGCCGACGGCGTGGTGTTCCTGCTGCACGACGACACGCTCAATCGCACCACCAACGGTCAAGGTATCGGCGGCGACCAGTCGTGGAGCGCCTTGAGCCAGCTCGACGCAGGCAGCTGGCATTCGCGCGGCTTCGCGGGCGAACCTATGGCCACGCTGGAAGGCGTGGCCCGCTTCTGCCAGGCCAACGCCTGCTGGCTCAACATCGAGATCAAACCCACACCGGGCCTGGAAGCCCAGACCGGCAAGGCCGTCGCGGCAGCGGCCCAACGGCTCTGGCACGGACAGCCGGGCTGGCCCCCGTTGCTCACCTCGTTCCAGCCCGAAGCCTTGCAGAGCGCCATGACCACAGCACCCGAGCTGCCGCGTGGACTGCTGCTGGACACCCTGTGGACGGGCTGGCTGGACGTGGCCCGCTCGCTGGAGTGCGTGGCCCTGGTCTGCAACCACGCCTTGTGGGACGCCGCGCTGATGGCCAAGGCCCGCGATGCCGGCCTGCGCGCGCTGGCCTACACGGTCAACGACGAACGGGCCGCGCGGCGTCTGCTGGACCTCGGTCTGGACGGCATCATCACCGACCGGGTAGACCTGTTCGCGCCGGGTTCCTGATTCAACGCCCGCGCAACCACCAGGCCACCGTGCCTTGCATCAGCACCAGTGCCGCATACGTGGCCATCTTGCCGTCGCGCCCGAAGAACACCAAACCTGCCAACAGCACCGCCACCCCGGCCACGCACAGCAACCCGAACTGCGCGCCAGCGCCAATGCCCGGCCGCCCCCTGCGGCGGATACGCAGGCCAACCCACAACAACAACCCCACGCCCAGCGCCGGCGCCATGAACCCCGCGAGGTGCGACAGGAAAGACAAAAGTGTCATTTGAAGTTGACAGTGACATGCATAAGCGATCAATTTTATAATCGAGCCATGTCTGTCTGGACCCTCGGCATCAACCATCACACGGCTCCGCTCGATTTGCGGGGCCGTTTTGCGTTTGCGCTCGACCAGATCCAGCCCACGCTCAACGGCTACCGCCAGAGCCTGGTGCGCCAACCCGAAGCCACCCTGCTCTCCACCTGCAACCGCACCGAGCTCTACGGGGCGGGCGATGCGTCCGCCGTGGACCCCACGCTGGACTGGCTGGCCCAGACCGGCGGCGTGAGCACCCACGTGCTGCGCGACCACGCCTATGTGCTGCGCGACGACCAGGCCGCGCGCCATGCGTTTCGCGTGGCCAGCGGGCTGGACAGCATGGTGCTGGGCGAGGCCCAGATCCTCGGCCAGATGAAAGACGCGGTGCGCGCCGCCAACGATGCAGGCGCCCTGGGCAGCACGTTGCACCAGCTGTTCCAGCGTTCGTTTGCTGTGGCCAAGGAAGTGCGCAGCTCCACCGAGATCGGCGCCCACTCGATCAGCATGACGGCCGCAGCCGTGCGCCTGGCCTCGCAGCTGTTTGAAGACTTGAAGGACATCCGGGTGCTGTTCGTCGGCGCGGGCGAGATGATCGAACTCGCGGCCACCCACTTCGCTGCCAAGACGCCCAAGAGCATGGCCATTGCCAACCGCACGCTGGAGCGCGGCGAAAAGCTCGCCAACCGATTTGGCGCGCAGGTGATCCGCCTGGCCGACGTGCCCGACCGCCTGCACGAGTTCGACGCCGTCATCAGCTGCACCGCCAGCACGCTCCCCATCATCGGCCTGGGCGCCGTGGAGCGCGCGCTGAAAAAGCGCCGCTACCGCCCCATGTTCATGGTTGACCTGGCCGTGCCGCGCGACATCGAATTGGAAGTGAAGGCCCTGACCGACGTGTACCTCTACACGGTGGACGACCTGGCCACCGTGGTGCAGACCGGCAAGGACAACCGTCAGGCCGCCGTGGCCCAGGCCGAGGTGATCATCGACGCCGGCGTGGCCAGCTTCATGCAATGGCTGGAGCAGCGCAACCCCGCCAGCGGCGTGGTGCCCCTCATTCAACAGATCAACGCGCAGGCCGATGAATGGCGCGCAGTGGAACTGGCGCGCGCGCGCCGCATGCTGGCCAAGGGCGAGCCGGTGGAAGCCGTGCTGGAAGCCTTGTCCAAAGGCCTCACGCAGAAGATGCTGCACGGCACACTCGCCGAGTTGCACGCCGGCGACAACGCCGCTCGCGCCGCCACGGCCCAGACCGTCTCGCGCCTCTTTTTGCGCGAATCCTCCGCCAGATCCCCGGCAGCGCCAAACTCGCCGCGCGATCCACAAGCCTAGCGGCTTGCTCCGGGCGCTGCCATCCGCGGTTCTTTGCCGCCGGATGGCTGGCCCGCCCACACCACCGTTTTCCCCTCCCATGAAACCCTTCGTCCGCGACACCCTGCTGCGCCAACGCGCCCGCCTGCACGAGCTGGACGCGCTGCTCTCCGCGCCCGACGTGGTGGACAACATGGAACGCTTCAAGACGCTGAGCCGCGAGCACGCCGACGCCTCCACCGTGGTCGAGGTGTTCAACCGCTATCTGCAGCGCGAAGCCGATCTGGCCGCGGCCAACGAGATGCTGGGTGATGCCGACATGGCCGACATGGCACGCGAGGAAATCGACACCGCGCAGGCCGATATGGCGCAGCTCGACACCGACCTGCAGCAACTGCTGCTGCCCAAAGACCCCGACGACGAACGCAACGCCTTCGTGGAGATCCGCGCCGGTACCGGCGGTGACGAATCGGCCTTGTTCGCCGGCGACCTGGCGCGCCTGTATACCCGCTACGCCGAGCGCCAGGGCTGGCAAGTGGAGGCGGTGAGCGAGTCGCCCAGCGAACTCGGTGGCTACAAGGAAGTGGTGCTGCGCGTGGCCGGCTCCGGCGCCTATGGTCGGTTGCGTTTCGAGTCGGGTGGTCACCGTGTGCAGCGCGTGCCCGCCACCGAAACGCAAGGTCGCATCCACACCAGCGCGGCCACCGTGGCCGTGATGCCCGAGCCCGACGAAACCGAGGCCGTGAAGCTCAACCCGAGTGAGCTGCGCATCGACACCTACCGCGCCAGCGGTGCCGGCGGCCAGCACATCAACAAGACCGACTCCGCCGTGCGCGTGACCCACCTGCCCACCGGCATCACCGCCGAATGCCAGGACGGTCGCTCGCAGCACAGCAACAAGGCCAAGGCACTGCAGGTGCTGACCGCGCGCCTGCAGGAAAAGGACCGCAGCGAGCGCGCCGCCAAGGAGGCCGCCACGCGCAAGGGCCTGATCGGCAGCGGCGACCGCAGCGACCGCATCCGCACTTACAACTTCCCGCAGGGCCGCATCACCGACCACCGCATCAACCTCACGCTCTACAAGGTGCTGCAGGTGATGGAGGGCGATCTGGACGAAGTCATCCATGCCTTGCAGGTGGCACGCGGCACCGAGCTGCTGGCCGAGCTTGAACAGCGCAACGGGGCATGAACTCGGTTCGCGACACTCTCTCGGCGCTGCAAACAAGTGGCTTGGACCGACTCGACGCGCAGATGCTGGTGCTGCTGGCCTTGCAGCGCGGCCCGCACGACCGCGCGTGGCTCATGGCACACGACGGCGATGCACTGCCATCCGTTGCTGCAGCGCGCCTGAATGCGCTCGTGCAGCGGCGCCAGCGCGGCGAACCCATGGCCTACCTGCGCGGCGACCAGGAGTTTTTTGGCCTGCAACTGCACGTGGATTCCCGCGTGTTGGTGCCCCGTCCCGACACCGAAACACTGGTGAACTGGGCGCTGGAGAAAGTGGATGCGGCGGACAACGCGGTGAGCGTGCTGGACCTGGGCACGGGCAGCGGCGCCATCGCGCTGGCCATCGCGGCGCAGCGGCCCAAGGCATCGGTGAACGCGACCGACGCCAGCGAAGACGCCCTGGCGGTGGCCCGCAGCAACGCACAGCGGCTGGGCCTGTCCGTGCAGTTTCACGCCGGCTCGTGGCTGGGCGCGGTGCCCGGTCAGCGCTTCGATGTGATCGTCACCAACCCACCTTACATCGCCGACGGCGACCCGCACCTCGCCGCCCTGACGCACGAGCCCTTGACCGCCCTCACGGCCGGCACCGACGGCCTGGCCGACATCCGCACCATCGTCGCTCACGCCCCGCGGGCGCTGGTGCCTGGTGGCTGGCTGCTGATCGAACACGGCTTCGACCAAGCCACCGCGGTGCGCGGCCTGCTGCAAGCCGCCGGCTTCGAGCGGGTGAGCAGCCGCACCGACCTTGCGGCCATCGAACGCTGCAGCGGCGGCCAATGGCAGCAACAGCGATAATGCACACCGTTCCCGGGTCACTCCAGACCCATTCGCAGAAGGACCTTTCAGCCATGAGCGACGCCCAAACCCGAATCGACCAACTGGTCAAATCCAACGACATCGTGCTGTTCATGAAGGGCAACGCGAGCTTCCCCATGTGCGGCTTCTCTGGTCGCGCCATCCAGATCCTCAAGGCCTGCGGCGTCGAGACCAAGACGCTCAAGACAGTGAACGTGCTCGAAGACGACGAAGTGCGCCAAGGCATCAAGGAATACAGCAACTGGCCCACCATCCCGCAGCTCTACGTCAAGGGCGAATTCGTCGGTGGCTCGGACATCATGATGGAGATGTACCAGTCGGGCGAACTGCAGCAGGTCATCACCGGTCAGAACTGACGAGCCCCGCGCTGCCGCACCAGCCACCTTCGGGTGGCTTTGTCGTTTCTGGCCTCCGCCATCCGCGTGGTTTCGCACGGCGGCGGGCGATCCGGCATTCAGCGGTGTCTTTGTAGGGCTTTTCGGCGTTCATGCCGGGCACATCTTGTGCTTGAATGAAACTGCCATTGAACCTTCAAGGAGAACCGCATGAGCTCACGCAGCCTGGTCGCTTCACCCCCGCTTGGTCTGCCCATCGCCCAGATGCGCAGCGTGTTCAGCGCCGACGAAGTCGAGCGCAAACTGGCCAAACTGCAGGCCAGCGGCAACGAGCGTGAATACGAAAGCCTGCGCAACACCTGGCAACGCATGCTGGAGCGCGGACCACAGCGCTTCGCCGTCAAACCCTCGGGCGTGCCCGACATGGCACCGCTCTACGACCTGCTGCCCAATTTTGGGGAGGTGCTCGACGACGTGAAACGCCACGTGGCCCTGAGCCAGGACAGCCGCGACAGCCTGGAGGTCACGCCCATTCTGCTGCTCGGCCCACCCGGCGTGGGCAAGACCCATTTCGCCAAACAACTCGCCGATCTGCTGGGCACCAGCATGAGCCTGGTGCCCATGAGCTCCATGACGGCGGGTTGGCTGCTCTCGGGCTCGTCGTCGCAATGGAAAGGCGCCAAGCCCGGCAAGGTGTTCGAGGCGCTGATCGACGGCCAGTACGCCAACCCGGTGATCGTGGTGGATGAGATCGACAAGGCCAACGCCGACGCGCAATACGACCCGCTGGGCGCGCTCTACAGCCTGCTGGAGCACGACACAGCGCAAAATTTCGTGGACGAATTCGCCGAGGTGCCGATCGACGCCAGCCAGGTGATCTGGGTCACCACCGCCAACGACGAGCGCCACATTCCCGATCCGATCATGAACCGCATGAATGTGTTCGAGATCGCCCCGCCCTCGCTGGAGGCTGCCCGCAAGATCGCGGCCCACCTCTACCGCGGGATTCTGGGAGAACACGACTGGGGGCAGCGCTTCGACCCGGAACCAGCCGATGACGTGCTGGACCAGTTGGCGGTGCTGGCGCCGCGCGACATGCGCCGCGCGTTGGTCACGGCGTTTGGCAACGCGCGACTGGACAACCGCTACCGCGTGGAGCCCGATGACCTGCCCAAAGCGGGCGCGGGCAAGAGCCGCATCGGGTTTCTGCAGTAACGGGCTTCAAGCGTCGGGGTGGGCCCAGTTCTTTGCTGCGGCGTACACCGCATTTGGGTACTCGGCCCGGCCCCGGCTGCCGTTGTAGCGGCCCAGCGCCATGAAGGTGTCGCCGCGCTCTCGATCAAGGTAGTGGCGCAGGATCACGCAGCCAAAACGCAGGTTGGTCTGCATGTTGAAAAGGCGGCTCGGGTCACCATCGCCGATCAGGCGCGACCAGAACGGCATGATCTGCATGTAGCCCCGCGCGCCCACGCGCGAGATGGCGAACTTTCTGAAGGCACTCTCCACCTGGACCAACCCCATCACCATCGTGATGTCCAGTCCAGCCCGACGCGCTTCGTACCAGACGGTCTGCAGGAATTCGATGCGCGTTTGAAAGTCCGCCTTGCGGCGTTGCAGCCGCCCGCTGCTGGCGCCCAGCCAACGCAGGTAAGCCAGCCGCTTTTCCAGGTCGGTGAATTCAGGCACCGGCGGCGCGCTGTTGGCAATGGCCGCACTCAAGGCTCCGCGCACCGAGTCGGCCAGTGGCTCCTCCACCTGACCGCCTGCGTGCGTCCAAGTGGGCAAAGTGCCCAGCCCGAGCGACGCTGCCCCCATCAGGCAGTCGCGGCGCGACCAAGCCCGTGGCTTCATGCGCCGAGCTTGCCCTTCAGCAAGGCAAGAACGTCGGTCAGGGCCACCTGAGTGGCAGCGGCGTCGCGGCGGTGCTGGTACTCCACCTGCCCTGTTTTCAAACCCCGGTCGCCGATGGTCACACGGTGCGGCACACCGATGAGTTCCCAATCGGCAAACATGGCACCTGGGCGCTCGCCCCGGTCGTCGAGGATGACGTCCACACCGGCCTTCAAAAGGTCTGCGTGGAGCTGCTCCGCAGCCACCTTCACCTCGGCACTGCGGTCCATGCCGATGGGGCACACCACCACCGTGAAGGGCGCCAGTGCGTCCGGCCAGATGATGCCGCGCTCGTCGTGGTTCTGCTCAATGGCAGCCGCCGGCAGGCGCGTGACGCCGATGCCATAGCAGCCCATTTCGAAGTGCGCCGGTTTGCCGTCTTCCGCCAGGAAGGTGGCATTCATTGCCTTGCTGTACTTGGTACCCAGGTAAAACACGTGACCCACCTCGATACCGCGCTCGATGGCGAGCTGGCCCTTGCCATCCGGAGAGGCATCTCCTTCCACCACATTGCGGAGGTCGGCCACCGCATCGGGCTCGGGCAGGTCGCGGCCCCAGTTCACGCCGGTCATGTGGAAATCCGGTTCGTTGGCGCCACAAATCCAGTCGGCCATCATGGCCACCTCGCGGTCCACCACCAGCTTCACCGGCTTCTTCAAGCCGATCGGCCCCAGATAACCGGGGCGGCAGCCAAAATGCTCTTCAATTTCTGGCACGCTGGCGAAGCGGAAACCGGCACTCAGTCCCGGGACTTTGTTCACCTTGACTTCGTTCATGTCGTGATCACCACGCAGCAGCAGCAGCCACACCTGGCTCCGCGCGGTCTCACCCGCTTCGTCGAGCGTGTCGGTGGCCAGCACCAACGACTTCACCGTGGTAGCCAGAGGCACGCCCAGCAGCGTGGCCACGTCGGAACAGGTACTCTTGCCCGGGGTTGGCGTCTTGACCATGGCGTTGGCGGCCTCCGGACGCGGCCCCGTAGGGGCCAACGCCTCCGCCTTCTCCATGTTGGCCGCGTAATCGCTGTTCGGGCAGTAGACGATGGCGTCTTCACCCGTGGCGGCGATCACCTGGAACTCTTCGCTCAAGTCTCCGCCGATGGCGCCACTGTCGGCTGCCACGGCCCGGTAGCGTAGGCCAAAGCGGTCGAAAATGCGCCGGTAGGCGGCGGCCATCACCTGGTAGCTTGCCTGTGCGGCTTCACCGGTGCGGTCAAAACTGTAGGCATCCTTCATGATGAATTCGCGCCCGCGCATCAAACCAAAACGCGGACGGCGCTCGTCGCGAAACTTGGTCTGGATCTGGTAAAAATTCTTTGGCAGTTGCTTGTAGCTGCGCAGCTCCTGGCGCGCGATATCGGTCACCACCTCTTCGCTGGTGGGCTGCACGATGAAATCTCGCTCGTGCCGGTCCTTGATGCGCAGCAGCTCCGGGCCCATCTTTTCAAACCGGCCTGTTTCCTGCCAGAGCTCGGCCGGCTGGATCACCGGCATGGTGAGTTCCACCGCACCAGCGCGGTTCATCTCTTCTCGCACGATGGCTTCCACCTTGTGGATCACCCGCAAGCCCATGGGCATGTAGCTGTAGATGCCGGCGCCGAGTTTCTTGATCATGCCGGCGCGTGTCATGAGCTGATGGCTCACCACTTCGGCGTCGGCCGGGGCTTCCTTCTGGGTGGAGATGAAGAACTGGGAGGCTTTCATGGGCTCAAGGCCGCCCGCGGGCAGCTCGGTGGGTTCAAAAAGGGAGGGCTCTGAGCAGATGTACCGGACAAACCGGCCCGAGTGAGCCCGATTTTGGGGCGTCCCGAAGCGCTCAGAGAGACAACAGGTGTGTGATCACTTCGCAACTCGCATGGAGCGATGCATAATGAAGACAGTTTAAAAATTTGGGGTTGATTATGCTTGACAGAGAAGGCTTCAGGCCCAATGTCGGCATCATTCTGCTCAACCAGCGAAACCAGGTGTTCTGGGGCAAACGCATTCGTTCCCACTCCTGGCAGTTTCCGCAAGGTGGCATCGACAGAGGCGAGACACCTGAGCAGGCGATGTACCGCGAGTTGCACGAAGAAGTGGGCCTGATGCCCGAGCACGTGAACATCGTGGCCCGCACGCGGGACTGGTTGCGCTACGAAGTGCCGGACCGCTTCATCCGCCGGGATGCGCGCGGCCATTACAAGGGCCAGAAACAGATCTGGTACCTGCTGCGGCTGGTCGCGCAAGACTGGAACTTGAACCTGCGCGCCACTAGCCACCCGGAATTTGACGCATGGCGTTGGCACGACTACTGGGTCCCACTGGACGTGGTGGTCGAGTTCAAACGCGGCGTCTATGAGATGGCACTGACGGAACTTGCGCGTTACCTGCCCAGGTCCGACCATCGCAACCGCTACTTGCGCAGCGGCCCGCGTCAACGCCAGGAAGACGGCAGTGATGAGCCCTTTACATCGCTGTGCGCGCCCATGGGGCTGGAACTGCCCCCCGGCGCCAGTTTCGATCCCGATCCACAGAACGATGGACGTTCCGTGAACACTCCCTTCAAATGACATCTCATGTTCAATGCCTGCCGAAGTGGTTGGCCTCGGCAGTCACCTTCGCGGGGCTTTGCACCGCAACCTCGATGCCCCATGCCCAGCCTTCGTCCTTCGAAGAGCCCACATGGACCGAGTCGGCAGTGGTTCCTCCGGCGAACTTCAACACCGAAGTGCTGCAGTCATTTGAGGTCATGAAGAATTCTGCTCTGACCTACGGCATTGATCCCGGCAGCCTGATCGTGGGTGAAGACGGTGTGGTGCGGTTTGTGATGGTGGCGCGCAGCGCCAGTGGGGCGCTCAACGTTCTGTACCAAGGCATCCGCTGCGCAACCGCTGAGAGCAAGACCTACGCGCGTTTGAGCGACAAGGGGAACTGGAACACCAGTCCGGATGTCAAATGGGAATCGCTGTCTTTCAAGGGTCCCACGCGCCCATCGATGATGCTGGCCCGTCAAGGTGTTTGTGAGGGCCGCACCATCACAGGCAATCCCCAGAAGATCCTGGCGACGCTGAAGACCGGCCGCACCGACTACCGTTGACTCACCCGAGCGGCTGCATTCAGGTGCGCGCCAGCACCATGTTGTCGCGGTGAATCATTTCGGGTTCGGCTGCATACCCAAGCAAGCGCTCAAAATCGGCCGACGACTTGCGACACAGCAAGCGGGCCTCCGAGCTGGCATAGTTCGCCAGACCACGGGCCACCTCCACGCCCCGACCATCGCGCACCGCGATCACGTCGCCCCGCGAGAAGTCGCCATCCACGCCCGTCATGCCGATTGGCAACAGACTCTTGCCCTCGCCAACGATCTTGCCCACAGCGCCGTCGTCCACCAGCACGGCGCCGCGCATTTGCAGGTGGTCCGACATCCAGCGCTTGCGTGCCTGGTTTTTCGGCGTGTTGGCAACCAGGCAGGTGCCAATGGCCTCGCCTTCACACAGGCGCAGCAACACCTTCGGCTCGCGCCCCCAGGCGATCACCGTCGACGCACCCGACCCCGCCGCGCGCTTGGCCGCGAGGATCTTGGTGATCATGCCGCCCTTGCCAATCCCGCTGCCGGCGCCTCCGGCCATGGATTCGAGCTGAGGATCACCGGCATGCGCCTCGTGCACGAACAGTGCGGCTGGATCGCGTCGCGGGTCGGCGGTGTACAGGCCCTTCTGGTCTGTAAGGATCACGAGTACATCGGCCTCAACCAAATTGGCCACCAAGGCTCCCAAGGTGTCGTTGTCGCCAAACTTGATCTCGTCGTTGACGACCGTGTCGTTCTCGTTGATCACCGGCACCACGCCCAGTTGCAGGAGCGTGACCAAGGTCGAACGAGCGTTCAGATAGCGCTCCCGGTCAGCCAGATCGGCGTGCGTGAGCAGCACCTGTGCGCTGCCGACGCCATGTTCGCGCAGCTTGGACTCGTACATCTGGACCAGCCCCATCTGCCCGACAGCCGCAGCAGCCTGCAGCTCGTTGATCTCCTTGGGGCGCACCGTCCAGCCCAGGCGTTTCATGCCTTCGGCCACCGCGCCACTGCTCACCATGATGAGTTCGCGGCCCTCCTGCACCAGCGCCGCCAATTGCTGACTCCACTGCCCGATCGCCTCTTCGTCGAGACCTCTGCCCTCGTTGGTCACCAGCGACGAACCCACCTTGACCACAATGCGGCGCGCGGACTTCAGGATGCCAGTGGCATTCAACGGCTTCAAACTCAGATTGTCGACATTGAGCATGGTCGGTGGAGGATCAAGGTCGGGAATGATCAAGAAGGCAGATGTGCATCAAATCGCGGGTCAATGTCTACCGGCGGCAGGGTGGCCTGATGCACCTTGGCAATGTGTTCGTACACCTTTTGCACCAGAAATTCGCAGCCCTCTCGCGTGAGCGCCGAGATTTCGAATACCGGCCCTTTGTATTTGAGGCGCTTGACGATGTCCTTGACCTTGGCTTCGCGCTCGTCCGACGAGACCATGTCCAGCTTGTTGAGCACCAGCCAGCGAGGCTTCTCAAACAAGGCCTGATCGAACTTCTTGAGTTCGGCCACGATGGCCTTGGCCTGCACGACCGGATCGACACCTTCGTCAAATGGTGCAACGTCCACCATGTGCAACAGCAAACGCGTTCTCTGGAGATGGCGCAGAAACTGATGCCCCAAGCCGGCGCCCTCTGAAGCCCCCTCGATCAAGCCCGGCACATCGGCCACCACAAAGCTCTTCTCAGGCGCGACCCGGACCACGCCCAGATTGGGGTGCAGAGTCGTGAACGGATAGTCAGCGATCTTGGGACGGGCATTTGAAATGGCCGATATCAGGGTGGACTTGCCCGCATTGGGCATACCGAGCAGGCCAACGTCAGCCAGGACCTTCAGTTCCAGTTTCAAGGTCCGCTTTTCGCCGGCCCAACCGGGCGTCTTCTGGCGGGGCGCGCGGTTGGTCGAACTCTTGTAGTGCATGTTGCCAAAGCCGCCGTCGCCACCTTTGGCAATGGTCACCTGCTCTCCGGGCTGCAACAGCTCGTGCAACACCTCACCGGTCTCGGCATCAGCAATGATGGTGCCTACCGGCATTTTGAGAACGATGTCGTCCCCCTTGACACCGAACATGTCGGAGCCCTTGCCATGCTCCCCACGCTCCGCTTCAAAGCGGCGCGTGAAGCGGAAATCCACCAGCGTGTTCAGGCTCGCGTCAGCCACGGCATACACGTGCCCGCCTCGCCCACCATCGCCGCCATCGGGGCCGCCGAACTCCTTGTACTTTTCATGCCGGAAAGATGCGCAGCCGTTGCCGCCATCGCCTGCGGCGACATCGATGGTGGCTTCATCCACAAATTTCATGACATGCTTTCCAGGGACGTGCCCCACTAGAGAAACCAAAACAAAAAGCCCGCGACGGCGGGCCTTTTGCATTCAACGCGTCAGCACTGCAAAACTGCCGCCGAGGCTGTGCCAGCCGGCAGCGTCCGCAGCACCCGATCAAACGGGCGTGATGCTGACGGTCTGGCGATTGAGCTCGCCCTTCACGGCAAAGCTCACGTGACCATCCACCGTAGCGAAGATCGTGTGGTCCTTGCCCAGACCAACGTTCAGGCCGGGGTGGAACTTGGTACCGCGCTGACGCACGATGATCGAACCTGCGCTGACCAACTCGCCGCCGAACGCTTTCACGCCGAGCATTTTGGGCTTGGAATCGCGCCCGTTTCGCGTTGAGCCGCCGCCTTTTTTCTGTGCCATGTTGACTTACTCCTCAGCCTGCGATCGACGAAATCTGCAGTTCGGTGAAATTTTGACGGTGACCCTGGCGCTTCTGGTAGTGCTTACGACGACGCATCTTGAAGATGTGCACTTTGTCGTGTCTGCCATGAGCCAACACCGTGACCGTTACCGTTGCGCCGGAAACCAAGGGAGTGCCAACTTTGATCTCGGTGCCGTTGCCGACAGCCAGAACTTGGTCAAACACAATCTCTTGGCCCACATCCGCAGCAATCTGTTCTACTTTAATTTTTTCGCCAGCAGCAACACGATACTGTTTGCCACCGGTTTTTATGACCGCGTACATATGAACCTCTTGTAAAAAATCCACGAATGGAAATCCAGCGAACCAAATTCCGCTGAGCCCGCGATTTTAGCACGGCCTGATCTTGTCAACAAGTGGCGCCCGCACAGCCCAACAGCTGCCCCTCATGAAGCGGCGCACCCACTGGGAGTGCCGCCTCGTTCCTATAATCCATCCCGCCGTGGCATACCCCCGCCACCCTCTTCCTTCCGGCTCGTATCTTGACGATCTCCACCCCTAAACCTGGCAACCCGCTTGAAGTGATTCAACCCGACATGCATCGGGTAGACCAAGTGATCCACGAGCGGCTAACAACCGAGGTGCCACTGGTCAGAGAAGTCGCGCAGTACATCATCTCAGCGGGAGGCAAGCGTTTGCGCCCCGCTCTTTTGTTGATGCTCAGTGGCGCCATTGGCAGCCAGAGTGCACACCGCCACACATTGGCTGCTGTCGTCGAGTTCATTCACACAGCCACTCTGCTGCATGACGATGTGGTGGACGAGTCCACCCTGCGACGTGGACGAGCGACTGCCAACGAACGCTTTGGCAATGCCGCCAGCGTGCTGGTGGGCGACTTCCTGTACTCACGCGCCTTCCAGATGATGGTCGATGTGAGCAACATGCGCGTCATGCAGGTGCTCTCGGACGCCACGAATGTGATTGCCGAAGGCGAAGTGCTGCAACTCATGAACATGCACGATGCCTCCATAGACGAAGCCGCCTACCTCCGGGTGATTCGATCCAAGACAGCCAAGCTCTTTGAAGCCAGCTCCAGGCTCGCAGCCATCCTTGCCAGTGCAGACGAGCACACCGAGGCCTTGTGCGCCAGCTACGGACAGGCCTTGGGCACTGCGTTTCAAGTGATTGACGACGTACTTGACTACGAAGGCACCGCAGAGGAGCTCGGAAAGAACCTGGGAGATGACTTGAGGGAAGGCAAAGTGACTTTGCCAATCATCTGCGCGCTGAGAGCTGGGTCCGAGGACCAGAAGCATCTGATCCGCCAAGCCATCGAACAGGGTGATGTCGCCCATCTGGACGTTATCCGTTCGATCATTTTGGACACGGGCGCCTTGAAAGAAGCGAGAGCCAGTGCAGATGCCGAAGCGCAGCGGGCAATCGACGCTGCGGAGCAGCTCCCCAAGAATATCTACAGTGCAGCTTTGCTACAATTGGCGTCCGGTTTGCTGGAGCGTCGCTCCTGACTGACAAGTCGCTACGGCAGCCACTTTGTTTCTAGACCCAAGCGGTCCATCGGGGTGTAGCTTAGCCAGGTAGAGCGCTACGTTCGGGACGTAGAGGCCGGAGGTTCGAATCCTCTCACCCCGACCACATTTCGCCCCAGGTCAAGCCGAAGCCGGCACCGATGAACGGACCGTTTCAAGCGACCAGCGCAGGCAGAGCAACCTCGTTACAACGCAGATGGGCTCGATTACGCATATTCAACACAACTTGCCTCAATATCAGCGGCCAAGTCGTTGATTTACGATAGATTACGAGCTTATGGCGTCCGTTGAATCTGTCACTCAGGAAACCCCGTCCATGGCGCTGCCTGGCTTGGGTCGTGCGTTGGTGTCAGCAGGGAAACTCGGGCAAAAAGCAGCCGAGGATCTTTACCGCAAAGCTCAGAGTGGCAGATCCAGCTTTATCGCTGAACTCACGGGCTCAGGTGCTGTGTCGGCGTCGGATCTGGCACACACCATGTCGGTGGCGTTCTCCGCTCCACTCCTTGATCTCGACGCGATCGATGTGCAGCGCCTGCCCAGTGGCTTGCTGGATGCAAAGATCTGCGCTGACTACCGCATTGTGGTGCTCAGCAAACGCAACAACCGTCTGATGGTGGCGACGGCTGATCCAGCCGATCAGCAAGCGGCCGAAAAGATTAAATTCGCCACGCAGATGGGCGTTGACTGGGTGATTGCTGAGTACGACAAGCTCAGCAAGCTGGTGGAGTCACTGACCACCAGCGTCTCCGAAACGATGGACAACATCATTGGAGGGGAGTTCGAGTTCGATGAAATGGCGACCGAGGCGGTGGTCGCGGACACCAACGACAAGACTTCTGAAGTCGACGACGCTCCGGTGGTCAAGTTTCTGCACAAGATGTTGATCGATGCATTCAACATGCGTGCTTCTGACTTGCACTTCGAACCCTACGAGCACAACTACCGCGTTCGATTCCGGGTCGATGGCGAACTGCGCGAGATTGCCTCACCTCCCATCGCCATCAAGGACAAACTGGCTTCCCGCATCAAGGTGATTTCCCGTATGGACATCTCTGAGAAGCGGGTACCCCAAGACGGCCGAATGAAGCTCAAGATCGGGCCGGATCGTGTGATCGATTTCCGGGTGAGCACACTGCCGACCCTTTTCGGTGAAAAGATCGTGATCCGTATTCTGGACCCCAGCAGCGCCAAGGTGGGCATTGATGCGCTGGGTTACGAGCCTGAAGAAAAAGAGCGGCTGATGGCGGCCATCGTGCGACCCTATGGCATGGTGCTGGTGACCGGCCCTACCGGTTCGGGCAAGACAGTCTCGCTCTACACCTGCCTGAACATCCTCAACAAGCCAGGCATCAACATCTCAACCGCAGAGGATCCGTCCGAGATCAACTTGCCAGGGGTGAACCAAGTCAACGTGAATGAGAAGGCGGGCTTGACGTTTGCAGCGGCATTGAAGGCTTTCCTGCGGCAGGATCCTGATGTCATCATGGTGGGCGAGATTCGGGATCTGGAAACTGCCGACATTTCCATCAAGGCCGCGCAGACCGGACACATGGTGCTGTCCACGCTCCACACCAATGACGCGCCGACTACCCTGACGCGGATGATGAACATGGGCATTCCCACGTTCAACATTGCATCCAGCGTGATCCTGATCACCGCTCAGCGTTTGGCCAGGCGGCTGTGCGGCGTGTGCAAAGCCCCTTTGGACGTGCCACGCAAGGCGTTGGTCGATGCGGGCTACAAGGCAGAGGATCTGGACGGCACCTGGACGCCCTACCGACCTGTGGGCTGCTCGGCCTGCAACAACGGCTACAAGGGCAGGGTTGGCATCTACCAGGTAATGCCGATCACCGAAGAAATTCAACGCATCATCCTGCGCGGCGGAAGCGCGCTGGACATTGCACAACAAGCCAGCAAGGAGGGCGTCCGCACGCTGCGTGAGTCCGGCCTGCTCAAGGTGAAGTTGGGCATGACTTCACTGGAAGAAGTGCTCAGCGTGACCAACGAGTGACGCTGAACCAGACATACGCCTGAGAGGACACCATGGCAACCGCGGCAACAAAGAGCGTCAAAGACGCAGTTTTCGAGTGGGAAGGCAAGGACCGCAACGGGAAGACTGTGCGCGGCGAGACCCGCGCAGTGGGAGAGAACCAGGTGCTTGCTGCATTGCGACGGCAGGGCATTGTTCCAGGCAAGGTGAAAAAGCGCCGAATGAATTCGGGCAAACGCATCAAGCCCAAGGACATTGCCATTTTCACGCGACAACTGGCCACCATGATGAAGGCTGGCGTGCCCTTGCTTCAGTCGTTCGACATCGTCGGGCGAGGCAACCCCAACCCAAGCGTGACCAAGCTGCTGAACGACATTCGCACCGACGTGGAAACGGGCACTTCGCTCAGCGCCGCGTTCCGCAAGAACCCGCTCTATTTCGACAGCCTCTATTGCAATCTGGTCGAAGCGGGTGAAGCGGCCGGTATCCTTGAACAATTGCTGGATCGCCTGGCGGTCTACATGGAGAAGACCGAAGCGCTCAAATCAAAAATCAAGTCGGCGCTGATGTACCCCATCGCCGTGATCATCGTGGCATTCGTCGTGGTCGCCGTGATCATGATTTTCGTGATCCCGTCATTCAAGGAAGTGTTCTCTTCTTTCGGCGCGGACCTCCCTGCCCCGACCTTGTTTGTGATCGCGATGAGCGAATTTTTCACCGCTTATTGGTGGTTGATCTTTGGTGGACTGGGCGGAGGTTTCTATTTCTTCATGCAGGCGTGGCGCCGCAACGAGAAGGTGCAGCATTTCATGGACCGCGTGCTGCTGAAACTGCCGATCTTCGGCGTGCTGATCGAAAAATCGGTCATTGCCCGCTGGACCCGCACGCTCTCCACGATGTTTGCGGCCGGGGTACCTTTGGTAGAAGCGCTCGACTCGGTGGGTGGCGCCTCTGGCAATTCGGTTTATTCGATGGCCACTGAACGCATTCAGCAGGAGGTTTCGACCGGCACAAGCCTGACCAACGCAATGACCAACGCCAACATCTTTCCATCGATGGTGCTGCAGATGTGCGCGATCGGTGAAGAGTCGGGCTCAATTGATCACATGCTGGGCAAAGCCGCTGATTTTTATGAAGCCGAGGTCGATGACATGGTTGCAGGCATTTCCAGCTTGATGGAGCCCATCATCATCGTGGTGCTGGGCACCGTCATCGGCGGTATCGTTGTATCAATGTACCTTCCCATCTTCAAATTGGGTCAGGTGGTCTGATGTTGGGATCGGGTGCGCCGGAGGCGGCGCTGTTGGGTGTGCTGGGCTTGCTGATCGGCAGTTTTCTCAACGTGGTCATCCATCGGTTGCCCAAAATGATGGAGTTGAATTGGGCAGCCGAATGCGCAGACCTTCATCCGCAGGCGGACACCGCTCAACACGCTGCAACTGCGGCTGAGCCGTTCAACCTTATGGTGCCGCGCTCGCGCTGCCCTCAGTGCGGTCATCAAATTCGCTGGTTCGAAAACGTCCCGGTTGTCAGCTATCTGGCGCTGCATGGAAAGTGCAGCCAATGCGCTGCGCCGATCAGCCTGCGCTACCCGGCGGTGGAGCTCACGTGTGGCGCACTTTTCGCTTGGTGCGGCTGGCAATGGGGCATGAGCTGGGAAGCCATCGCATGGTGCGGATTTTCGGCAGCGGTGCTCTCATTGGCCTGCATCGACTGGGACACCACCTTGCTGCCTGATGACATTACGCTGCCCCTGCTGTGGGCAGGTTTGTGCGCTGCGGGACTACGGCTCACAGACACGACGCTTCCCGATGCGCTGTGGGGGGCGGTGGGGGGCTACCTGTCGCTGTGGCTGGTCTACTGGGCTTTCAAACTGGCCACGGGCAAAGAGGGCATGGGTTATGGGGACTTCAAACTCTTCGCAGCGTTCGGTGCATGGTTCGGGTGGCAGGCGCTCATCCCCATCATCCTGATGGCATCCGTGATCGGTGCAGTTATTGGCATCGGCATCAAGCTCAAGGGGGAACTGCGCGAGGGAGGCTATGTTCCGTTTGGCCCCTTCCTGGCGCTGGCAGGACTGACTGCCATGATCTTCGGGCCATCGGCGATCCTGGCTGCCATCGGCTTGTGAGCGACTCCTTGCCGCCAAGTCAGGTCTTGCGGCTGGGGCTCACCGGTGGCATTGGCAGTGGCAAGAGCACCCTGGCGCGGCTGCTCCAGTCAATGGGCGCAGACTTGATCGATGCAGACGCGATTTCGCGTGCTTGCACAGAAAGTGGTGGTTCGGCCATCCAGGCGATTGCCGAAACGTTCGGCGACGCGTTCATCGCAGCCGACGGCTCCCTGGACAGGCAACGAATGCGCGAACACGTGTTTGCCCACCCGGATGCGCGCAAGGTGCTTGAGCACATCGTTCATCCCTTGGTGGGCGAAGGTATCCGGCGCAAAGTCTTGCTAGCGAGGTCGAGCGTGCTGGTGTTTGATATCCCCTTGTTGGTCGAATCTCCGCACTGGCGGCCCCAGCTGGATCGGGTACTGGTGGTGGACTGTTTGCCCGCCACGCAAGTTCGTCGGGTGACCCAGCGCAGCGGGTGGGATCTGCCCACCATTGAGGCCGCCATGCGCAGCCAGAGCAGGCGCGAGACGCGGTTGGCTGCGGCGGACTTCGTGGTGTTCAACGACACGGACAGCCTCGACAACCTGCAACATCTGGCACAGGCGTTGGCAAATCGGTTCGGGCTATGATGAAGACCCGCCCGCTGCACCGCCCTGCGCACCCAAGCCGTTGTGATCCTGTACGAATACCCTTTCAACGAACGCATTCGCACCTACCTGCGACTTGAACAACTGTTCCGTCGCATGGTCGAACTGGTGCCGCGCCAGCATCCGCTGGACCATCACTTCGCCATACAGACCATCTTCGAGATCATCGAGGTCGCCTCGAGGGCGGACATGAAGTCCGATGTGCTCAAGGACATTGACCGCCACAAGCAGCAGCTGATCGCCTACCGCGGCAATCCGATGATCTCGGAGCAAGCCCTCAACGACGCCATCGGGCAACTGGAAGACTGTTTCTCGCAGCTCAGCGGGCTGGCGGGTAAGACGGGCCAATCGCTGACCGAAAACGACTGGTTGATGAGCATCCGCAGCCGCATTGGCATCCCAGCGGGCACCTGCGAGTTCGACCTGCCGGCCTACTACAGCTGGCAACACCACAGCGCACAAGAGCGACAAGCCGACTTGCAACGCTGGTCGGTGCCGCTGGCGCCACTGGCTGAGTCCATTGTGTTGCTGCTCAAGATGCTGCGGGATTCAGGCTCACCGCAGAAGGTGGTGGCGCCTGGTGGGCAGTTCCAGCAAACCCTGCCGCAGGGTCGCACCTTCCAGCTGCTGCGCCTGCGCATGGATCCGAGCACCGGCCTGATCCCTGAAATCAGCGGCAACCGCCTGATGCTGTCGGTGCGTCTGATGCGCCAGGGTGAAGACGACCGTCTGCACTCGGCGCAAGACGACACGGCGTTCGAGCTGACCCTTTGCGCTTGAGCTTTTTCGGAGACCTGCCATGTCCTCGAACGCCAACACCAGTCCATTGAAGACGGTGCGCTGTCCGGGATGTGGCGGACCGAGCATCTACGCGCCCAGCAATGCCTTCCGCCCATTCTGCTGCGAACGCTGTAAGAACATGGACTTCGGTGCGTGGGCCACCGAGAGCTTCAAGCTGCCCGAGCAGGACAGCCAGAACGATCCGGAGTTTGGGACCTCCTGAACGGAGAGCTTCAGTTCAGCTGGACGCCGACACACTCTCCAGCACCAGCCATTCAAGCACCGGGACGGTGCCAGGCAAGATCGGTGTACAGCGCACGGGCAACGCCTCCCAGCTGAACTGTTGGCCTTCGCGCATTTGCAGTTCACCCGACCAGTCGTACACCTTGCAGAAATGCAGGCGAACAAGTGCGTGGGGATAGTCCACCATGCTATCGCGCCAGAGCTGCGCCTCTCCGATGGTCAGGCCGATCTCCTCGTGCAGTTCGCGGCGCAATGCCTGCTCGACCGACTCGCCTGCTTCCAGCTTGCCGCCGGGGAACTCCCAATAGCCTGCATACACCTTGCCGACCGGGCGAGAGGTGAGCAAAAAGCGGCCGTCCGCTGCGATCAGCACACCCACCGCAACGTCGACCACAGGTCGGTCGACCTGCCGTGCAGCGCCGGGTTCGGCGTCCACGACGAGGACCTGGCCCGTCATGCCTTTGAACCGTGGGTGCCCGCGTAATCTCGGGCGAACTGGTAGGCCACGCGACCGCTGCGCGAACCGCGCTCCAGCGCCCAGACCAACGCCTGGGGCCGCGCTGCGTCAATGTCGGACGTTGGAACGCCGAACGACGACAACCACTGCGCCACGATCGTGAGGTACTCGTCCTGGCTGAACGGATAGAAGCTCACCCAAAGACCAAACCGCTCAGAAAGCGAGATCTTCTCTTCCACCACCTCACCCGGATGCACCTCGCCATCGGCAGTGTGGGTGTAGGTGAGGTTCTCCTTCATGTACTCGGGCAGGAGGTGGCGCCGATTGCTGGTGGCGTAGATCAGCACATTGGGACTGGCCGCCGACACCGAACCATCCAGGATCGACTTGAGTGCCTTGTAGCCCGGCTCACCGTCTTCAAAGCTGAGGTCGTCGCAGAAAACGATGAAACGCTCCGGGCGATCGCTGACGACATCAACAATGTCGGGAAGGTCCACCAAGTCGGCTTTGTCGACCTCGATCAGTCGCAGACCGGCAGGCGCATATTCGTTGAGGCAGGCCCGGATCAGCGACGACTTGCCCGTGCCACGGGCGCCGGTGAGCAAAACGTTGTTGGCCGGAAGGCCCCGCACGAACTGCAAGGTGTTGCGCTGGATCTTCTCTTTCTGACCATCGATCTCCTGCAGGTCGGTCAGGCGCATGGCACCGACGTGGCGCACCGGCTCCAGCGCGCCATGGCCGCTGGAGCGTTTGCGGTAACGCCACGCGACAGCCACAGACCAGTCGGGCGCCTGCATGGGCTGCGGCAACACCGATTCAATGCGCACCATCAATTGTTCGGCTCGCTCCAGCAAGCGTTCAAAATGTTCGTTCATGGCACGCGGGTCAGGACCGGTAGTCGGCGTTGATGGTGACGTATTCGTGGCTGAAATCGCAGGTCCACACTGTTTCGGTAGCAGTGCCACGGCCCAGGCCGATGCGCACCAGGATCTCGGCTTGCTTCATCACGCGTTGACCATCTTCCTCGCGGTAGTCGGGATGGCGGCCGCCTTGGGCGACGACGTGCACATCGCCCAGGTGCAGGTCGATGCCACTCACGTCCAGGTCGTGGATGCCGGCGTATCCCACGGCGGCCAGAATGCGGCCGAGGTTGGGGTCGCTGGCGAAGAAGGCAGTCTTGACCAAGGGCGAGTGCGCAACGGCGTAGGCCGCCAGCAAACATTCGGCGCTGGTACGCCCCCCATCTACCTGGATGGTGATGAACTTGGTGGCACCTTCACCGTCACGCACGATCGCGTGGGCGAGCAAACGCGCCACCTGCGTCAGGCCATCCAGCAAGGCGAGGCCCGCCGGACTGTCCAGATCGGTGACGGGGGTGTTGCCCGCCCGACCCGTGGCCACCACCACAAACGAATCGTTGGTGCTGGTGTCGCCATCCACGGTGACCCGGTTGAACGACGCGTCGGCCAAGCGGCGGGCCAGTTCGTTCATGAGCGCGGGGGCAACGGCGGCGTCGGTGGCCAGGAAACCCAGCATGGTCGCCATGTTGGGGCGGATCATGCCGGCGCCCTTGGCAATGCCCGTGGCACTCACCTTGCGCCCATCGATGGTCATGTGTCGACTACTGGCTTTGGGCAACGTATCGGTGGTCATGATGCCCTGGGCCGCCGAGAGCCATTGCGCACCGCTGTCGGTTTGCGGCTGGGCAGCATCGGTCAGCGCACCGGGCAGTCCCGCCAGCAGGCGATCCAGCGGCAAGGGCTCCATGATCACACCGGTGGAGAACGGAAGCACCTGCTCGTGATGCAATCCCAGCGAGCGCGCCAGCGCGTTGCAGGTCTGGCGCGCGTTGGCCAGGCCTGGCTCGCCCGTGCCAGCGTTGGCATTGCCAGTGTTGACCACCAGCGCTCGAACACCTTGGCCGGAGGCCAGATGTTCGCGGCACACCTGCACGGGTGCGGCGGCATAGCGGTTCTGCGTGAAGACCGCACCAACAGCGCTGCCTTCATCGAGCAGGAACACGGTGAGGTCCTTGCGATTGGCCTTGCGGATACCGGCCTGAGCCACTCCGATGCGCACACCCGCGATGGGAAGCAGATCCGTGACCAGGGGCGTGTCGAGTTGAACGGGCATGGAAACTCCGTGGATTCAGGGTGAGAGCCGGCAACGGGACACTCGGGACTGCGGGCCCCGTGGTATCAGTCCAGCTTGCCGTGGCAATGCTTGTACTTCTTGCCGCTGCCACAAGGGCAAGGGTCGTTGCGACCCACGCGCGGAACTTCGCCAGCTGGACGTGGCGCGGCGTTGGCCGCACCCACCGTTTCCGCTTCTCCGGTTTCCGTAGGCGCTGTGTAGGTCACGTTGGCAATCTGCTCGGCACGCTCTTCCAGCTGTTCGGCCGCCTGCGCCATTTGCTCGGCCGACTGCACACGCACGTTCATCAGAACACGCGTCACATCGTTCTTCACCGTGTCCAGCAACTGGCCGAACAGCACGAAAGCCTCGCGCTTGTACTCTTGTTTGGGTTGCTTCTGGGCGTAGCCGCGCAGGTGAATGCCTTGACGCAGATAGTCCAATGCCGAGAGATGCTCACGCCACTGACCGTCGATGGTCTGAAGCAACACGACGCGTTCGAACTGGGTGAAGTTCTCTTCGCCCACGATCTGGACCTTGCCTTCGAAGGCCACCCTGGCGGCCGCCACCACGCGCTCGGCGACCTCCTCGGCATCGATCGACTCAGCGTCCGACACCCAGGTCGTCACTGGCACATCGACCGCCCACTCCTCCCGCAACACACGCTCCAGCGTGGGCAGGTCCCATTGCTCCTCGACACTGCCCTCGGGCACGTACTGGTGCACCAGATCGGCAAAGCATCCGTCGCGCAGCGAATCGATCTGCGCGCGCAAAGACTCGGCATCCAGGATGTCGTTGCGCTGCTGGTAGATCACCTTGCGCTGGTCGTTGGACACATCGTCGTACTCCAGCAGCTGCTTGCGGATGTCGAAGTTGCGGGCCTCGACCTTGCGCTGTGCACTTTCGATGCTGCGCGTGACGATACCGGCTTCGATGGCCTCACCCTCGGGCATCTTCAGGCGGTCCATGATCGCGCGCACGCGATCACCCGCAAAGATGCGCATCAGCGAATCGTCAAGGCTCAAATAGAAACGCGAGGAACCCGGGTCGCCCTGGCGGCCAGAGCGACCGCGCAACTGGTTGTCGATGCGGCGCGATTCGTGGCGTTCGGTGGCAATGATGCGCAGGCCGCCGAGTGCCTTGACCTTGTCGTGGTCGGCCTGCCAGTGCTGGCGCAGCGACTCGATGCGCGATGCCTTGGTGACATCGTCCAGGGATGCGTCGTTCTGCACCGCGTCGACCATCTTCTCCAGATTGCCACCGAGCACGATGTCGGTGCCGCGACCCGCCATGTTTGTGGCGATGGTGATACCGCCTGGGCGGCCCGCCTGGATGATGATGTCGGCCTCGCGCGCATGCTGCTTGGCGTTGAGCACCTCATGGGGCAGCCCTTCCTTCACCAGCAACTCGGCAATGATTTCCGAGTTTTCGATCGACGACGTGCCCACCAAAACGGGTTGGCCACGTTCGTGGCATTCGCGGATGTCCTCGATGGCGGCGACGTACTTCTCTTTCGTCGTCTTGTAGACGCGATCAAGCTGGTCAACGCGCTTGCTCACGCGGTTCGGCGGAATGACCACCGTTTCCAGACTGTAGATTTCCTGGAATTCATACGCTTCGGTATCGGCCGTGCCGGTCATGCCAGAGAGCTTGCCGTACAGGCGGAAGTAGTTCTGGAAGGTGATGGAGGCCAGCGTCTGGTTCTCGGGCTGAATCGCCACACCTTCCTTGGCTTCCACCGCCTGGTGCAGGCCGTCGCTCCAACGCCTGCCCGTCATCAGGCGGCCGGTGAACTCATCGACGATCACAATTTCGCCATTCTGGTTCACGTAGTGCTGGTCGCGGTGATACAAGTGGTGCGCCTTGAGCGACGTGACGAGGTTGTGCAGCAGCGCAATGTTGGCGGGGTCGTACAGCGACGCGCCCTCGGGCAGCAAGCCGGCCTGGCTCAGCAACTGCTCGGCATGCTCGTGACCTTGTTCGGTCATGTGGATCGCATGGGCCTTTTCGTCCACCGTGAAGTCGCCCGGCTTGATGACGCCTTCGCCCGTGCGCACGTCGGCCTCGCCTTCCTGGCGCACCAGATGCGGCACCAGTTGTTTGATGGCCATGTAGGTCTGGGTCTGGTCCTCGGCCTGACCGCTGATGATGAGCGGCGTGCGGGCCTCATCGATCAAGATGGAGTCCACCTCATCGACGATCGCGTAGTTCAAACCACGCTGCACACGGTCGGCCGCCTCGTACACCATGTTGTCGCGCAGGTAGTCGAACCCATACTCGTTGTTGGTGCCGTAGGTGATGTCGGAGCGGTAAGCGGCCTGCTTCTCTTCGCGCGGTGCCTGGGGCAGGTTGATGCCGACCGTCAAACCAAGGAAGTTGTACAGACGACCCATCCATTGCGCGTCGCGGCTGGCCAGGTAATCGTTGACGGTGACCACGTGCACACCCTTGCCGGTGAGCGCATTGAGATACACCGGCAACGTTGAGGTGAGAGTCTTGCCCTCGCCCGTGCGCATCTCGGCCACCTTGCCATGGTGCAGCGCGAGGCCACCCACCAGTTGCACGTCGAAGTGCCGCATCTTCATGATGCGCTTGCTGCCTTCTCGCACCACAGCGAAAGCTTCGGGCAGCACCGACTCCAGGCTCTCTCCCTGGGCTATACGCTGCTTGAACGATTCGGTCTGACCCCGAAGCTCGTCATCGCTGAGTTTTTCAAACTGCGCCTCCAGACCATTGATGCGCTCCACCGTTTTGCGATAGGTCTTGAGCAATCGGTCGTTGCGACTACCAAAAAGTTTGGTGAGGAAGTTTGTGGCCATACATGCAGGCCCACACCAGACACCCTGAAGGCGCCGGGCAGGCAAAGGAAATGAGGAGGGCTCTTGCGAACCTGGAGGGCGTACACCAAGCGCCACTGAGGTGCCGGCGAACGCTGAGCTTTCAAGAGCAAAGCCGGGATTTTAACTGCCGGGACCCGGCCCTGTTCAGGGCTTGCGAGGGCCCACCGCCGCGGGCCTGGCTGCCGCGATTTTTTCACCAGCCGCCAGGAACCGCTGAGGGTCCTGAGGCACGCCAGCCACCCAGACCTCAAAGTGCAGGTGCGGCCCGGTGGAGCGTCCAGTGGATCCCACGCTGGCGATCTTCTGACCTCGCTTGACGATGTCGCCCTTCTTCACGAAGGTTTGAGACGAGTGGGCGTACCGCGTGATCAAGTCGTTGCCATGATCGATCTCGATCACATTGCCATAGGCAGCGTGGTACTCCTGCACCACCACCACACCTCCGGCCGCCGCAAGGATTGGGGTACCCACATCGGCCGGGAAATCCAGCCCGGTATGCAGGGCCGAACGGCCCGTGATCGGGTCGATCCGAAAGCCGAAAGGTGACCCCACTTGAACACCGTTCACCGGTTTTTCCGTGGGTATCAGCGTTTGCTGGATCTTTTGATCAAACAGCCGGGACTCCACGACAGTCAGCCAGTCGACACGAGAGCCACTGGACACCTCGACCGTGTCCAGCGCCTGCATCAACTCCGGCAGGCTGATGTCCCGACTCGCCACCAGGGATCCGCCCGATCCTGGAGCTTTTTTGAATTCAGCCGGGTTAAGACCCGCCAAACCAGCCACGCGCTCACCGAGCGAGTCGATCTGGATCATGCGCGCCTGCATTTCCCCGAGCTTGCGGGCCATGGCGTCGAGATTGGCGCGCATGTATGCGTCTTTGGAGTCGACCTCGCTCTGGTGAACCAGCCGAGCCACGGAGGCAAAACCTGGCCAACCCTGACGCACGCCCTCAAGAAAGAACCAGTGATAAGTGGCAATCGAAGCCAACATCAACATCACGGCCGCCAACATGCCCACACCGACCAATTTGAAGCCATTGAGATGCAGCGCCCTGCTCTTGGCCAACCAGGCGTCCGTGATAATGATGTGCACTCTGAAACCTTTCCTTGCGGTGAGCAGCGAGAGCCCACCCGTCCAATTCACATGGCCACCGACCAACGACCCCGCACGCTCTACAGCCTGGATCAGGCTGTGGGTGCCGCGCCTTCGCTGGCCTTGCTGAGGGAACGCATTCGCGAGTCCCAAGGATGCATGGATCAGATACGCCATCTGATACCGGCTGCCATGCGTCAGCAGGTGGTGGCTGGCCCCTTGCAGGACCAGGAGTGGTGTTTGCTGGTGGGCAGCGCGGCTGCATCCACCAAGCTGAGACAACTGTTGCCGGCCATTCAGCAGGCATTGACCCAAAGCGGTGCGCAGGTTAACGCAATCCGGATCAAAGTCCAAATGCCCGGGCGATGAACGCACGGTGTGCGCAAGCCGGTGGCAAATACAGAGGGATGGTGCCGCTTGTCTGACTCGAACAGACGACCTATCGCTTACAAGGCGATTGCTCTACCAACTGAGCTAAAGCGGCCCTGAAAAGGTTGCGAGTTTACTTGACCCGTTTGAGTTGGGGTCGGCCGGCCGTGCGTCCCGGACCATCGCTGGGCGGCTCCGGCGGCTCGTCGCCTTCGTCCGCCACATCCTCGTTGGTCACTGAGCGGAGCGGGCTGCGCGACACTGTGTCTGATGCAGGCTCCGTGGCATCGGACACAGCGTCCGACTTGACGGTGGACAGCGTTGCGGCCGCTGGCGCGGGGAAAGCCATGCCCTGACCGTTCTCGCGCGCATAGATCGCAATCACGTGGCTGATGGGCACCACGATTTCGCGCGCCACGCCGCCGAAGCGTGCCTTGAACTCGATGAAGTCATTGCCCAGGCGCAAGGCGCTGGTGGCATCCACACCCACATTGAGCACGATCTCGCCGTTCTTCACGAACTCCATCGGCACCTGCACGGAGGCATCCACCTGCACGGCAATGTAGGGGGAAAACCCATTGTCCGAACACCATTCGTGCAGGGCACGGATCAGGTAGGGCCGAGTGGATGGGATATCGGTGTCGACAGGACTCATGAATGGTCGCTGGGGCTGTAGGCAACCCGGTCGCGCACGACCGGGTACGTCATCACTTGCGCATCACTTTCTCGGACGGCGTCAGCGCTTCGATATAGGCCGGACGCGAGAAGATGCGCTCGGCGTACTTGAGCAGAGGCGCCGCATTCTTGCTGAGTTCGATACCGTAGAAGTCCAGACGCCACAACAACGGGGCGATGGCTACATCCAGCATGGAGAAGTTGTCGCCCAGCATGAACTTGTTCTTCAGGAACACCGGGGCCAACTGAGTGAGCCGATCGCGGATGTGAGCCCGCGCCTTCTCCAGCGCCTTTTCGTTGCCCTTGGTGCTGCGCGATTCGAGCATGGAGACATGCGTGAACAGCTCTTTTTCGAAGTTCAGCAAAAACAGACGCACACGAGCGCGATCGACCGGGTCGCCGGGCATCAACTGTGGATGCGGGAAACGCTCATCGATGTACTCGTTGATGATGTTCGACTCGTACAGGATGAGGTCGCGCTCGACCAGGATGGGCACCTGACCGTACGGGTTCATCACGCTGATGTCTTCGGGCTTGTTGTAGAGGTCGACATCCCGGATCTCGAAGTCCATGCCCTTTTCGAACAACACGAAGCGGCAGCGGTGGGAATACGGGCAAGTGGTACCCGAGTACAAGACCATCATGAGGGAGTCTCCTTAAAGCAAAAAACAGTGGTTTGCTCTCGTGTCATACGGACACTGCAAACCACTGCGAAACAGACAGGCTGGTGGTTCGCACCACCAGCCCTGCCGGGTGGGAATTATTTGATGTCTTTCCAGAACGAGGCATTCAGGCGCCAAGCCACCACGGTGAAGGCGGCTAGGAACAACATCACCCACACGCCAACGCGAACCCGGCTGTTCTGGGCTGGCTCAGCCATCCACTGCAGATAGGCGACCAGATCACCCACGTTGTCGTCGTACTTGGCAGCACTGAGCGTACCGGCCTTGACCGTTTCCCAGCCCTTGACGCGATCCACCTCGTGGCCGTGGCTCATGACCTTTTCGTGCACCGGGCGTTGCTCGCCCTGGAGTTCCCACAAGGGGTTGGGCATGCCGATGTTGGGAAACGCCAGGTTGTTCCAGCCCGTGGGCTTGGTGTCGTCGCGGTAGTAGGTCCGCAGCAGGGTGTAGACGTAATCTGCTCCCGTGCCCGCATGGCTGGAGCGCGATCGGGCGATCAAGGTCAGATCGGGCGGATTCACACCGAACCACTGCTTGGCCTGCTTCGGATCGATGGACGCCTTCATCGTGTCACCGATCTTGTCGGTGGTAAAGGTCAGGTTCTCCGCGATCTGCTTGTCGTTCAGCCCGATGTCACGCAAGCGGTTGTAGCGCATGAAGGCGGCCGAGTGGCAGCTCAGGCAGTAGTTCACGAACAGCTTGGCACCGTTTTGCAGGGCAGCCATGTCGTTGGTGCGCTGGGGCGCTTTGTCCAGCGGAATGCTGCCGCCAGCAGCCAACGCCACACCTGACAGCCCCAATGCCATCACGAAACCCAAGAGGATTTTTTTCATTTGCTTGACTCTCTGAATTGGCTCTTCGGATTTCAGTGGGGCTGGAAGGTAACGCGGTCGGGCACGGGCTTGAACTCACCCAGACGGCTCCACCAAGGCATCAGCAGGAAGAAGCCGAAGTAGAACAAGGTGCCGACCTGAGATACGCGCTCGCCAATGGGTGACGGTGGCAACACGCCGAGGTAACCCAGGATCAGGAAGTTGATGACGAACACGCCATACAAGTACTTGTTCCAGGTCGGACGATAGCGAATCGACTTGACCGGGCTGTGGTCCAACCAGGGGAGGAAGAACAGGATGATCACTGCGCCGCCCATGGCGACCACACCCCAGAACTTGGCATCGATGGCCAGCATCAGCGCCACCAGCACCACAGCGCCACCCAGAATCCCCGCTTTAAAGATGGATGCCAGCTTGGTCTTGATGACACCCAGGACAGCGCCCAGCAGCACGCAGGCAATCAGCGCGTACATCATTTCGCTGGTGATGGCACGCAGCATGGAATAGAAGGGCGTGAAGTACCAGACCGGCGCAATGTGCAGCGGCGTGACCAGCGGATCGGCCGGAATGAAGTTGTTGAACTCCAGGAAGTAGCCCCCGAACTCGGGCGCAAAGAAAACAATCGCCGAAAAGATCATGAGGAACACGGACACACCCAGCACGTCGTGCACGGTGTAGTACGGGTGGAACGGAATGCCATCGAGGGGAATGCCCTTGGCGTCTTTCTTGGCCTTGATCTCCACGCCGTCGGGGTTGTTGGAACCCACTTCATGCAAGGCAATGATGTGCGCAACCACCAGGCCCAGGAGGACCAGCGGCACGGCAATCACGTGGAAGCTGAAGAAGCGATTCAAGGTGGCGTCTCCCACCACAAAGTCACCACGGATCAACAACGCCAGATCGGGGCCCACGAAGGGGATGGCGGCAAACAGGTTCACGATCACCTGAGCGCCCCAGTACGACATTTGACCCCAGGGCAGCAAGTAGCCCATGAAGGCTTCGGCCATCAGGCACAGGAAGATGGCGCAGCCGAACACCCACACCAACTCGCGCGGCTTGCGGTAGCTGCCGTAAATCAGACCGCGGAACATGTGCATGTAGACCACCACGAAGAACGCCGAGGCGCCGGTGGAATGCATGTAGCGGATCAACCAGCCCCAAGGCACATCTCGCATGATGTATTCGACCGAGGCAAAGGCCAACGCGGCGTCGGGCTTGTAGTGCATCACCAGGAAAATGCCGGTGACGATCTGGATCACGAGCACGAGCAGTGCCAGCGAGCCAAAGAAATACCAGAAGTTGAAGTTCTTGGGTGCGTAGTACTCGGCCAAGTGCTCGTTGTAGAGCTTGGACAGCGGGAACCGGTTATCAACCCAGTTCAGCGCCTTCTGACCGATCGGTGCGTCGGGGGAAATGTCTTTGAATTCAGCCATGGGGGTGCCTCTGTGATCCGTTGTCTGTCAGCGCCGCTCAGGCCTGCTTGTCTTCGCCGACCAGCAGTTTCGTGTCGGAGATGTAGTAATGCGGCGGCACTTCCAGGTTGTCGGGCGCGGGCTTGTTCTTGAACACACGACCGGCCAGGTCGAAGGTGGAGCCATGGCAAGCGCAGAGGAAGCCGCCCTGCCAATCGTCAGGCAACGAAGGCTGAGGGCCGGGCGTGAGCCTGTCACCGGGCGAGCAACCCAGGTGGGTACAGATACCCACGGCCACCAGGAACTCGGGCTTGATGGAGCGATGGTGATTTTTGGCGTATTCGGGCGTGGGCACGGCATTGCGCGCCGAATCGGGATCTGCCAGCTGGCCACCGATCTTTTCGAGTTCGGCCAATTGCTCGGGCGTGCGGCGCATGATCCACACCGGCTTGCCGCGCCACTCGACCACGATTTTTTCACCTGGGAGGATGCCCGAGACATCCACTTCGACCGCGGCGCCGGCGGCTTTGGCGCGCTCGGACGGCTGGAATGTGCTCACGAAGGGCACAGCGACAGCGGCTGCACCCACGCCACCCATGGCGCAGGAGGTGATCAGCCAGGTACGGCGGCTGCTGTTGGCAGGCGCGTGGACGGTTGCTTCACTCATGGAACTCTTTCAATGAGACTTCAGGTCAGGACATTCGGGACAACCCGGCATTGTACTGGAGCCCACAAGGCCCATTCAGGCTTGCCGGGGTACAGGACTGGGCTATTGCTGATGAAGAACACGGGCTGTCGGGCCCATTTGGATCGTGGTTGTCACTGTGCACCAGACCCTTGTGTGAGAATCAATTTCGGCCACTCGCTCAGCAGAACGATGGCTATCGCCAACAACCATCTACCGAGGGAAACACCATGAGCATGATGCAGGAATTCAAGGAGTTCGCCGTCAAGGGCAACGTCATCGATCTGGCGGTGGGCGTGATCATCGGAGGCGCATTCGGCAAGATCGTCACTTCGATGGTGGACGACATCATCATGCCCATCGTGGGATCGATCTTCGGCAACCTCGACTTCACCAATCTGTACGTGCCGCTGGGCAAGGTGCCCGAGGGCACTGCTTCCACGCTGGCGGCACTCAAGGCCGCTGGCGTGCCCACGCTGGCCTATGGCAACTTCATCACTGTGGCCATCAACTTCACCATCCTCGCCTTCATCATTTTCATGATGGTCAAGCAGGTCAACCGGCTCAAGCGCGAAGCCCCCGCCGCGCCGCCAGCACCGGCGGCCACGCCCGAAGACGTGGTGCTGTTGCGCGAGATCCGCGACAGCCTCAAGAAGTAACGGCCGCTCCCAGGGCAGCGTCGATCGCGGCCAGCAAGCTGCGGGCGCTGGCGCGACCTGTGCCGGCAATGTCAAAGGCTGTCCCATGGTCGGGGCTGGTACGCACGAAGGGCAAGCCCAGCGTGGTGTTCACACCATCGTCCAGGCCCAACAGCTTCACCGGAATCAACCCTTGGTCGTGGTACATCGCCACCACCACATCGAAGCTGCCCTGCCGTGCACGCATGAACACGGTGTCTGGTGCGTGAGGGCCGCTGACGTCCAGACCGTCTGCTCGCGCGCGCCCAACCGCTGGTGCGATGACGTCCCGGTCTTCCAGCCCGAACAGGCCGCCTTCTCCCGCGTGCGGATTCAGTCCCGCCACGGCGATGCGTGGCCGCGCCAGGCCGATGCGCTGAAAATGCGCATGGGTGATGCGGATCGTCTGCAGCACCTGCTCGGTGGTCACGGCATCCAGCGCCTGCCTGAGCGACACGTGGATGCTCACCAGCACCGTGCTCAGCCCCGGGCAACTCAGCATCATGCGCACAGGCAAGGCAGACACCGCCACGCCCAGGTGCGCCGCGCTCAATGCCTGCAGCAGCTCGGTGTGTCCGGGATGTTCGACGCCGGCCGCCGCCAAGGCCTCCTTGTGGATCGGCGCGGTCACCACGGCACGCGCCCTCCCCTCCAGCGCGGCGGCTGCCGCCCACTCGATGCAATCGGCCGCCGCGCGACCCGCGTGCGCGCTGATGTGCCCGAACGTCACTGGTCGCGCCAAGCGGCACGCCTGCACCACGGCCACGCAGCCCGGCGGCACAGCTGCCAGATCCGCAAGGTCAGCAATCTCGGCCACCATCAAAGGCGGCAACCCCGCTCCGACCAGTCGAGTCGCCCTGGAAAGCGTGAACACGTCGCCAGCCACCACGATCTGTCCAAGCAGTTCGGGCCGCTCGCGCAAAGCCTTGGCGATGATCTCCGGGCCAATGCCGGCCGGGTCTCCCATGGTCAGGACGATGGGCTTGATGGGGGCCGGCTGGCCAGGTAAAGGCGCGCTCATCGCCAATCAAGCCGGGTTGTCAATATCGATGAACACATGCGCCAACCCGAGCTGGGCCGCCACATGCGCACCCACCGCAGGCGCGCCATAGCGCTCGGACGCATGGTGACCACAAGCGATGTAGGCCACGCCGCACTCGCGCGCATAGTGCGCCTGCGGCTCGGAGATTTCACCGGTGATGAACGCGTCGGCCCCCGCGGCGATGGCGGCTTCGAAATAGCCTTGTGCACCACCCGTGCACAGCGCCACGTGCTGCACCGGCCGATCGGGTTCGGCCACCAGCGTCACGGCGCGGCCGAGTTTCGCAGCCACGTGGGTGGCCAGCTCGGCGGCCGATGCCGATGCCCTGTGCCCCATGAAACCCAGAGCTTGGTCGCCAAAGCGACCGCGTGCATCGCTGTAAAGAACGACCCCCAGCCGCTGAGCCAGTTGGGCGTTGTTGCCCAGCTCTGCGTGGGCGTCCAGCGGCAGGTGGTAGGCCAGCAGGTTGATGTCGTGCGCCAGCAGGCGCGAAAGCCGTTGCTTCATCCAGCCGGTCACTCGACCGTCCTGGCCACGCCAGAACAAGCCATGGTGCACCAGGATCGCGTCGGCCCCTTCGGCGATGGCTGCGTCGATCAAGGCGCGACTGGCCGTGACACCGCTGACCAGCTTGCGCACCTCGGCGCGACCCTCCACCTGCAGCCCGTTGGGGCCGTAATCCTTGAACATCTGAGGCTGCAGCAGTTGGTCCAGCGACTGGGTCAGCGCGGAACGGGAGACCGCAAGAGGCGGCGAGAGCTCGGTCGTCATGGGGTGATGCGGGATCCGGTGAGGTCAACAACAGCCGTCCATTTTGACACTGGGCGTGCACGGCGCCGAGTGCCTTGAACGCCGCGTGACAGCACCCATTTGCGGGACAATGGCGCTTTCGACCGACCGCTTTGTCCACGGATTCGCACCAGGTCCAACCCTCACTTCGTTCCCCATGAAACGTCTCTGGCTCCTGTTTGCCCAAACCGTCACCGTGTTGGTGGCCGCCCTGTTTGTGGTGGCCACCCTGCAGCCGCAGTGGCTCGGGCGCTCCGCTTCGGTGGCCTCGGTGGTGCCCGTGCTGGAGGCTGCGTCCATCGGCGCAACGCCCACGCCGGCGGAAGGCGCGGCCGGTTTCCGCAGCGCGGCGCGAGCCGCCTCCCCGGCGGTGGTGAGCATCAACACCAGCAAGGCCGCCGTCACCGCGCCACAGAGCGCAGATCCCTGGTTTCGATTTTTCTTCGGCGATCAAGGCCAGAGCCAGCCGCAGACCGGCCTGGGATCGGGCGTGATCGTGAGCCCGGCGGGCTACGTGTTGACCAACAACCACGTGATCGAGGAAGCCGACGAGATCGAGGTCATCCTCAACGACGGGCGCAAGAGCGCTGCGAAGGTCATCGGCACCGATCCGGAAACCGATCTCGCCATCCTGAAAATTGAACTCACTGATTTGCCCGTGATCACCTTGGGCAACTCCGATGCCCTGGAAATCGGTGACCAGGTGCTGGCCATCGGCAACCCGTTCGGTGTCGGGCAGACGGTCACGAGCGGTATCGTCAGCGCGCTGGGCCGCACGCAACTGGGCATCAACACCTTCGAGAACTTCATCCAGACCGACGCGGCCATCAATCCGGGCAATTCCGGTGGGGCACTGGTGGATGTGAACGGCCATTTGATGGGCATCAACACGGCCATCTATTCCCGCTCGGGCGGGTCCATGGGCATCGGCTTCGCCATTCCCACCTCCACCGCGCGCAGCGTGCTGGACGCCATCGTGCGCGACGGTCAGGTGACGCGCGGCTGGATCGGGGTAGAGCCGCAGGATCTCACGGCCGAACTGGCCGAGAGCTTTGGCTTGCAGCCGGGCACAGGTGTGGTCATCACGGGGGTGCTGCAGAACGGACCCGCCGCCCAGGCCGGGATTCGCCCGGGAGATGTGATCACCGCGGTGGGAGGCAAGGCCGTGACGAACGTGCCTCAGTTGCTGTCAGCGGTTGCCGCCCTGCAACCGGGCACCGCATCGCCGCTGGACGTGACGCGCCGGGATGGCAAGGTCCAGATTCAGGTCACCCCAGGCCGTCGCAACATTGCGCGCCAGCCCGCAGCGCGCTGACAGCCCGTCAAGAAGACGCCGATTCCTTTTCGGCGGCTTCAGCCTCAGTGGGCGCAGATGCCTTGATGAACCACTGTGCCCCCCAGATGCCGATCTCGTAAAGGATGCACATTGGCACGGCGAGAGCCAGCTGGGAGATCACGTCGGGCGGAGTGACCACGGCGGCAATGACAAATGCCACCACGATGAAGTAACCGCGGAACTCCTTGAGTTTCTGGACCGTAACCATGTTCATCTTGACGAGCAGCACCACCACAATGGGCACCTGGAACGCCAGGCCAAAGGCCAGGTAGAGCGACAGGATGGCCTCCACGTACGACGCGATGTCGGGCGTGGCCGCGACGCTGGCGGGCGTGAATTGCTGGATGAAGCCAAACATCTTGTCCAGCACGAAGAACTGCACGAAGGCTATGCCCACGTAGGCCAGCAGGCTGCCCAACACGATCAGCGGGACGGCAAAACGCTTCTCGTGGCTGTAGAGGCCAGGTGCCACGAAGGCCCACACCTGGTACATCCACCAAGGCAGCGACAGCAGCAGTGCTGCCATGGCCAGCACCTTGATGGGCACGAAGAACGGCGAGAACACGCCGACAGCGATCAGCTTGGCATCGGGCGGCATGTGCGCGCGGATCGGCACGGCTATCAGGTCTATCAAACCGCTGGGGCCGGGCCAAAACGCCAGCAAGGCCATGCAGATCGCAAGCCCGATCACCCCATAAAGCAGCCTGTCCCGCAGCTCCATGAGGTGCTGCACGAACGGTTGTTCTGAACCGGCGAGCTCGTCGGTGGTTTTATCGGTGTCGGACATCAGCGGGGGGCAGAAGAGGAGCGGGGCCGGAAACGGGCCACGCGGGCCGCACCGGACTGGGTGCGTGTTCGCACCCCGGTGCGGGCCTTGTACCACTGGGGCATGGCTTTCTGCTTGAGCCGCCAGTTCTTTTTGGGGTGTTTGTAAACCGGTGGCTCGAGCGACCCAAGGGTGCCGCTGGAGTCGTAAGAAGAGCCGCTGCCATCCAGCCCGGCCGTGGCGTCAGACCACGACTTTTCGAAATCGCTGGCGCCGCTCTGGACCGACTGCTCGACGTCGCGCGCAGCGCTGGTCACCGAGTCTTTCATTTTTTTGAGCTCTTCAAGCTCCATCGAGCGGCTCACTTCCGACTTCACGTCAGCCACATAGCGTTGCGCCTTGCCCAGCAAGGCACCGACCGTGCGCGCTACGCGCGGCAGCTTCTCAGGACCGATGACGATAAGTGCCACGGCCCCGATCAGGGCGAGTTTGGAAATGCCCAAATCAATCATGTGTCGGCCATCCTGCGGGCAAGTTCGAGCTCTGGAAGAGCCTGGAGGTGGGCGCTCGGGCGGCGAGTGGGGTCACCGCAGCGCTTGAGAGAGATCAGCTTTTTTGCTTGGCTTCGACGTCGATGGCGTTCTTGTCGGCACGGGTTTCCTGGGTGACCTGACCGGCCGACGCCGACGCGGTGTCTGCAGGGCTTTGGCCGCCCTCTTTGATGCCGTCCTTGAAACCCTTGACGGCACCACCCAGATCAGAGCCGATGTTCTTGAGCTTTTTGGTACCAAAAACCATCACCACGATGAGCAGCACGATGAGCCAGTGCCAGATAGAAAACGAACCCATGGTTTACTCCAGATATTGAGGTGTAGCGCAGTGCGCTGTGGGTGGGATTCTAAGCCCGCGCAGTAGTTCAAGCCTGGTGCGCGGCCAATTCCAGCTCGGCGCCATGCGGCGAGGCGCCAGAGGCAGAACGATCAACCGCGCAACCAGGGTCTGGGGCCGCCCATCACGTGAACATGCAGGTGGTGAACCTCCTGCCCGCCTTCGGCGCCGGTATTGCACAGGATGCGAAACCCCCCCTCGGGATACGGATTGCACCCCTGCTCCATGGCCAGCCTGGGCGCCAGCACCATCATCCGGCCCATGAGCCGCTCGTGCTCCGGCCCCAGCTGTGCCATCGACGCAATGTGCGCTTTGGGCACCAGCAGGAAGTGCACCGGTGCCCAGGGATGAATGTCGTGAAAAACGAAGAGGTCTTCGTCCTCGTACACCTTCTTCGATGGAATCTGGCCGGCAATGATCTTGCAGAAGATGCAGTTGGGGTCGTGTGCGGTCATGTCGGATGCGAATAGGACAGGTTCAGTCGGGCATGGGCTGACTGGCGTTCATGCGCACCATGCCCTTGACGATGCGATAAAGGAACCAGATGGAGATGAGCCCCCAGGCGATCCAGCCGGGAACGAAGAAAAGCAGCCACAGCGGCATGGTCACCAGGTAGAGCACGGCAGCCCAGATCACGGTGCGGATGCGCCAGGAAAAATGACTGGCTTGCCAGGTGCCCTCGGCATCGCTCTTTTTCACCAGATCGATGACCAGCGCCACGATCAGCAAGGCCACGCCGGGCTGGGTGCCGGGCAACACCGCGCCCACGGCCACGATGAGGTGCAGGATGTAGCTGACCCAACCCACCGTCTTGAGGGATTGAGCCCGTTCGTTGTCAACCGGTTCGACGTCGATGATGTCGCTCATGGTCATGTCCTTTCAGTGGGGGTCGGGCTCGGTGCCGGCTTCACGCGCCAGCACCTTGCGCATGGCCTTTTCCTCCAGACCGCTCAGACCCTCCCGGCGCACCAGCTCGGCCACCACATCGGCCGGACCCAGCTTGTAGTGAGCCAGCGCGATCATGCAGTGGAACCAGAGGTCTGCCGTTTCGTTCACCAGCCTCTGCGGGTCGCCGCCGTGGTCCAGGTCTTTGGCGGCCATAACGGCTTCGGTGGCTTCTTCGCCGATTTTCTTGAGGAAGCTGTCGGGGCCCTTGTGCAACAGGCGCGCGACGTAACTTTTTTCGGGGTCGCCGCCGTTGGCCGGCTTGCGGCTTTCGATCACGGCGGCCAGGCGCGCCAGGTCATCGGTGGGGTTCATCGTTGGCTCACTTGTAGATGGACTCGGGGTCTTTGAGCACGGGCTCGACCGCCTGCCACTGCCCGCCGTCCAGACGCTGAAAGAAGCAGCTGTGGCGGCCGGTGTGGCACGCGATGCCGGGCTCATGGCCGAGCTGGGTGACCTTGAGCAACACGACGTCGCTGTCGCAGTCGATGCGGATGTCGTGCACCGTCTGCACATGGCCCGACTCTTCTCCCTTGAACCAGAGCTTGTTGCGCGAGCGACTGAAGTACACCGCACGCCCAAGCTCGGCGGTCTTTTTCAGCGCCTCGCGGTTCATCCAGGCGAACATGAGCACATCGCCCGTGGCCGCCTCCTGCGCGATCACGGGCACAAGGCCCTGCGCGTCCCATTTCACTTCGTCCAACCAGTTCATCCAACGAATCTACCATGGGCATTTGCACGACTGCGCGGCGGTCCGGGCAAAGCCGCTAGGATGAAGGCGGTTCTGACAAGACCGATGCCCCCGCCCGATCACTTGCCACCGCGCAACAACGCGCACAGGACCCGCCATGAAAATCCGTACCCTGCTACTCATCCTGTTCATCCTGCTGGTTGCAGGTTTCGTGGCCCTCAACTTCGCCCAGATTCTGCAACCTACCGCGCTGAATTTCGGACTCACCGAAGTGCAGGCGCCGCTGGGCCTGGTGCTTCTGAGCATGCTCGTGCTGGTCTTGGTGGTGTTTCTTGCCGCGCTGGTCTACCAGCAGACCACGCACATGATGGAGGTGCGTCGCGTCACCCGCGAAGCCTCCGAGCAGCGCACCCTGGCTGACAAGGCGGAGGCGTCGCGCTTCACCGAGTTGCGCACTTTCCTGCAGGCCGAGATGCAGGCCACAGCGGCGCGTGAAATCGAACTGGCCGAAAAGCTGCACCAGAAGGTGGACCGTCTGCAGGTCGCCATGACCGAGGTGATCGAGCAGAACAGCAACGGCTTGAGTGCGAGCCTGGGCGAACTGGAAGACCGCCTGGAGCGACAGTTTCAGCCGCGCGAGGACCGCAGCTGAGGTCGGTTCAAAGCCGGACCGGGATCCCGCGTTCGGCCATGCGGGCTTTGGCCTGCGCCACGGTGAATTCACCGTAGTGAAAGATACTGGCGGCCAGCACCGCATCGGCACCGCCCTGCTGCACACCATCGGCCAGATGGTCGAGGGTGCCCACGCCACCCGAGGCGATCACCGGCACGTCCACCGCATCGGCCACGGCGCGCGTGAGTGCGAGGTCAAAGCCGGACTTGGTGCCGTCGCGGTCCATGCTGGTGAGCAGGATCTCGCCAGCGCCGTATTCGGCCATCTGCCGGGCCCAGGCCACGGCATCCAGGCCGGTGTTCTTGCGCCCGCCATGGCTGTACACGTCCCAGCCCTCGCCGCGCAGGGCCAGGTCTTCACCGTGGCGGCGCTTCGCGTCGATGGCCACCACGATGCACTGCGCGCCGTACTTGGCCGATGCATCGCGGATCACCTGTGGATTCGCAATGGCTGCGGAATTGAAACTGGTCTTGTCGGCCCCGGCGTTGAGCAGGCGGCGCACGTCTTCCACCGTGCGCACACCTCCGCCCACGGTGAGCGGAATGAAGACCTGCGAGGCCACGGCTTCGATGATGTGCAGGATCAGGTCGCGCCCGTCGGACGTGGCCGTGATGTCCAGGAAGGTCAGCTCGTCGGCGCCCTGTTCGTTGTACCGAGCCGCGATCTCCACCGGGTCGCCGGCGTCGCGCAACTCCACGAAGTTGACGCCCTTGACAACGCGGCCGCCTGTGACGTCCAGGCAGGGAATGATGCGCTTGGCGAGCATGGAATCGGTCAGCCGTTGAGGTCGTCAGCGAGTTGCTGCGCGGCCTCGAAGTCGAGGTCACCGCTGTAGATCGAGCGACCACAGATCACGCCTTCGACGCCTTCGTCTTCCACCGCGCACAGCGCGCGGATGTCTTCCAGGTTGGACAGGCCGCCCGAAGCGATGACGGGAATCGACAACGCCTGCGCCAACTTGACCGTGGCTTCGATGTTGATGCCCGAGAGCATGCCGTCGCGGCCGATGTCGGTGTAGATGATGCCTTCGACGCCGTAGTCCTCGAACTTCTTGCCCAGGTCGACCACCTCGTGGCCGGTGAGCTTGCTCCAGCCATCGGTGGCAACCTTGCCGTCCTTGGCATCGAGGCCCACGATGATATGGCCGCCGAACGCGGTGCAGGCGTCTTGCAGGAAGCCCGGGTTCTTGACCGCAGCAGTCCCGATGATCACGTAGCGCAGGCCGGCGTCGAGGTAGCGTTCGATGGTGTCGAGGTCACGGATGCCGCCACCGAGCTGCACATCCACCTCGGAGCCCACCTCTTTGAGGATGGCGCGAATGGCCTGCTCGTTTTTCGGCTTGCCGGCGAAGGCGCCATTGAGGTCCACCAGGTGCACGCGGCGCGCGCCCTTGTCGACCCAGCTGCGGGCAATGGCCGCCGGGTCTTCGCCGAACACGGTGGATTGGTCCATGTCGCCCTGTTTGAGGCGAACGCACTGGCCGTCTTTCAGATCAATGGCAGGAATCAGCAGCATGATGGTGTGGTGAAAGGCCTAGGGGTTCCAGGAGAGGAAGTTGCGGTAGAGCGCCAGCCCCTGGTCGGCGCTTTTTTCAGGGTGAAACTGGGTGGCGAAGATGTTGTCGCGGGCAATCGCGGCGGCGAAGCGGCCGCCATAGTCGGCCTCGCCAACGCAGTGCACAGCCTGGGCAGGGCGAGCATAGAAGCTGTGCACGAAATAGAAATAAGAGCCATCCCGGATGCCGGCCCACAGCGGGTGCACCGGACGACCGAGGTCGTGAAACACCGGATTCCAGCCCATCTGCGGCACCTTGAAACGACTGCCATCGGCCTGCAGACGACCTTCGAGCCGAAAACGCACGACCTCGCCTGGAATCAGGCCCAGTCCGTCAGTCGGGCCTTCTTCGCTGCGGTCCAGCAGCATCTGCATGCCCACGCACACACCGAACAGCGGCTTGTTGGCGGCGGCGTGCAGCACGGCGTCTTTCAAGCCGGAGGCGGCAAGCTCGTTCATGCAGTCGGCCATGTGGCCCTGACCGGGCAGCACCACGCGGTCGGCGTCCAGCACGTCTTGCGCGTTGGACGTGACCAGCACGTCCACGTCTTTGGCACGCGCAACGTGTTGCACGGCCTGCGACACGGAGCGCAGGTTGCCACTGCCGTAGTCCACCACGGCGACTGTCTTGCGTTTCATGGCCGGGAAGGGGTTACAGCGAACCTTTGGTCGAGGGAATCACGTCGCCCATGCGCGGGTCCCGCTCCAGCGCCATGCGCACGGCGCGGGCAAAGGCCTTGAACACGGTTTCGGCTTGGTGATGGGCGTTTTCGCCGTGCAGGTTGTCGATGTGCAGCGTGACACCCGCGTGGTTGACGAAGCCCTGGAAGAATTCGAAAGCGAGCTGGGTATCGAAGCCGCCGACCATGCCGCTCTTGAACGGCACGCGCATGTGCAAGCCGGGGCGGCCTGAAAAATCGATGACGACGCGCGACAACGCTTCGTCCAGGGGCACGTAGGCATGGCCGTAGCGGCGAATGCCCTTCTTGTCACCCACGGCCTGCGCAAAGGCCTGGCCGAGCGTGATCCCCACGTCTTCCACGGTGTGGTGACCATCGATGTGCAGGTCACCCTTGGCCTGGATGTCAAGGTCGATCAACCCGTGGCGGGCGATCTGGTCGAGCATGTGGTCGAAAAATCCGATGCCGGTGGACAGGCTGGCCGCGCCCGTGCCGTCGAGGTTGACGCGCACGCCGATCTGCGTCTCGGACGTGTTGCGCTGCACGAACGCCACGCGCTCAAAGGCGCCAGCGGGGGCGGATGCGGAAGGCGTGGAAGTCATAGAGGGGTTTGAAGGGCGCGGATCAGCAAGGCATTTTCCGACGGTGTACCCACCGTCAGCCGCAGACAGTGCGTCAGCAGTGAATGCATTTTAGAAACATTCTTCACCAGAATGCCCTGGGCCTTGAGGCTGTCAAAACAACGTTGCGCATCGGGCACACGCACCAGCACCATGTTGGCCTCGCTGGGGAACGGCTGGAAACCCGGTAGGCGGCGCAGCGCGTCGATCAACATGGCGCGCTGTTCGCAGATCTGAGCGGCCTGCTTCGCGAACACCTCGGCGTGTTCCAGCGCGAACAACGCGCATTCGGCGTTGAGCACGCTCACGTTGTAGGGCGGGCGCAGCTTTTCGATCTCTTGCACCAGCGCCTGGGGCCCCAGCATGTAGCCCAGGCGCACGCCGGCCAGGCCGAACTTGGAGAGCGTGCGCATGAGCAGCACGTTGGCATTGGCCGCCGGATGGGCGCGAATCTCGTCGAGCCAGCTGCGGCTGGAAAAAGGCTGGTAGGCCTCGTCCATCACCACCAGGCCACCGAAGCTGGCGGCTTCAGCGATCAGGCGGCGGATCGTGTCCGCACTCCACAGGTTGGCCGTGGGGTTGTTGGGGTAGGCGATGTAGGTGATGGCGGGCCTGTGCTCGCGCATCGCGCTCAGCATGGCGTCCCCGTCCAGCTCGAAATCGGCGGTGAGCGGCACGCCGACGAACTTCAGACCCTGCAGCTGCGCGCTCATGGCGTACATCACAAATCCGGGCAGCGGAGCCAGCACGGTGGCGCCCGGCAGGTCGCAGGCCAGGGTCAGCAGCGAGATGAGTTCGTCCGAACCGTTGCCCAGCATCAGGCTGCAACCGGCGGGCAGGTCTACGTAGCGGGCCAGAGCGGCCTTGAGGTCATCAACGCGCGGACCGGGGTAACGGTTCACGGCAACGGCACCCAGGCGCGCGCCGAGTGCGGCCTGCAAGTCGGGTGGCAGCGCATACGGGTTCTCCATCGCGTCGAGCTTGACCATGCCGGTGGCATCCTGCACGGCGTAGGCGTGCATGGTCTGCACGTCCTGGCGGATCATGTTCAGCGGATTGGCGCTCATGCGGCACCCCGCATGGGCGGTACCTCATCCAGCCGCAGTTCGGCCGCCCGGGCGTGCGCCTGGAGACCTTCGCCGTAGGCCAGCTCTGCAGCGATCAGGCCCAGGCTCTGTGCACCGGTCTGGCTCACCTCGATCAGGCTGCTGCGTTTCTGGAAGTCGTACACGCCCAGCGGTGAGGAAAAGCGCGCCGTGCCACTGGTGGGCAACACGTGGTTGGGACCAGCGCAGTAGTCGCCCAGGCTTTCGCTGGTGTAAGCGCCCAGGAAGATGGCGCCGGCGTGCTTGAGCAGCGGCTCCCAGCGGTGCGGCTCGCTGCTGGAGACCTCCAGGTGCTCGGGCGCAATGCGGTTGCTGATCGAACAGGCCTCTTCCATGCTGCGGGTGTGGATCAGCGCGCCCCGGTCGTTCAGGCTCTTGGCGATGATGGTCGCACGCGGCATGGTGGGCAAAAGGCGGTCAATAGCGGCCTGCACCTCGTCGATGTAGGCGCCGTCTGGGCACAGCAGGATGCTTTGCGCCAGTTCGTCGTGCTCGGCCTGGCTGAACAGGTCCATGGCCACCCACTCGGCGGGTGTGCTGCCATCCGCGAGTACCAGGATTTCGCTCGGGCCCGCGATCATGTCGATGCCCACGGTGCCGAACACGCGCTTCTTGGCGCTGGCCACATACGCGTTGCCCGGTCCGGTGATCTTGTCGACCTTGGGCACGGTGGCCGTCCCGAAGGCCAGCGCGGCCACGGCCTGCGCACCGCCGATGGTGAAGGCGCGCGAGACGCCCGCCACGTAGGCGGCGGCCAGCACCAACGGGTTCTTTTCGCCGCGCGGGGTGGGCACCACCATGATGATCTCGGCCACGCCAGCCACATGGGCAGGAATCGCATTCATCAACACGCTGGACGGGTAGGCCGCCTTGCCACCAGGCACATAGATGCCCACGCGGTCCAGCGGCGTGACCTTCTGGCCGAGCAGCGTGCCGTCTTCGTCGCGGTAACTCCAGCTCTCGCCGCCCGCTTTTTTCTGCGCCTCGTGGTAGCTGCGCACCCGGCGGGCCGCCGCCTGCAGGGCTGCTCGCTGCGCGTCGGGCAAGCCGTCGAACGCTGCCTTCAATTCGCTCTGGGTGAGTTCCAGGGCGCTCAGGCTGGACACATCCAGCCCGTCGAAGCGCGCTGTGTATTCCAGCACCGCCGTGTCGCCGCGCGACTTCACGTCTTCCAGGATGCTGGCCACGCGCTCCTCGATCGCGCCGTCGGTCTCGGCCGACCAATGCAGCCGGGCTGCGAACTGCGCCTCAAAGCCAGCGGCGGCGGTGGACAGGCGAGCGGGACAGGCGGTGAAGGTCATGCGGGCGTGCCTTGTTCGATGGCTTGCGCAAAGGCGTTGATGATGGGGCGGATGGCGGCTTGCTTGAGCTTGAGCGAGGCCTGGTTGACCACCAGGCGCGCGCTGATGTCCATGATGCGTTCGACCTCGACGAGGTGGTTGGCCTTGAGCGTGTTGCCGGTGGACACCAGGTCGACGATGGCGTCGGCCAGGCCGGTCAGCGGGGCGAGCTCCATGCTGCCGTAGAGCTTGATCAGGTCCACGTGCACGCCCTTGGTGGCGAAGAACTCGCGCGCGATGTGCGTGTACTTGGTGGCGACCTTCAGGCGCGAGCCTTGGCGCACCGCCGAGGCGTAGTCGAAGTCGGCGCGCACGGCCACGCTCACACGGCAACGGGAGATGTTCAGGTCCAGCGGCTGGTACAAGCCCTGGCCACCGTGCTCGATCAGTGTGTCCTTGCCGGTCACACCCAGATCGGCGCCACCGTGTTCGACGTAGGTCGGCACGTCGCTGGCGCGCACCAGCACCACACGCACCTGCGGATTGCTCGTTTCAAGAATCAGCTTGCGCGATTTTTCGGGATCTTCCAGCACCTCGATGCCAGCGGCCTTGAGCAGCGGCAGGGTCTCGTCGAAGATGCGGCCTTTGGAGAGGGCAAGAGTAATCATTTGATGCGTTCGATGTCGGCGCCGATGCCGCGCAATTTCTCTTCCATCTGGTCATAGCCCCGGTCCAGGTGGTAGATGCGGTCGACGATGGTTTCGCCCTCGGCCACCAGGCCGGCAATCACCAGACTGGCCGAGGCCCGCAGGTCGGTGGCCATGACGGCGGCGCCCGACAGCCGCGAGATGCCCTCGACCACCGCCACCTTGCCATCGGTCTGGATGCGCGCGCCCAGGCGCACCAGCTCGTTGACGTGCATGAAGCGGTTTTCAAAGATTGTTTCGGTGACCTTGCTCGTGCCTTCGGCAATGCAGTTGAGCACCATGAACTGGGCCTGCATGTCGGTGGGGAAGCCCGGGTACTCGGTGGTGCGGAAACTCTGGGCTTTCATGCGGCCCGAGGCGCGCACGCGGATGAAATCGCCACCGGCGTCCTTGCCCGCTTCGATCTTGGCGCCGGCCTCCAGCAACTTGTCGATCACGGCGTCGAGGTGGTCGGCGCGGCCGTGGCGCAGCACCACCTCCCCCCCGGTGGCGGCCACCGCACACAGGAAGGTGCCGGCCTCGATGCGGTCGGCCACCACCTGGTGGTTGCAGCCGTGCAGGCGCTCCACGCCCTGGATGTGGATGCGGCTGGTGCCGTGGCCTTCGATCTTCGCGCCCATGGCAATCAACATCTCCGCCAGGTCGCCGATCTCGGGCTCCTGCGCGGCGTTCTCCAGCAGGGTCTCGCCCTCGGCCAGCGCGGCGGCCATCAGGAAGTTCTCGGTGCCGGTGACGGTCACCATGTCGGTGGCAATGCGCGCGCCGCGCAGGCGCGTCTTGCCAGCCGGCAGCTTGGCGACCATGTAGCCGTGTTCGACCACGATCTCGGCGCCCATGGCCTGCATGCCCTTGATGTGCTGGTCCACCGGGCGCGAGCCGATGGCACAGCCACCGGGCAGGGACACGCGGGCATGGCCGAAACGCGCCAGCAGCGGCCCGAGCACCAGCACCGAGGCGCGCATGGTCTTGACGAGCTCATACGGCGCTTCGGCCTTGATGGGGTCGGCCGCCCGCAGCGTGATGCCACCGCGATCACCATGGGTCTGTGTCTGCACGCCCATGTTGTCGAGCAGCTGGCGCATGGTGGCCACGTCGCGCAGGCGCGGCACGTTGGTGAGCGTGACGGGGTCGGCAGTGAGCAGCGAGGCGCACAGCTCTGGCAGCGCGGCGTTCTTGGCGCCGGAGATGAGCACTTCGCCTTGCAGCGTGCGCCCACCCGTGATTCGGAGTTTGTCCATGCCTGGCGATCGGTTCAGGGTTGGGCCGCCCATTCGGCGGGGGTGTAGGTCTTCATCGACAAGGCGTGCACCTCGTCGGTCTGGATGCGCCCACCCAGCGTGCCGTAAACGGCCTGGTGGCGCTTGATCAGACGCAGACCTTCAAAGGCAGGCGACACGATCACTGCAGCCCAATGGCGGCCATCCCCGGTGACTTCGAGGTGTTCGCACGGCAAGCCGGCGGCGATGAGGGTCTGCAGTTGTTCAGCGGTCATGTCAGTTGCGAATTTTGTAGCCGGTCTTGAGCAGGTGCAGCGCGATTGCGCTCACGATGGCGAGCGCGCCGCCCACCAGTGCCAGGCTGATCCAGGGCGACACGTCACTCACGCCGAAGAAGCCGTAGCGGAAGCCGTCGATCATGTAGAAAAACGGGTTGAGGTGGCTCACTTTTTGCCAGAACTCGGGCAGGGAGTGGATTGAGTAGAACACGCCCGAGAGGAAGGTCATGGGCACGATGATGAAGTTCTGGAACGCGGCCATCTGGTCGAATTTCTCGGCCCACAGGCCGGCAATCAGGCCAAGTGCGCCCAGCAAGGCCGCGCCCATGAAGCCGAACGCCAGGATCCACAGAGGCGCCACCAGCGAGGGCTGGGCAAACCACCAGGTGACCACCATCACCCCGGTGCCGACCGCGAGGCCTCGCACGATGGACGAACCCACGTAGGCCACGAACCAGGCGCGGTGCGACAGCGGCGTGAGCAGCAGGAACACCAGGTTGCCCATGATCTTGCTCTGGATCAGCGAAGACGAGCTGTTGGCAAAGGCGTTCTGCAGCACGCTCATCATCACCAGGCCGGGCAGCAGGAAGGCGGTGTAGCTCACCGACTCAAAGACCTGCACCCGGTCTTCGAGCACATGGCCGAAGATCATGAGGTACAGGATGGCGGTGATCACCGGCGCGGCCACGGTCTGGAAACCCACCTTCCAGAAACGCAGCACTTCCTTGTAGAACAGCGTCTGCCAACCGGTCATGCTGGCACCTCTGCAGGGTTCGCGGCCCGAGGCTGTGCGCCCGTGAGATCGAGGAACACGTCTTCCAGATCGGCCTTGCGGATCTCGATATCTTCCGGCACCACGCCCGCCTCGCGCAGGCGGGCCAGGATGCGCTCGACCGCCAGTGCGTCATTGGCCGGCAGTTGCACCACGCGGCCGGTGATGCGGGCCTGCACAGCCAGGTCGGTCGGCAGCGTGGCGTCGGTCTTGAAGCGCAGCACGTTGGAGGCTGCACGCGCGAGCAGCGCCGAGGTGGTTTCGAGCGCCACCACCCTGCCCTGCTTGAGCATGGCGATGCGCCCGCACAGGGCCTCGGCCTCTTCAAGGTAGTGCGTGGTCAGCAGCACGGTGCTGCCCAGGCGCTTGTTCAGGTCGGATATGAATTGCCACAAGGTCTGGCGCAACTCCACATCCACACCCGCGGTGGGTTCGTCGAGCACGATCACCGGTGGCTTGTGCACCAAGGCCTGCGCGATCAGCACGCGGCGCTTCATGCCGCCTGAGAGCTGGCGCATGTTGGCGTTGGCCTTGTCGGTGAGGCCCAGGCCCTCCAGCAGTTCGTCGATCCACGCGTCGTTGCGCTGGATGCCGAAATAGCCAGACTGGATGCGCAGCGCTTCGCGCACGTTGAAGAAGGGGTCGAACACCAACTCTTGCGGCACCACACCCAGCTGGCGGCGCGCCGTCTGGTAGTCGGCCTGCACGTCGCTGCCGTGCACCAGCACGCGACCCTCTGTGGCGCGGGCCAGGCCGGCCAGGATGCTGATCAGCGTGGTCTTGCCGGCGCCGTTGGGTCCGAGCAGACCGAAGAACTCACCGGCTTCGATGTCGAACGACACCGATTGCAGTGCCTGCACGGCACCGCGCGACGACGGATAGCTTTTGGAAACGTTTTGAAAGGAAACAGCGGACATGCGCGGGGGAAACCACTGAGGTCATGGGCCGCGCGCAAGAGATTGGGCGGCGGTTGGCGAACCGCGTATTTTAGGCCCGGCGGGGTGTCCGCACCGCGCGTGGGGCAAGGCCCGGCGCCGGGGCGATCCGCAAGCCCTCAGGGCGCGAGCAGTTCACCCACGCCGTACAGGCCCATCAGGTCTTCGAGCCGTCGCGGCCAGTTGTTCACCTGCAGGGTCTTGCCCTCGGCGCGCAACTGGCGCCGCAGCTCCAGCAGCACGGCCACGGCCGACGAGTCAAACACCCGCAGCGAAGCGGCATCCAGCGTCACCACCGGACCCGCCTGCTGCGAGAGAGCCTGTTTCAGTTCAAACAAGGTCCTGCCGGCTTCTGCCAGCGTGACCTGCGGTGGCAAGGCCGCCACACCGGCGGCTGTTGACGTGGCGATGGTCACGGGCTCAGCTGGTCTTGGCGGTGTTGGACTTGTTGCGCTGCACCAGCGACGCGATCAGGCCGTCGATGCCCTTGGCATTGATTTCCTGCGCGAACTGGGTGCGGTAGGTTTCCACCAGCCACACGCCGAGCACGTTGATGTCATAGATTTTCCAGCCGCTGGCGGTCTTTTCCAGGCGGTAGTCGAGCTGGATCGGGTCGCCCTTGCCGCGCACTTCGGAGCGCACCACCACCTCGGTGTCTTCGGGCTTGGAGCGCATCGGTTTGAAGGTCACGGTCTGGTCTTTCACCTCGCCGAGCGCGCCCGAGTACGTGCGCACCAGCAGGATCTTGAACTCGTCCTGCAGTTGCTTCTGCTGCTCGGGCGTGGCCTGACGCCAGAAACGACCGACCGCAGAAGACGTCATGCGGGTGAAGTTGACGCTGGGCAGTATCTTGCTGTCGACCAGCGCCACGATGCGGTTCACATCGCCTGCCTGGATGGCGGGATCGGCCTTCACGGAGGCCAGCACGTCGCTGGAAATGCGCTTGACCAGGGCGTCGGGTGCTTCTTCCTGCGCCAGGGCGGGCACGGACATCACAACGGCGGCGGTGATCGCTAGGGCGGCGAGCCAGGAGCGGCGTTTCATCATGGAATTCTTCCTTTCGGGGCCAGGGGCCCAGCTGCAGACAACGCAGCGTAATTCATCAGAACGGTACGAATATGAAGCAGTTCCGCTTCATTCGTTGCGATACGTATCAGCGTGTCATTGGTCTCTGCCGCCCAGACCGATCCCTTTGTCGATCATGTCGTCGATCTGGCTCTGGCGGCGGTTGAGGTACAGATCGCGCGTGAAGCTGTATTTGTCCAACGCGGCGTCTTCCAGCAGCGATGACGCACGCAGCAAGCCGGCACGGGTATCGACCACGCGCAGCGCGGTGAGTGAGTTGCGGGCCGACACATCGTTCAGGCCGGAGACCGGGTCCACGCTCATGTCGACCACCAGGCCAGTACCGTCGCGCACCGACGAAGGACCGAAGATCGGCAGGACGAGATAAGCACCGGACGGCGCACCCCAGCGGCCCAGGGTCTGACCGAAGTCCAGGCGGGTGCGGGGAATGCGGGCTTCGGTGGCGATGTCGAGCAAGCCTGCCAGGCCAAACACCGTGTTGACGCTGAAACGCATCAGGTTCTCGGTGGCTTCGCGCGGGCGCAACTGGAGCGCCGCATTGGCCGCCGACCACAGATCGCCGATGTTGCTGAAGAAATTGTTCACACCGGTCTGCACCGGGCTGGGCGTGACGTCCTTGTAGACGGTGGCCACCGGCTTGAGCACCGCGGTGTCCACCGCATCGTTGAACCGGTAAACACCGCGGTTGAACGGCTCCAGTGGATCGCGCGGGTTGGCGTCGGGGCCGGTGGCGCAGCCAGTGAGCACGGCCAACGCCATGCCACCAGCCAGCAGGCCTGTGGACCGGCTGGTCTTGGCGAGTGTGTCTTTCATCTTGGAACCCCCTGGGCGCAGCGCCCGAATCGTTGTTGCTTGAGCAACCTGCATTCTTGTCAGGTTGCAGCGTCTTGTCTCGTCGCTCCGCCAGAAGCCCTGTTGGGCTTACTCGGCGGGCTTGGCATCACCGCCATCGGCGGCCTTGCTGAACAGAAACTGGCTGATCAGGTTTTCGAGAATCACCGCCGACTGCGTCTGGGTGATCACGGCGCCCGCGGCGATGTTCTCGGGGTCGCCGCCCGGCTCGATGCCGATGTACTGCTCGCCCAGCAGGCCGCTGGTGAGGATCTTGAGCGAGCTGTCCTTGGGGAAGGCGTAGCGCGACTCCAGCGCCAGGGTGATGTTGGCCTGGAAGGTCTTGTCATCGAACGTGATGGATTCAACCCGCCCGACCACGACACCCGCACTGCGCACCGCAGCCTTGGGCTTGACGCCACCGGCGTTGTCAAACCGGCCCACGACCTGGTAGGTCTTTTCGAAGTTGAGGCTGAGCAGATTGGCCGACTGCAGGGCCAGGAACAGGATGGCCACGGCGCCGATCAGCACGAAGAGGCCGACCCAGATGTCGTTTTTGGAAGTTTGCATGTTGATCTCCGCTGAAGGGATGTGGCCTCAGATGCTGAACATCGTGGCGGTGAGGATGAAGTCCAGCGCCAGCACGGCCAGCGACGCGACCACCACGGTGCGGGTGGTGGCGCGCGACACACCCTCGGGCGTGGGGTGCGCGCTGTAGCCCTGAAGCAGGGCAATGAAGGTCACGGCGAAACCGAACACCACGCTCTTGAGGACGCCGTTGCCCACATCGGCCCAGACGTCCACGCCTTCTTGCATCTGACTCCAGAACGACCCGCCGTCCAGGCCGATCATGAGCACGCCCACCACCCAGCCACCGATGACGCCGATGGCGCTGAAGATGGCGGCCAGCAAGGGCATGGCGATCACACCGGCCCAGAAGCGCGGCGCCAGCACGCGGCGCACCGGGTCCACCGCCATCATTTCCATGGCGCTGAGTTGCTCTCCGGCCTTCATGAGGCCGATCTCGGCCGTGAGCGACGTGCCGGCGCGACCAGCGAACAGCAAGGCGGTGATCACGGGCCCCAGCTCGCGCACCAGCGAGAGCGTGACCAGAACACCCAACGCCTCGGTGGCGCCGTAACGCTGCAGCGTGTAGTAGCCCTGCAGACCCAGCACGAAGCCGACGAACAGGCCCGACACGCCGATGATGGCCAGTGAATGGTTGCCCAGGAAATGGATCTGGTCGCGCAGCAGCGCCGGGCGGCGCAGCACCGCGCCCAGCAGCCACAGCAGACGGGCCAGCAGGCGCGTGCTGGTGCCGATGTCGGCGATCTGGGTGCGAACCGAAAAACCCAGGCGGGCGAGCCAGGCGGTGGTCATGCCTGCTCCTTGTGAGCAGCGTGACCGCCGTTGCCGAAGTCTTCTTCCAGGCTGGGGCCGGGGTGGTGGAAGCGCACCGGCCCATCGGGCAAGGCGTTGACGAACTGTTTGACCAGCGGGTCTTCGCTGTGGCGCACCTCGTCGGGCGTGCCTTGCGCCGCAATCCTGCCGTTGGCCAGCACGATGACCTGGTCGGCAATGTGGAAGGTCTCGTCCAGGTCGTGCGAGACGACGATGCTGGTCAGGCCCATGGCGTCGTTGAGCTGACGGATCAGCCGGGCAGCGGTGCCCAGGGAGATCGGGTCCAGGCCGGCGAAGGGTTCGTCGTACATCACGAGTTCGGGGTCGAGCGCAATCGCCCGGGCCAGAGCCACGCGCCGGGCCATGCCACCCGAGAGCTCGCTGGGCATGAGGTCGCGCGCGCCGCGCAGGCCCACCGCATTGAGTTTCATCAGCACGATGTCTCGCACCAGCGCCTGTGGCAGCGTGGTGTGCTCGTGCAAAGGAAAGGCGACGTTGTCGAACACGCTCATGTCGGTGAACAAGGCGCCGAACTGAAACAGCATGCCCATGCGCCGGCGTGCGGCGTACAGGGCTTCGGCCCGCATGGTGGTGATGTCCTGACCGTCGAACAGGGTCTGGCCCTTCTGGGCGCGGATCTGTCCACCAATGAGGCGCAGCACCGTGGTCTTGCCGCCGCCGGACGCGCCCATGAGCGCCGTGACCTTGCCGCGGGGCACGGTCAACGTGACGTTGTCGAGGATGGCGCGCTCGCCGTACCCGAAGGTGAGGTTGCGCAGTTCGACCAGTGGAGGAGCGTTTTCGATGGGCATCAAACAAAAACCGGGCAGTGGATGCCCGGTCGTTGAATGATAAGGGATTCGGGGTAAACCCGAGTCCCTTGGGGCTGCGCCGTTCTCAGCGCGGCAGGTCGGAGAAACCCATGAGGAATTCGTCGACCGAGCGCGCGGCCTGGCGGCCTTCGCGGATCGCCCACACCACCAGACTCTGGCCGCGGCGCATGTCGCCGGCGGCGAACACCTTGGGCACATTGGTGGCGTAGCCGCCGGTGAATTCGGTGCTGGCCTTGGCGTTGCCGCGACCGTCCTTGTCAACGCCGAAGCCGTCGAGGATGCTGGCGACCGGGTTCACGAAACCCATGGCCAGCAGCACCATGTCGGCCTGGTAGGTCTTCTCGGTGCCGGCGATCTCGACCAGCTTGCCGTCTTTCATCTCGACATGCACGGTCGTCAAACCCGTGACCTTGCCCTTGTTGCCGATGAATTCCTTGGTGGAGATGGCGAACTCACGCACGCAACCTTCTTCGTGGCTGGAGCTGGTGCGCAGCTTGAGCGGCCAGTAGGGCCACACCAGGGGTTTGTTTTCCTCTTCGGGCGGCTGAGGCATCACCTCGAACTGGGTCACGCTCACAGCGCCGTGGCGGTTGCTGGTGCCCACGCAGTCGGAGCCGGTGTCGCCACCGCCGATCACGATCACGTGTTTGCCGTCGGCGCGCAACTGGCCCTTGAGCTTGTCGCCAGCGTTGATCTTGTTTTGCTGCGGCAGGAATTCCATCGCGAAATGGATGCCGTCGAGGTCGCGACCGGGCACGGGCAAGTCGCGGCTCTGCTCGGAGCCACCGGTGAGCAACACGGCGTCGAAGTCTTTCTTCAGTTGCTCGGGGGTGATGGTTTCCTTGGCCCAGTTGGTGACCTTGCTGTCCTTGGGCAGCGCGCCCACCATCACGCCCGTGCGGAACACCACGCCTTCGGCCTCCATCTGCGCCACGCGGCGATCGATGTGGCTCTTCTCCATCTTGAAGTCGGGAATGCCGTAACGCAGCAGGCCGCCCACGCGGTCGTTCTTCTCGAACAAGGTCACGTCGTGGCCAGCGCGCGCCAGCTGCTGGGCTGCGGCCATGCCGGCCGGGCCGGAGCCGACGACGGCCACCTTTTTGCCGGTCTTGTGGCGCGGCGGTTGCGGCTGCACCCAGCCCTCGGCCCAGGCGCGGTCGATGATGGCGTGCTCGATCGACTTGATGCCCACTGCGTCGTCGTTGACGTTGAGGGTGCAGGCGGCCTCGCACGGTGCCGGGCAGATGCGGCCGGTGAACTCGGGGAAGTTGTTGGTGCTGTGCAGCACCGTGATCGCGTTCTTCCAGTCGCCCTGGTAAACGAGGTCGTTGAAGTCCGGAATGATGTTGTTGACCGGGCAGCCGCTGTTGCAGAACGGCGTGCCGCAGTCCATGCAGCGCGCGGCTTGCACCTTGGACTGCTGCTCATCCAGCGCAACGACGAATTCCTTGTAGTGCTTCAGGCGCTCGGGCACGGGCTTGTAGCCCTCTTCCAGACGCTCGTATTCCATGAAGCCGGTGACTTTTCCCATGATGCGTGTCCTTCGGTTGCGTTGGCTTATTTGGCGGCAGAGGTGGCTTTTTTCGCCGTGGCCTGGGCCTTGGTGGTCGCCTCAGTTGCGTTCTTGCGAGCGTGGATCTCACCCAGCGCGCGCTTGTACTCGTTCGGGAAGACCTTCACGAACTTGTCGCGCGCCTGTGCCCAGGTGTCCAGCAGTTCGCGCGCGCGCTTGCTGCCGGTCCAGCGGTTGTGCTCTTCGAGCAGCTTTTTCAACTGCGCTTCGTCGCTCAGGCCACGGTGCCAGATGGCCTTGTCCATGGTGGCTTCCTGCTCGGCGGCGCTCAGCACCTTTTCCATGCTGACCATGGCGGTGTTGCAGCGCTTGGCGAACTGGCCGTCTTCATCAAACACGTAGGCCACGCCGCCGCTCATGCCGGCGGCAAAGTTGCGCCCGGTCTTGCCCAGCACCACCACGGTGCCGCCGGTCATGTATTCACAACCGTGGTCGCCCGTGCCCTCCACCACGGCGGTGGCGCCCGAGAGACGCACCGCGAAGCGCTCGCCGGCCACGCCGCTGAAGAAGGCTTCACCGGTGGTGGCGCCGTACATCACGGTGTTGCCCACGATGATGTTGCGCGCGGCTTCACCGCGGAAGTCGATGCTGGGGCGCACCACCACGCGGCCGCCCGACAGGCCTTTGCCGGTGTAGTCGTTGGCGTCGCCGATCAAATACAGCGTGATGCCGCGCGTGAGGAACGCACCGAACGACTGGCCGCCCGTGCCTTCGAGCTGGATGCGGATGGTGTCGTCCGGCAGGCCTTCGGGGTGCACCTTCGTGACCGCGCCGGAGAGCATGGCGCCCACCGAGCGGTTGACGTTGCGCGCCACCTCGATGAACTGCACGCGCTCGCCTTTGTCGATGGCGGCGCGGGACTTGGCGATCAGGATGTTGTCGAGTGCCTTGTCCAGGCCGTGTTCCTGCTCCTGCGTGTGCAGGCGCGGCACGTCGGCCGGGACGTTGGGCAGGGCGAGCAGGCGGCTGAAGTCGAGGCCGCGTGCCTTCCAGTGCTCGATACCCTGCTTCATGTCGAGCAGGTCGGCGCGGCCGATCAGGTCGTCGAACTTGCGGATGCCCAGCTGGGCCATGATCTGGCGCACTTCTTCGGCGATGAAGAAGAAGTAGTTCACCACGTGTTCGGGCTTGCCGCTGAATTTCTTGCGCAGCGCCGGGTCTTGCGTGGCCACGCCCACCGGGCAGGTGTTGAGGTGGCACTTGCGCATCATGATGCAGCCCTCGACCACCAGCGGTGCGGTGGCGAAGCCGAACTCGTCGGCACCGAGCAGCGCACCGATGGCGACGTCGCGACCGGTCTTCATCTGGCCGTCGGCCTGCACGCGGATGCGGCTGCGCAGGCGGTTGAGCACCAGCGTCTGCTGGGTTTCGGCCAGGCCGATTTCCCAGGGGCTGCCAGCGTGCTTGATCGACGACCAGGGCGAGGCGCCCGTGCCACCGTCATGCCCTGCGATCACCACGTGGTCGGCCTTGCACTTGGCCACGCCTGCGGCGATGGTGCCCACGCCGATTTCGGACACCAGTTTGACGCTGATGCTCGAATGCGGCGCCACGTTCTTCAGGTCGTGGATGAGCTGCGCGAGGTCTTCGATGGAGTAGATGTCGTGGTGCGGCGGCGGGCTGATGAGGCCCACGCCCGGCACGCTGTGGCGCAGCTTGCCGATGTAGTCGCTGACCTTGCCACCGGGCAGCTGGCCGCCTTCGCCGGGCTTGGCGCCCTGCGCCATCTTGATCTGGATCTGGTCAGCGCTGTTGAGGTATTCGGCGGTGACACCGAAGCGACCCGAGGCCACCTGCTTGATCTTGGAGCGCATGGAGTCGCCGGCCTGGAGCACGTAGTCGACTTCAAAGGTGTCCTTGCCCAGCAGGTCGGACATGGTCTGGCCCTGCTTGATTGGAATGCCCTTGAGCTCGTTGCGGTAACGCAGCGCGTCTTCACCACCTTCGCCGGTGTTGCTCTTGCCGCCGATGCGGTTCATGGCCACTGCCAGCGTGGCGTGCGCCTCGGTGGAGATGGAGCCGAGCGACATGGCGCCGGTGGCGAATCGTTTGACGATCTCCTTCGCCGACTCCACCTCGTCGATCGGGATCGCCTTGGCCGGGTCGATCTTGAACTCGAACAGGCCGCGCAGGGTCATGTGGCGGCGGCTCTGGTCGTTGATGAGCTGCGCGTATTCCTTGTAGGTATTCCAGTTGTTGGCACGCGTGCTGTGCTGCAGCTTGGCGATGGCGTCGGGCGTCCACATGTGCTCTTCGCCGCGGGCGCGCCAGGCGTATTCACCACCGGCGTCCAGCATGGTGGCGAGCACCGGGTCGTCGCCGAAAGCTGCCTTGTGCATGCGGATGCTCTCTTCGGCGATCTCGAACACGCCGATGCCGCCCACGCGGCTGGCCGTGCCGGTGAAGTACTTGTTCACCGTCTCGGTGTTCAGGCCGATGGCTTCGAACAGCTGCGCACCGCAATACGACATGTAGGTCGACACGCCCATCTTGGACATGATCTTGGACAGGCCCTTGCCGATCGCCTTGACGTACTGGTAGATCGCCTTGTCGGCGCTCAGGTCACCCGGCAGGCCCTTGTGGATCGCGGTGAGCGTGTCCATGGCGAGGTAGGGGTGCACCGCTTCGGCGCCGTAACCCGCGAGCACCGCGAAGTGGTGCACTTCGCGCGCGGTGCCGGTCTCCACCACCAGGCCGGCGGTGGTGCGCAGACCTTCACGCACCAGATGCTGGTGGATGGCCGAGAGCGCGAGCAGCGCGGGGATGGCGATCTGCGTGGCGCTGATGGCGCGGTCGCTGATGATCAGGATGTTCTTGCCACCCTTGATGGCATCCACCGCGCTGGCGCACAACGAGGCCAGTTTGGCTTCCACGCCTGCACGGCCCCAGTCGGCCGGGTAGGTGATGTCCAGCGTGTGGCTGCGGAACTTGCCCTGCGTGGCCGATTCGATGTCGCGCAGCTTGGCCATGTCGGTGAAGTCGAGCACAGGCTGGCTCACTTCCAGGCGCATCGGTGGGTTGACCTGGTTGATGTCAAGCAGGTTGGGCTTGGGGCCGATGAAGGACACCAGCGACATCACGATCGCCTCGCGGATCGGGTCGATCGGCGGGTTGGTCACTTGTGCGAACAGCTGCTTGAAGTAGTTGTAGAGCGGCTTGTTCTTGTCGGAGAGCACGGCCAGCGGGCTGTCATTGCCCATGGAGCCGATGCCCTCTTCCCCATTGGCGGCCATCGGGCTCATCAGGAACTTGATGTCTTCCTGCGTGTAGCCAAAGGCCTGCTGGCGGTCCAGCAGTTCGGGCGCGACGTTTTCCATGCCGCCGGTTTGCGGCTCGGTGGCGCTGATGCGCTGCTCCTGCGCCGATTCGCCGGCCACCGGCGTGTCGACGTCATCCAGGCGGATGCGCAGGTTGTCGATCCACTGCTTGTAGGGCTTGTTGTTGGCGAGGTTGGCCTTGAGCTCCTCGTCATCGATCATGCGGCCCTGCTCCAGATCGATCAGGAACATCTTGCCGGGCTGCAGGCGCCACTTGCGCACGATCTTGTTCTCGGGCACGGGCAGCACACCCGACTCGGAGCCCATGATCACGAAGTCGTCGTCGGTGATGCAGTATCGCGAGGGACGCAGGCCGTTGCGGTCGAGTGTGGCGCCGATCTGGCGACCGTCGGTGAACACGATGGAGGCCGGGCCGTCCCACGGCTCCATCATGGCGGCGTGGTATTCGTAGAAGGCCTTGCGGCGCTCGTCCATGGTGGTGTGCTGCTCCCACGGCTCGGGAATCATCATCATCACGGCCTGCGCCAGCGGGTAGCCCGCCATGGTCAGCAGCTCCAGGCAATTGTCAAACGTGGCGGTGTCGGACTGGCTGGCAAAGCTGATCGGGTAGAGCTTCTGCAGGTCGGCACCCAGCACGGGGGATGACATCACGCCCTCGCGCGCCTTCATCCAGTTGTAGTTGCCCTTGACGGTGTTGATCTCGCCGTTGTGCGCCACGTAGCGGTAGGGGTGGGCCAGTGGCCACTCGGGGAAGGTGTTGGTGGAGAAGCGCTGGTGCACCAGGCCCAGGGCCGAGACACAACGCTCGTCTTGCAGGTCGCGGAAGTAGGTGCCCACCTGATCGGCCAGCAACAGGCCCTTGTAGACCACGGTGCGGCTGCTCATGCTGACCACGTAATACTCTTTGCTGTGCGTGAGCTTGAGGCGCTGGATGGCGCCGCTGGCGGTCTTGCGGATCACATACAGCTTGCGCTCCAGCGCGTCCTGCACGATCACGTCGTTGCCGCGGCCGATGAAGACCTGGCGGATGATGGGCTCCTTCTCGCGCACGGTGGGCGACATCGGCATGTCGCGGTTCACCGGCACGTTGCGCCAGCCCAGCAGTACCTGGCCTTCGGCCGCAATGGCACGCTCCATTTCCTGCTCACAAGCCAGACGGCTGGCGTGTTCCTTGGGCATGAAGATCATGCCCACGCCGTACTCACCTGCCGGCGGCAGCGTCACGCCTTGCGCGGCCATTTCTTCCCGGTACAGCGCATCGGGCAGCTGGATCAGCAAACCCGCGCCGTCGCCCATGAGCTTGTCTGCACCGACCGCGCCCCGGTGGTCCAGGTTCTCAAGGATCTTCAATCCCTGCTGCACGATGCCGTGGCTCTTTTCACCCTTGATGTGCGCCACGAAACCGACGCCACAGGCATCGTGTTCGTTGGAAGGGTCGTACAGACCGTGTTGCTGGAGGTGCTGCTTTTCGGCTGCCGTGGTCATGGCGCTTCCTTCTCGGTTCGGGGGCGTTGATTCAAAAACGGGGACTGTGGAGCATATTGCATTGCAACAACAATGCCAAGCACAATAATTGGGGTCAGATTCCAATTTCGTCCATAAAATTTTAAGCTGATTTCAATTGGGGACACATCATTTTTCCCTGCGGTCGTCGTGGTCACCGAGCGCATTCAGGCGTGTTCCGCAGGTGTCACTGCAGGTCGGCCAGCGCGCGACTTGGTGATCCGGCGCGGCGTCCGTTTTTGCAACTCGTCAACAAAATCGGCGTCACCCAAGGCCCAGCCGTGCAAGGTGGACTGCGTGATTGCTTTCTGCTCGCCCATGGTCAGGCCTGCCCGCACCAATTCGGTGTATGCGGCCTCTCTCGCAAATGGCGTGTTGCCCAGACTCCAGTAGAGGGGGTGGGGTGTGACGCGCCGATCGAGGGCTTGTCCGATGAAATGGCGGTGACTCGACCAGGCGTATTGCCTGGGGTCACCGACCATGCCGGCGCGCACCGGATTGAGATCCAGGTAAACCATGCACGCGAGCAAATAACGATCGGTCTGGATCAAAGTGGACTTGTACCGGCCCTCCCACAGCGTGCCTGTGCGCTGATACAGGTCGTTGAAATAGCGGACGTACCGCCGACCGACCGCCTGCATCATCAGCGGAACGCCCTCCCCGGTTTCGGGTGTGAGCAGCAGATGGAAATGGTTGTCCATGAGCACATAGGCGTTGATCGCGACCCGGTGCTTTTTGGCGTTTTCGCTCAACAGCTCAAGCAGCACCTCGCGGTCGGCATCGGACTTGACGATCGCTTGCCGGTTGTTGCCACGCTGGATCACGTGGTGGGGGTAACCGGCAACGGTGAGGCGGGGCAGACGGGCCATGATGGTGAGCAAATTGAGTGCAGGGGCAGCGAGGAGCCGCGAATTCGGAATCCGACCCCGATTAAAGCCTGAATATCACGGGCGTTGGCGCGACGCGGCTTGGAGCCGGCTCGCCAGCAACAAACCCAGCAACGACGAGGCGCCAGTGACCCACCACGTGGATTGCCACCCACCGGTTTGCGTGGCCACCCAGGCGACCAGTGGTGGGCCGATGAACTGCCCCAGGGCAGAAAACTGCTGCATCCAGCCCACGGTTGTGGACACGGTGTCCTCACCGGGCGCCAACGTCACCGCCAGACCGAACAAGGTGCCCGGAATCAGTCCACCCACGCCAGAAAAGACGAGCACGGCCACGTATTGCCAGACCGGGTATCCCACCGCAGTGAATGTGATCACGGAGCCAAGCCCCATCGCGCAGAAGCCGGAGGCCAGCAGCACGCCGGGACGCACACCCTGCGCCATCAAACGCCCTGCGCCAATGTTGCCCACCATGTTGATGCCTGCGGCGAGGGCGCTCAAGGCACCGACCACCGCCGTGCCGTAACCGGCCTGGGCGTAGATGGTGGGCAGAAAACCGACCACCGCCAGCCATTGGCCCGAGTAGAGGAAGAACGCCAGCGCGACGCACCAGGGCCCCGGCGATGCCAGGGTTCTTTTGAGGCGTGGGCCCCAGTTTGCAACGCGCGGGTTGTCACCCGACCCGTCCGTTCGCCCATCGGGCGACACGCAACGCGCAAGCACAACCGCAGCGAACAAAGACAACAGCGCCAGCAAAGCCCAGGCCCCCCGCCAACCGACCACCTCCATGAGCGCTGCGCCGAACAACAAGGCCAACGCCGTGCCCAGCGGCATGTAGGCACCCCACCAGCCCAGCGCGCGGGACAGGGTGGGCGCATGCAACACGCGCTGGCGCAACAGGCCTGGCGCAGGCAACACGGCAAGCAGGAAACCCATGCCTTCCACCACGCGGGAGACCAGCAGCACGTCCGTTCCCGGCGCCACCGCGCCCAGCGCACTGCCCAGCGCCAGCAACAAAAGCCCAACCAGCATCACGCGCCGCGGACCCCATCGATCGGCCATCAAGCCGATCGCCAGCCCCAAGGTCATGCCGGCCAGCTGCACCAACGACAGCAGAAAGCCAGCTTGCACCAAGGACACTTCCAAAGCCTCGCGCAACACGGGGATGGCCACGGGCAGCTTGCCCACGTGCAGGGCGCAAGTGACACCCACGCCGAACACAATGGCGGCCATCCAACGGGAAGTCGGATCGTCTCGGACAGTCACGGCGGCGCTCGGCTCGAGTACGGTCGGGTCAGGGAAACACCACCGCACCGAAGAGCCGCTCGTGCTCCTTGATCGCGAAGCGGTCGGTCATGCCGGCGATGTAGTCGGCCACGGCGCGCGCATGGTGCTGGCTGCGGCCATGCGCTTGAGGCAACTCCTGCGGGGCGTTCATGTATCGCTCGAACAGATCGCTCACCACACGGCGCGCACGGCTGGTGGTTTCCATGACCTGAGGGTGGCGATACAGGTTGCGCAGCAGAAAGGTCTTGAGCACCTGTGAGCGATCGCGCATGGCTGGGGAGAACGCCACCAGGGGCGGCTTCAGGCGTGCCGCATCGGCGCTGTCCAGTGCCTGTTCCGCAACGCGCATGCGGGTGTGATCGATCACGTCGTACACCTGATCGCTGAGCATCAGCCGGATCGACTCGAACAGGAGGCGCCTGCCCGCCAGTGCGGGGTGGGCCTGCAACGCTTGTTGCCGGTAATGCTCGAACAAGGGCACGTCGTCCAGTTGCTCCAACGTCAGGAGACCGGAGCGCACGCCGTCATCAATGTCGTGCGCGTTGTAGGCGATCTCGTCGGCCAGATTGCACAGCTGCGCCTCCAGGCTGGGCGAACCACCATGAAGAAAGCGGGCCGCCACGCCATGCGGCTCTTGCTGCTCAAGCCGCTGTGCGTTGCTGCGTGAACAGTGTTTGAGGATGCCTTCGCGGGTCTCGAAACACAGATTCAAGCCATCAAAGGCCGGGTAGCGCTCTTCCAGCTCATCGACCACGCGCAGGCTCTGGAGGTTGTGCTCAAAGCCCCATCCGTCCACAGCGTGCTCACTGGGCGTAAGCGACTGCATGCAGGCGTTCAACGCGTCCTGGCCCGCATGCCCGAATGGCGTGTGGCCCAGGTCGTGCGCCAGGGCAATGGCCTCCACCAGATCCTCGTTGAGCTGCAACGAGCGGGCGATGCTGCGTCCGAGCTGCGCCACTTCGAGCGAGTGCGTGAGGCGCGTTCGAAAGAGATCGCCTTCGTGGTTCAGAAACACCTGCGTCTTGTAGACCAGGCGGCGGAACGCGGTGGAGTGGATCACACGGTCCCGATCACGCTGGAAGGCGGTGCGTGTGGGCGCTTCGGCTTCCGGGTATCGGCGCCCACGGCTCTGCGCGGGGTCACTGGCGTACGGCGCCAGCGCCTGGAGAGAACGTTCTGGCGCTCGCTCCATCAAGGGCGCACGCTCGCCTCGATTACTTGCGCTACAAGCGCATCGGGCGCAGAGCGCACCACGGCACTGCCCGGCCTATCGATCACCACGAACTTGATCTCGCCCGCTTCCGATTTTTTGTCCACCCGCATCAGGGCGAGGTAGCGACCCACGTTGTCATGTACATCGATCACGGGGGCCACGGTGGGCAGACCCGCCGCCTGTACCAGCCGGGTGAGACGTTCGACAAACGCAGCATCCACTCCACCCAGCAATTGCGAGAGGCGCGCCGCCATCACCAGTCCGCAGCCCACGGCTTCGCCGTGCAGCCAGACCCCGTAGCCCACGCCCGCCTCGATGGCATGTCCAAAAGTGTGGCCGAAGTTGAGAATGGCACGCAGGCCAGACTCGCGCTCGTCCTGCCCCACCACCCAGGCCTTGATCTCACAGCTGCGTTTGACGGCATGGGCCAGGGCTTCGGGGTCACGCGCCATGAGCTGCTCAATGTGCGCCTCGATCCAGTCGAGAAACGCCATGTCGGCAATGGGTCCGTACTTGATGACCTCGGCCAACCCGGCGCTGAGTTCGCGCGCTGGCAAGGTGTTGAGGGTGTCGAGGTCGCACACCACGCGCTGCGGCTGGTAGAACGCCCCGATCATGTTTTTGCCCAACGGGTGATTGATGGCGGTCTTGCCACCGACCGACGAATCCACCTGGGCCAGCAAGGTGGTGGGCACCTGCACAAACGGAACACCCCGCATGTAGCTCGCAGCCGCGAAACCCGTCATGTCGCCCACCACACCACCACCCAGCGCAAAAAGAACCGTCTTGCGATCGCAGCCATGCGACAGCAACGCATCAAAGATGAGGTTCAGTGACTCCCAGGTCTTGTAGGTCTCACCATCAGGCAGGCTCACCGTGTGGACATGGGCATAGCGCGATGAGAGCGTCCGCTCCAGGCGCTTTGCGTAGAGAGGCGCTACCGTCTCATTGGTGACGATCATCGCGCTGTGGGCTGCCGGCAGGTGCCGGTAGCTGTCTTGCGCATCCAGCAAGCCCGCGCCGATATCGATGGCGTAGCTGCGATCGTCGAGATCGATCTCGACTTGTTGATGGGTTAGAGCGGTGGCGTGAGGCGTCATGGGCCCCAAGTTTATGCGCTGACCGGAAAGAGCCCCACGCCGCACCGTCAGCGAATCTACTGAGACTGTGTTGAATCTCCAGAACCAGGCGCGTCCAGAGATACCGACCCTCCGAGCTCCAGCTGCATCACGATCATGTTCACCAACATGGCAACCGAAGGCCGCCCGGTCTCGATCACGAAATGTGCGGTCTCGCGGTACAAGGGGTCGCGCGCGGCATAGAGGTCCTTCAACCGCTGCTGGGGGTCGGCTACCTGCAGCAAGGGGCGGTTGCGGTCGTGTCTCAGGCGACGAAACACCTCCTCTGGTGTGGATCGCAGATACACCACGGAACCACGCTGATGCAGCCGCTCCCGGTTCTCGGAACGCAGCACGGAACCACCCCCGGTGGACACCACACAGGGAGGGCCAGCGGTCAACTCATCGATGACGGACGCTTCAAGATCTCGAAAGCGCTCCTCGCCTTCGCGCTCAAAGAACTCCCGGATCGAACAGCCCAGTCGATGTTCGATCACGTGGTCCGAGTCAAAGAAAGGACGTGAAATGCGGCGAGCCAGTTGCCGGCCCACCGTCGACTTGCCTGAACCAGGCAAGCCGATCAAAAAACAGGAAGTGGCACTCAATTGATGGCGGAGCGACCCAGCACGCGAGGTGTGATGAAGATCAGCAACTCTGATTTGTTGTTGGTCCGTTCACGAGACTTGAACAAGTTGCCAACCCCTGGCAGATCACCCAGCAACGGAACCTTGTTCACGGTGTCGCGCTGCGTCTGCTCGAAAATGCCGCCAATCACCACCGTTCCACCATTTTCAACCAGCACCTGGGTCTGCACGTGCTTGGTGTTGATGGCAACACCATCGGGTGTGTCCACACCCCTGCTGTCCTTGTTGATGTCCAGATCCAGAATGATGTTGCCCTCGGGGGTGATCTGGGGCGTGACCTCGAGCTTCAGATTGGCCTTTCGGAACGCGATGGCCGTCGCACCGCTGGACGTCGCCGTCTGGTACGGGAACTCCGTACCTTGTTCGATCAAGGCTTTGACGCCATCCGCGGTCACAACACGTGGGCTGGCCACGATGCGGCCTTTGGAATCCGACTCCAGCGCCGAGATTTCAAGACTCAAGAAACGCGAGGCATTGGGGCTGAAGAGCGACAGAGCGTAAGACGCGGCCAGTGCGGTTCCGGGATTCGCCGGCAAACTCACGAATGGTGCAGATGTCGGCGTTGGACCCGTTGAGACAGCGCCGTAGGTGGAGCCGAAGTTGCCCTGAACCTGGTTCCCGTTGATGGAGCCAGCACCGAAGCCACGTACGCCACCGCCCAACCGGACACCCAGCGATTTGCCAAAGGTATCGTCGGCTTCAACGATGCGGGCTTCGATGATCACCTGACGGATCGGGATATCCAGTTTGGAAATCAGCTCTTGAACCTGCTGCAGCTTGGAAGGAATGTCCGTGACAAACAACTGATTAGTCCGTGGCTCGGAAATGACACTGCCACGCTCGGACAGGATGCGAGCATTGCTGCCGCCGTTGGCGCCACCACCGCTTCCGCTGGAGATCAGTTGTGTTGCGATGTCGACCGCCTTGGCGTAGTTCATCTGGAAACCTTGTGTGCGCAATGCCTCCAGGCTCTCCGTCGATGCCCTGGCTTCGAGGTCTTGCTTTTCACGCGCGGCAATTTCGTCTTTCGGCGCAATCCACAGCACGTTGCCTGACTTGCGCATGCCCAAGCCTTTGGCTTGCAAGATGATGTCCAGCGCTTGGTCCCAAGGCACGTCCTTGAGTCGCAGAGTCACAGAACCGGTCACCGAATCCGAGGTCACCACGTTGAAGTTGGTGAAGTCGGCAATGACCTGCAACAGCGAGCGCACTTCGATGTTCTGAAAGTTCAGCGACAGCTTTTCACCGTTGTAGCCAGGTCCTTGCGTCAACTTGCTGGTGTCGACCTTCTGCTCGCGAATCTCCAGCACGAACTGGTTGTCACTTTGATAGGCAGAGTGCTCCCAGTTGCCGGTGGGCGTCACCACCATGCGCACCCGATCGCCGGTCTGCGAGGTTGTGACGCTCTGCACTGGGGTACCGAAGTCGCTCACATCCAATCGGCGGCGCAAGCCCTCAGGCAAGGACGTCTTCAGAAATTCCACCACCAGGTTCTGCCCTTGCTGGCGGATGTCAACGCCGACCTGGTTGTTGGCCAGTTCGACCACCACACGGCCAGCGTTGCCCACGCCTCGCCGGAAGTCGATGTCACGAAGTGAGGAGACATCGCGGTTGCGATTCTCAGCAAAAGAAGCCGGAGGCGCAGTGACGGCTGTCACGTTCTCGGAGCGTTGCAGCACAACCAGAAGCGAGTTGCCCTCGATCTTGGTTTCGTAAGAAGCCGTCTGCTTCAGGTTGATCACCACACGGGTTCGGTCACCAGCTTGAACCACGTTGGCCGAGCGCAGGTTACCTTCGTTGATTTCAACAGTGCTGCGCCCAATGGCATTTGCCACGCCTGGAAAATCAAGCGCGATGCGAGCGGGAGACTGGATGGTGAATCCGGTTGGTACGGCCGCCAGCGGCTGCGCGGTGTTGATGCGAATGACCTCCACGCCCCCCTGCACTCCACCTGTGAGCGACTGAATCGCGTTTTGGGCCTGAGCCCAAACGGTGGTGAACGCCATGCACGCGATGATTGCGCCCTTGGCCACACCCCTTTGCACAGCAGAGACCACGGGCGCCTTGTTTGGCTTGTTCATTTAGAAGCTTCCTCTTGTAACTGCAGCGCTGCGGGGCGCTCCGTCCATTCGCCACCGGAGTCCTGCACGATCTCGCGCAGGACCACCTCTGTCTCCGAAATTCGGGTCACGCGACCATAGTTCTGACCCAGATAGGTGCCGGGGCGAACTTGATACAGCAGCTTGTCCACCTTGACGAGCGCAACCAGCTGCCCATCCCGGTTCAAACTACCGACCATGGACATCGTGTCCAGTGGATAGGCCTCGAGCGGCTGCTTGCGCCGATTGAGTTCAGGCTCGATCAAGGCAGCATTGACCACTGGCGTGGATTGATTGCCACGCAAAACGCTGGTGAGCTTTTCAATGCTGAATGGCGGCGTCAGTCGCTCTCCCGCGTAGGCCTGTGGCTCGAACTTCGTGGGAGCCGGTATGGGTTTGACGGACGGTTTGATGCTGTTGCGTTCACTTTGCATCCAGACTTGCAGCTCATCCTCTCCCGAGGATGTGCACGCAGCAAGGCACAAGGTCAAAGCCACCAGGGAAAGATGCTTTACATGCAATGAGGAAGTCACTTCTTGGCTCCCTGCGCTTTTTGTTGAAGAGCAATCTCTTCTTGATCCAGATAACGGAACGTCTTGGCAATGCAGTCCATCGTCAACACGCCCTCGCGACTGGCCACCGGCGTCAATGTCAGGTTGTTCAAGGTGACGATACGAGAGAGGTTCGCAATGTCGGCGGCAAACAATCCGATGTCGTGGTACGTACCCGTCACGCGCACCGAGATCGGCAGTTCAGCGTAGTACTCCTTCACGCTGACAGTGCCTGGCCGAAACAACTCGAATTGCAGGCTGCGCCCCAAACCCGCCTGGTTGATGTCCGACAGCAAAGCATCCATCTCGGCTTTGCTGGGCAGTTGCTTCTCCAGTTGAGTAACGTACTGCTGAACCTGTTCCAGCTGCTTTCGCAAGGCGTCAAGGTTGACCGCTTGCACAGCCTTCTTTTTGTAGTCTTCGCGAAGCTGCTGTTCGCGGGCTTTTTCAGCGATCAGCTCCTCGTCCGAATCCTTCAACCAGGCAAACCAAAGACCTGCAATGACCGCCACACACACGGCGATAAACAAAAGATTGCGCGGAAGGCCAGGCCACTGCGAGGGATCGTTGGGATCGAGCCCGGTGAACTGGCTCTTGAGTTTTTCCTGGACTCCCTTGAAGTCCATGTTGATGCTGGGCGTTTTGGCCATGATGCGTTGCCCTGTGGTCAGACCTTGCCCGCAGCGGCAGGCGCACCGGCAGGAACCGCTCCGGCCTCGGCGGAAGGACGTTTAAGTGAAACGCGGATGGAGAAGTTGAAGACCCGTCGCTGCTCCCGGCTGGCCAAGGCCACACTGGACGACACGATCTCGATCAGCTCGGGGCGGCCCAGCCATTGGCTGCTGTTACCCAGATTGCGCAGCAAATCGGATACCCGCTCCTGAGACTGTGCCACGCCGTTGAGCAGGACACTTTGATTCTCTTGTTTCATCGACTTGAGGTAGATGCCGTCAGGCAACTGAGTCACCAGCTCGTCCAGCAGGTGCACCGGAATGTTTCGGTCACCCTGGAGATTTTCCACCGCTGTTTGCCGGGCACGCAGGGAGGCAATTTCCTTTTGCAAGCTGGCAATGTCCTTGATTTCGGCATCAAGGCGAGTGATCTCTGCTTGCAGGAATGCGTTGCGTTCCTGCTGTGTGGCAATCTGACCCTGGTACCAGGTGAACACGGCTCCACAAACGATGCCTCCCAGCAAAGCCGAGAGACCAAGCTGGGTGAAAAACTGTTCTTTTTGCCGCTTTCGCGCCGCCTCTCGGTGGGGCAGCAGGTTGATCAAGATCATTGGTAGAACCTCCGCAAGGCCAACCCGGTTGACGTCAAGTACGAAGGCGCTTCACGCGAAATCTTGCGAGCCTGAATGGAGGAAGCCATCTCCATGGCATCAAAGGGATTGATCACCATGCAGGCAAATGATGTCTGGTGGGTAACCGCCTCCGTAAGTCCGGGCAACGCGGCACTGCCGCCCGCCAGCAGGATGTGATCCACCTTGTTGTAAGGCGTGCTGGTGAAGAAGAACTGCAGTGCACGGCCTACCTCTTGCGCCATGCTTTCAATGAACGGATCCAGAACCGCAGCACGGTAGTCGTCGGGCAAGTCGCCGGAGCGCTTCTTGGCTTCGGCTTCATCAGCGGAGAAGCCATACTGGCGAACAATCAGCTGTGTCAGTTGAGCGCCACCAAACGCCTGATCCCGCTCATACAAGACATCGTCGTTGCGCATGACCTGCATGCTGGTCGTCAGGGCTCCAACCTCAAACAGCGCCACCAATGAGTCGATGCCCTGATTGGGCAGCGTCTCGATGACCCGTCCTGCGGCCATGCGGGAGGCGTAGGACTCGACGTCCATGACCACAGGTTTGAGCCCAGCCGCTTCGGCCAGACCCTGCCGATCCGATACCTTCTCCTTGCGCGATGCGGCAATCAGAACCTCGACATCGCCCACCGAATTGGCGCTGGGACCGATGACGCAGAAGTCGAGACTCACTTCGTCGAGCGAGAAGGGGATGTACTGGTTGGCTTCTGATTCGACCTGCGCCTCGAGCTCCTTATCGGACAAGCCCCCAGGCAGGATGATCTTTTTGGTGATCACCGCAGAGGCCGGCAGCGCCAAGGCCACGTTCTTTGTCTTGCTGCCGCTCTTGCGGACAACCCGCCGAACGGCTTCGGCCACTTCGTCAAATTTTTCGATGTTGCCGTCTGTGATCCAGCCACGTTCGAGCGGCTCCATGGCGCAACGTTCCAACACCAGATCACCAGATCGGTTGCGAGACAGCTCCACCAGTTTGACGCTCGACGAGCTCACGTCGATGCCCAACATGGGCGCCGGTTCCCGGCTGAATAACGACCCCAATGAGATCAAGGTGACCCCCAGATGTGACGGCGCAACAGAGCGCCAGACTTAAGAATTCACTTGAATGCTAGCAGCAAGCCCTTTGTCCAGCAAAGAAATTTTGCCTTTGCGACAAATCGAAACGTTGTCAAAATCCTACGTGACCGAACTTCGCTGCCAGCCCTGTCATGAACCTTTGGCCCGCGAAATACACAACAACTCACAATAAGCCGACAACGTTGGCTCAGGCCGCTTCGCGCCATTTTTATAATCGGGGTTTGAGGCCTTGATCGACTGCATGCCCATCCAAGATACCCCCACCCCCTCCAAATCTTCCAAGCCAGTATCTGCGGGGCACACAGCACTGATCTGGGCGGGACGCTTGGTGGTGGCTGTGGCCGGACTGGCGGCGGCAGGTGTTGTAAGCGTGCTGATGGCGGTGGGCATCGCGCTGGCTGTGGCCTACCCGAATCTTCCCGACGTGACCGGGCTCGCCGACTACCGACCCAAACTGCCCCTGCGTGTGCTCACTGTGGAAGGACAACTGATTGGTGAGTTCGGCGAGGAGCGCCGCAACCTGCTCACGATCAAAGAGATACCGGCGGTCATGAAGAACGCGGTGCTGGCCATTGAGGACGCGCGCTTCTTCGAGCACAGTGGTGTGGACTACCGGGGCATGATCCGCGCCGCGTTGGCCAACCTGCGCCAGGCCAAGAGCCAGGGTGCATCGACGATCACCATGCAGGTCGCACGCAATGTGTACCTGTCTGCCGAAAAGAGCTACACACGCAAGATCTACGAGGTGCTGCTGACCTTCAAGCTGGAACACATGCTCACCAAGGAGCAGATCTTGGAGATCTACATGAACCAGATCTTCCTGGGCCAGCGAGCCTATGGGTTCTCGTCGGCTGCACAGGTCTACTTCGGTAAAGCGCTCAAGGACGTGACGATCGCCGAGGCCGCCATGCTGGCAGGTTTGCCCCAGGCGCCTTCGGCCTACAACCCCATCAGGAACCCACGCCGGGCACGCGCTCGTCAGTTGCACATCATTGACCGCATGGTCGAGAACGGATTCATCACGGCCGAACAGGCCGAGCAAGCCAAGTCCGAGGAGTTGAAGTTGCGTCCGGTGGGTGGCGCCACCCAGGTGCATGCCGAGTTCGTGGCGGAGATGGTTCGGCAATCCATCGTCTCTCAGTACGGCGAAGAGGCGTACACACGCGGTTTGGTGGTCACCACATCCCTCAAACAGGCAGAGCAACTGGCCGCCTACCGTGCAGTACGCCAGGGTGTTCTGGACTACGAACGTCGTCAGATCTACCGTGGGCCCGAGCTCTTCATCGATTTACCTGCCGACAAAACCGCGCTCGACGAGGCGGTGGACGATGCGCTCAACGATCGGCCTGACAATGACGACTTGCTGTCTGCCGTGGTACTTGAAGCGGGACCCAAGCGTGTGCTGGCGGTGCGGCAGGACGGTGAACCCTTCGAGATCACCGGTGAGGGACTCAAGCCGGTCCAGTCCGGCTTGTCCGACAAGGCCGGGCCCAACATCAAGCTTCGACCCGGTGCGGTGATCAGGGTTGTTCAGACCACCAACAAGACATGGCGCATCACGCAACTCCCCGATGTGGAATCGGCCTTTGTCGCCATGGATCCCCGGACGGGCAAAGTGATTGCATTGGTGGGCGGCTTCGACTTCCAGAAGAGCAAGTTCAACCACGTGACCCAGGCATGGCGCCAGCCGGGCTCCAGCTTCAAGCCCTTCATTTACTCTGCAGCACTTGAAAAAGGGTTGACGCCGATGACCGTGGTCAACGACGCGCCGTTGTTCTACAGCGCCGATGCGACCGGAGGGAAGCCCTGGGAGCCCAAGAACTACGACGGACAATTCGAGGGGCCGATGTCGGTGCGCCGCGCCCTGGCCAAATCCAAGAACATGGTGTCGATCCGCGTACTCCAACTGGTGGGCACGCAGAGCGCTCAACAGTGGGTGGGGCGTTTTGGTTTCGATATCGACAAACACCCACCCTACCTCACGATGGCCCTGGGGGCGGGTTCGGTCACGCCCATGCAGATGGCGGTGGGCTATGGCGTGTTCGCCAACGGTGGATACCGCGTTGCTCCGACACTCATCACCCGGGTGGCCGACCACAAAGGCAAGGTGCTTTACGAGGCGCCCGAGCCCACGCTCACCGATGCCCAGCGCGCCATCGAACCGCGCAACGCTTTCATCATGAACAGCCTGCTGCAGGAGATCACCCGCTCAGGCACAGCCGCACGGGCGCAGGCGACCTTGAAGCGGACCGATCTTTTCGGCAAGACCGGCACCACCAACGACTCCGTTGACGCCTGGTTTGTGGGCTATCAACCCACCGTGGTCGCCGCCGCCTGGGTGGGCTACGACACGCCGCGCAATCTGGGCAGCCGGGAAACCGGTGGTGGCTTGAGCCTGCCGATCTGGATTTCGTTCATGTCACAAGCGCTCAAGGACGTCCCTGTGATGCCCTACACACCGCCGCCGGGCGTGATCAATGTAAACGGCGAGTGGTACTTTGAGGAGTTTGGTCCTGGCCACGGTGTGCATGGCCTGGGTCTGCAAGACGCTTGGTCAGGCGCCGCACCTGCCGCAGCGGACCCGGCCGTTCCGCAACCCGCAGCGCCCCCCCCGGTGGAGGACCGGCGCGGCATCCTGGATCTGTTCAGAAACTGAAGTCCAGCGCCTGCCCGGACTGCTGGGAGGCGAAACGGGAGAGATGGGCCATGAACTCGCCCTGGCCTTTGGTGTCCATCCAGGCCACCCCGTTGTGTCGGTAGTGAAAGCCGCCGGCGCGGGCCGCCATCCACACTTCCTGTAGAGGCTTCTGCAGGTTGATGATGATCTGGCTGCCGTTGGAAAACGTCATCGTGATCATCCCGCCCACACGCTGGTTGTCGACATCGGCATCGGTTTGATCGTTGATGCGATCACAGGCCAGTTCGATCGACCGCAGCAGCGATTCCGCCAGGTCTTGGTACTCGGTGTCGGTCATTACAATGCTTGCATGTTGAGAACGACACGCATTCTAGGCCGCCCCTCTGCACCCACTCGGGGTGTGGCGATTGCGTTGAGCCTGTTGCTGCTGTCGGCCTGTGGTCAAAAGGGTCCCCTGTACCTGCCCACGCCGGCCCAGACGCCGGCCAGCGCAGGCACCACGCAGGTCACCCCTGCGCCGCAAAGCAGCCCAGTGCAGCGCTGAGCCGCAATGCGGCCACATCCCGGCTGGCTCATCACACCCATCCGCACCCATTCATTCCCAGCATGACCACCCTGCCCGGCCAGTCTCCCATGAACCTGCCTCCCTTCATCTCTTACCAATCCGGTGAACTTGTGATGGAAGGCGTGCCGCTCAGGCAGCTGGCCCTGGAGCACGGAACGCCTCTGTTCGTTTACAGCCGTGCAGCCATGCTCAGCGCGCTGGCCGCCTACCAGCGCGGGCTGGCCGGACGCTCGCACCAGATCTGCTACGCCATGAAGGCGAACTCCACGCTGGGCATCCTGCAAACACTGGTGCGCGCGGGATGCGGTCTGGACATCGTCTCGGGTGGTGAACTCGAACGCGCCCTGGCTGCGGGTGTCGAGCCAGGCAAGGTGATTTTTTCCGGCGTTGGCAAGACGCGCGCCGAGATGAAGCGCGCGCTGGAGGTCGGTATCGGCTGCTTCAACGTAGAGAGCCGCGCCGAGCTGGACGTGCTGGACGAAGTGGCCCGCAGCATGGGCCTGCGCGCGCCGGTCAGCGTGCGCGTGAACCCCAACGTGGACGCCCAAACCCACCCCTATATTTCCACCGGCCTCAAGGGCAACAAGTTCGGCATCGCGCACGAAGACGTGGTGGCCACTTACAGGCATGCGGCTGGCTGCGCTGGCTTGCGCGTGGTCGGCATCGACTGCCACATCGGCTCGCAGATCACGCAGACCGGGCCCTACCTTGACGCCATGGACCGGGTGATCGACCTGGTGGAGAGCATCGAAGGCGCGGGCGTGCCCATCGAGCACATCGACTTCGGCGGTGGCCTGGGCATCGACTACCACGGCGACACGCCTCCGCAGGCCGATGCCCTGTGGCAACAACTGCTGCGTCGCCTGGACGCACGCGGTTTTGGCGACCGCAAGATATTCATCGAACCAGGCCGCTCGCTGGTGGGCAATGCGGGTGTGTGCCTCACCGAAGTTCTGTACCAGAAGCCCGGTGAGCAGAAGAACTTCCTGATCGTGGACGCGGCCATGAACGACCTGCCACGGCCAGCGATGTACCAAGCCTTTCACCGCATCGTGGAGGTGTCCCCGCGCGGCGATGCCCCCACCACCTGGGACGTGGTGGGCCCGGTGTGCGAGAGCGGCGACTGGCTGGGCCGTGACCGCGCGCTGGCGGCTCAGGCGGGTGATCTGCTGGCGGTGCTCTCGGCGGGTGCCTACTGCATGAGCATGGCGAGCAACTACAACACGCGCGGTCGGGCGGCCGAGGTGTTGGTGGATGGAAGCGCGGCCACCCTGATCAGGGCACGCGAGTCGGCCGCCGATCAATTGCGCCTGGAAGCCTTGCTGCCGCCGGCCTGAACCCGCGGGTCAGTCCGCTCGCGGCTTTGAGAGCCGCCGCCAGACGCGCCATCCGAGCAGTGCGGCAAAGATCGCGGCGTACACCGCCACCTCGGCGAAGTCGTTCTTGCCGCTGCGCATCCAGAAAAAGTGCAGCACGGCCAGGCCTGCAATGCCATACACGACGCGGTGCAACATCTGCCAGCGCCGGGCCCCCATGGCGCGGATGGCGCGGTTGAACGAAGTGGCGGCCAGCGCCAGCAGGAACAGCCAGCCCAGGAACCCGACCAGGATGAACGGACGTTTGATCACGTCGTCCACGATGCCCGGCACGCTGAACTCCATGTCGAACCACGCGTAGGCCAGCAGGTGCATGCAGGCATAGAAGAACACGAACAATCCCACCATGCGGCGCAGCCGCGCCAGCGCCACCCAGCCGGTCATCGTGCGCAACGGCGTGATGGCCAGCACCAGCACCAGGAACCGGATGGTCCAGTCACCGAGCGAGCGGATCAGCGCCTCGGCGGGGTTCGCTCCGAGCTGGTTGGCAAATGCCGCCCAGAACAACCACGCAAAAGGCAGCAAGGCCAGCACGAAGCCGATCGGTTTGGTGGCGCGGTGACCCAGCCAGCGATTGATGCGCGAGCCGCCGGGACGACCCGCCGTCCCGGCCACGGTTCGGGAAATGGTGGAGGTGCTCATGGAGAGACTGCGCTGCTCAGGCTCAGAACAACTTGCGCAGATCCATGCCTGCATACAGCTGGCCAACCTGGGGTTCGTAGCCATTGAACATCTGCGTCTGGCGGCGTTTGGCAAACAGGCCCCCCTCCTCGCCGATGCGCCGCTCGGTGGCCTGGCTCCAGCGAGGGTGCGACACCTGCGGGTTCACGTTCGAATAGAAACCGTATTCCTGCGGTGCAGCCCGGTTCCACGCGGTGCGTGGCTCCTTGTCGGTGAAACGGATCTTCACGATCGACTTGCCGCTCTTGAAACCGTATTTCCATGGCACCACCAGCCGCACCGGCGCACCGTTCTGGTTGGGCAACACTTCGCCGTACATGCCGAAGGTCAGCAGGGTGAGCGGATGCATGGCCTCGTCGAGTCGCAGCCCCTCCACATAAGGCCAGTCCAGCACGTTGGCGTTCAAGCCCGGCATCTGTTTGTTGTCGGCCAGCGTCACGAACTCCACGTACTTGGCGCTGCCCTGTGGCTGCACCTGTTTGATGAGTTCGGCCATCGAATAGCCGACCCAGGGCACCACCATCGACCAGCCTTCCACACAGCGCAGGCGGTAGATGCGCTCTTCCATCGGGCTGAGCTTGAGCAGTGCGTCCAGATCGAAGGTGCCGGGTTTGTTCACGAGGCCTTCGACGGCCACCGTCCAGGGACGGGGCTTGAGCGTCTTGGCCGTGACCACCGGATCGGACTTGTCGGTTCCGAACTCGTAGTAGTTGTTGTAGCTGCTCGCATCCTCGTACGAGGTCAGCTTCTCTACCGTGACCGCACCCGGCACAGCCGACGTTTTGCCAGGCAGTGCCGCCAGTTTTCCGGGTTTGGGCGTGGGGCCGGCCGATTGGGCCCATGCATCCTGCACGGTCAACGAAGCAACACCGCCTCCGATCGCGGCTGCGGCGAACGCGCTTCGCTGCAGCCACTGCCGGCGGTTCTGGTACGCCGCCTTCGGTGTGATCTCGCTGGGGAAGGGATGGTTGAAGCCGTCGTGGGAGGTTCGGATGAGCATGGTGGCGGTCCTGACTGGTGCAACGCCTTGCGCAGAGGATGCCGCGCAGGACTTGCCGTGAGTCGTCGGACAGCCACGATTCTTACAAAGTTCCGGTTCGGGCTGCGTCAGCCCGCCCCATACCCCGCAGCCTGGATCAGAGTTCGCCGTAGCTGTGGAGGCCGGAGAGGAACATGTTCACACCCAGGAAAGCAAAGGTGGTCACGGCCAGGCCCACCAGTGCCCACCAGGCGGCCACGGTGCCGCGCAGGCCTTTCATGAGGCGCATGTGCAGCCAGGCTGCGTAGTTCAGCCAGACGATCAGCGCCCAGGTTTCCTTCGGGTCCCAGCTCCAGTAACCACCCCAGGCCTCGGCCGCCCAGAGAGCGCCGAGCACGGTGGCGATGGTGAAGAAGGCAAAGCCCACGGCGATGGCCTTGTACATCACGTCGTCCAGCACCTCGAAGCTGGGCAAGCGCTCGGCGATGCGTTTGCGCCCGAACATGATGGTGGCCACGATCAGCGCCGACACGCCGAAGTAGACGAACCAGTAACTGCCGCCCTTCTCCGTCGCCGACTGGCGGAACACGATGGGCTCCAGGCACAGCACCAGGCCCAGAATCCACAGCGGCGCGAGCCTGTACCAGCGGGTCTCGTTGGCACTCTGTTTGATGAGGTAGGCAAAGGCCAGCATGGCCGCGATGGCAAAGGTTCCGTAGCCGATGAAGTTGGCGGGCACATGCAGCTTCATCCACCAGCTCTGCAGCGCGGGCACCAGCGGCTGGATTTCATGCGCTTCGCGGATCACCGTGTACCAGAGCAGAAAGCCCACGGCAGCGCTCACCACCAGCATCACGAACGCGCCCATGCGGCGGGTCTTGTACTGGTCTTCGTAGTACAGGTAGAAGGCCGCCGTCAGCCAGCAGAACAACACGAACACCTCGTACAGATTGCTCACCGGGATGTGGCCGATGTCGGGGCCGATCTGGTGGCTTTCGTACCAGCGCACCATGGTGCCGATGAGCGCCAGCGTCACGGCCACCCAGGCCAGGCGCGAGCCCAGCAACTCGAAGGTGTCGCCAGCGCGGGTGAACATGCCGACCCAGTAAAACGCGGTGCTCATGAAGAACAGCATGCTCATCCACAGGATGGCCGACTGGCTGGAAATGAAGTACTTCAGCATGAACACCTGATCAGCGCGCGCCAGGTCGGCTGCGCCCGCAGGCGTTTGGTAAAGCCAGATCGCCAGCAGCGCAAATGTCGCCACAGCCACCGCCAGCGCACGCAGCGGGCGCCAGAACCAGCCCAGCGAGATCAGGGAGGGTGCGGCGCCAACGAGGATGGCCTTCTCGTAACCATCCATCGCAGCGCCGTACAGCGCAAACGCGATCGCGGTGCCCGCCACGACCAGCGCAGCAAAGAGCCAGTCCCACACATTGCGGCGCGCGAAGTAACTCGGCTCCAGACCCTGCCCGCCGCGGTCCTTCTTCAGTTCGATGGTCTGGTTCGCGGTGGCGGTATTCATGGTTGCACCTTCAACAATTGGGTCTTCAGAAGTTCAAATTCGCGGTCGGCTTCCATCGTCTTGCGGTTCGACGACAGCGCCATGCTGGCCGCAGAAGCCTGCGCGCCCGAGGGCGAGAGCCAGACCCAGAGGCGGCGCTCGCGCACATACAGCATGGCAAAAACACCCACGATCAGCAAGAGGCAACCGAGGTAGACGATGTTCTGGCCCGGCGCACGCGCCACCTGGAACACGCTGGCCTGCACATGCGTGAAGTCCTTGAGCTGGAACGTCATGGGCGCAGGATAGAAAAAGGTGTCGCTCAGGCTGATGACCGCCTGCGTCATGAACTGCTGCGTCGCGTCGTTGCGCTCCAGCGGCCGCAAACCGGCGCGTTCGCGGCTGACCTGCAACAGCTCGAACAAGGTGCCGTTCAGGATGCGCACCAGCACCTCGCTGGCGCGCTCGCGTTCGGCCTGTGGCACGTTGGTTTCCAGGAAATTCGACACCGCCTGCAGCCCACCCTGCACCACGGGTTTGGTGGCCGCGGCATTCACCACGGGCGTGGACTGCGCAGCCGGCTCGGCCCCGGCAAACAAGGCCAGTGCGCGCGCGGCCGAGGCCACCAGCGCATCAGCCAACTCCGGGCGTCCGTCTTCGACCGCCGACACGGCGTAGCGGCGCACCGCGAGCTCGCGCATCTGCGGGTCGTCGAGCGCGGCACGCAGACGCACGAAACCGTCCATGCTGTCGTTCTCGTCCACCGGAATGCGCAGGTAGCGGAACGGTTCGGACGGTGTTTCACGCAGACCCAGCAGGTACATGCGCGCGCCTTCAATCTCCATGGGCAGCATGTAGTTGTGGTACTCAACCGCCTGGCCCGCCGCATCGCGCAGCTTGTAGGTGATGCTGGGACCCACATTGCGCAAGGTCTTCTCGGTGGTGGTCTTGTGGCCACTGCCCAGACGGCTCTCGATCGAGCTTCGCAAATCAACCGTGCGCACATCGGCGCCGCCCGGTGCCGGGTTGACGCCGGCGAAGTTCTCCACGTTGATCGTGCGCAAGCCGGTGTACTCCAGCACCAGCTTGTCATCGCCATTGCTCAGCGCGCTGGAGCTGCCGATGGTGCCTTCGATCTCGAAAGGGCGCGTGGGCCGGTTCAGCGGCACAGCCTGCAGCTTCACGCGCGAACCTCCGTCGTCAAAGCTCGACTGGTAAATGTTGATGCCGCGGTGACTGGCCGGGTGGTTCACCTCCACGCGCGCTGCCTTCTTCTCACCGGTCTCGAAATCGGTGATCACGATGTCGCTGGCGAACAGCTTGGGCATTCCGGTCTCGTAGTACTCGACGATGAACTTCTTGAGTTCGACCGAAAACGGCAAGTCTTGCAGCAGCACGCCGTTGGGCTGCGCCAGGATGGCGGTGCTGGCGGTCGTGCCTTCGGTCACCAGCAGGTTGGCACGAAACGTCGGGTTGCTGGACGACAGACGGTGCTGGGCCGGCACATCGGCGATGAGTCCCCCACCACCAAACGCCGACTTGCCGTTGAACCAGGTCTGGGCGCGCACCATCAGGTCACCGTCGAGCAGGCCACCGATGCACACCAGCACGATGGCGCTGTGAGCCGCGAGGTAACCGATCTTGTTGGCCGCACCGGTCTTGGCCGCCACCATCCAGCCTTGGCCAGCAGGGGTGTCGCGCGACTGCAGCTTGACCTTCCAGCCCGAGCTCAGCAAGGTCTGACCGATGCGGTTGGCGGCGGCCTGCGGCGTTTCCACCAGCGTGCTCTCGGCACGGTGCGGGAAGGCCTTGAGGCTTTGCTCGCGGATGTTTTCCTTGTAAGCCTTGAAGTCGGCAAATATCTTGGGCGTGTTGCGGGCGATGCACAGGCTGGTGCTGGTCACCAGAAACGCCAGGATCAGCAGGAACCACCACGCGCTGTACACCGAAAAGAGGTTGGCACTGGCAAACACATCGGCCCAGAAAGGGCCGAACTGGTTGACATAGTTGTTGACCGGCTCGTGCTGCTTGACCACGGTACCGATCACCGAGGCGATGCAGATGACAGTGAGCAGCGAAATCGAGAACCGCATCGACGACAACAACTCCACCGTCTCGCTGACGATGCGCGAGCCGGTGCGGATGTGCAGGCCTTGGGTGGAAACGGTCATGGGATGTGGGGAGAACGGTTCAACAAAAAGGGCGGTTCCGGTGACCCCGGAACGCGCCCTGTTGTGATGTTGTTTTTCGCTGGCGGTTCAACGCCGGAAGGCTTTATCGCATTGTGCCGGCAAATATTAACGTCTGCTTATATCCCGGCGACCGCCCAAGGGCAAGAGCCCTGGGTGAATCTCAGCGCAGACCGGCAATGTAGTCGGCCACGGCCTTGATTTCGCGGTCGTTCATCTTGGCGGCAACACCCGCCATCTGGAGGTTGTTGGCCCGGGTGCCGTCGCGGAAATGCTTGAGCTGGGTTGCGGTGTAGTCGGCGTGCTGGCCCGACAGGCGCGGGTATTGCGCGGGAATGCCGGCGCCGTTGGGGCTGTGGCAGCCGGCGCAAGCGGCGATCTGGCGATCGGGGATGCCGCCGCGGTAGATGCGCTCACCCAGGGTCACCAGGTCCTTGTCGGTGGCAGCGCCCGGCGCAGCCTTCTGGGCCGCCAGCCAGAAGCCGATGTTGCGCATGTCATCGTCAGACAGACCCGTCGCAAAGCCCTTCATGATGGCGTTGTCCCGCTTGCCCGACTTGAACTCCTGCAGCTGTTTGACCAGGTACTCGGGGTGTTGCTGGGCCAGTTTGGGATTGGCCGGCGTGGTGGAGTTGCCGTCCGCTGCATGGCAGGCCACGCAGGCCTGGCCAAATGCGGCAGCACCCTTGGCCAGATCGGGTTTGACCGACTGCGCCTGGACACCGAACGACAAAGCCGCAGCAGCAGCGGCGCAAAGAAGGGAAACAGGCAATTTCATGACGGGACGGGCGTCGAATGCGACGTGTTCGGGTTGAAGAATTTCGCGGGATGTCTGGTTACAGCCAATCGATTTTACAATGCCCTCTCGGGAAACAACCCCAATGACCCAGAACCACACTCCAGCCAACACCCCTGCTTCCCCGTCTGCGGACGCCAAGAGCCCCCAAGCCCGCACACCCAACGCTGGAAAATCCCCCGATTCGCTGAACCCCGACATCAAGATCGCGCACGGCTGGCTGCACACGGCCCGCTTCCTCACCACCGCCCCGCAGCTCGAACACCTGCCCCCGCTCACGGTGCCCGAGGTGGCCTTCGTGGGCCGCTCCAACGCCGGCAAATCGACCTGCATCAACACCCTGACGCAGCAAAAACGCCTGGCGTTCGCCTCCAAGACCCCAGGTCGCACGCAAAGCATCAACCTGTTCTCGCTCGGCAAGCAGGGCGTGACCGATGCCGTGCTGGCCGACCTGCCCGGCTACGGCTATGCAGCCGTGCCCCGTGAGGCCAAGCTGCGCTGGCAGCGCGTCATGGGCAACTACCTGCTCACGCGTGAGAACCTCAAGGGCGTGGTGCTCCTGATCGACCCGCGCCTGGGCCTGACAGAGCTTGACGAGATCCTGCTCGAGGTGATCCGTCCACGGGTCGAAGAAGGCTTGAAATTCCTGGTGCTGCTCACCAAGTCCGACAAGCTCAACCACGCCGAGGCGCAAAAAGCGCTGTCGATTGCGCGACTGCAATCCGGCGGCGGTGAAGCCAGACTCTTCTCGGCCTTGAAGAAAAAGGGCCTGGACGAGGTGGCGCAGATGCTCTGGAACTGGACGCATGAGGCCGGCACCACTGTGGCCGCGCCAGCCGCCGAACCCGAAGACGAGCCGCCCGCCCTCGATTGAACGTGCGCGGGCACACGGAGACTGCCCGCGATGATCGACACCTTCCAACAAGCCCTGCCACACGGCATCACGCTGAGCTGCCGGGCTGCGGGTCAGCCGGGCCGACCGGTGCTCCTGTTCCTGCACGGTTTTCCCGAAGCCGCTTTCGTGTGGGACGTATTGCTGGTCCATTTCGCTCAGCCCGAGCACGGCGGCTACCGTTGCGTCGCGCCCAACCTGCGTGGCTACGAGCGCTCCAGCGCGCCCACCGAGGTGTCGGCCTACCGCGCCAAGCCGCTGGTGCAGGACCTCACGGCGCTCATCGACGTCATCACGCAAGACAGCCCCACACCCGGTCAGCTCGCCGCCCTGGTCGCTCACGACTGGGGTGGTGCGCTGGCCTGGAGCGTGGCCGCGAGGTTCCCGGCAGCGATGCGACGGCTCGCCATCGTCAACGCCCCCCACCCGGCCACCTTCCAGCGCGAACTGGCCAACTCGCCGACGCAGCAGGCGTCCAGCGCGTACATGAATTTCCTCGTGCGCCCGGACGCAGCCGCCCTGCTGGCTGAAAACGACTTCGCGCGCCTGTGGCCCTTCTTCACCAACATGGCCGCCGACAGCGGGCCGATGGCCTGGCTGGATGAAACCACGCGCGAGCGCTACCGTGAGGTTTGGAGCCAGGGCCTGCAAGGCGCTTGCGCCTATTACGCGGCATCGCCCCTGCGTCCTCCCACGGCCAGCGACACAGGTGCTGCGGCTGTGCAACTGCCGCGCGAGCGCGTGGCAGTGAACGTGCCCACGCTGGTGATCTGGGGACTGGGCGACACCGCCTTGCCGCAGGCCCTGCTCGACGGGCTTGATGGCTATGTGGCCGACCTTCGCATCAAGCGGGTGGCTGGCGCCACGCACTGGATCGTGCACGAGCAACCGCGGCAAGTGGCGGCGCTCATCGGGGACTTCCTGTCGCCCTAGCGGGCGCGCTCAGAGGTTGGCGTAAAACGACGGTTCGCCCTCGGGTCGGGTCTTGAAGCGCTTGTGCACCCAGTAGTACTGCTCGGGCGTGGCGCGGATGAACCCTTCGAGCTGGGTGTTCATCATGGCCGTGTCGGCCTCCACATCGCCCGTGGGGTAGCCCGCCCAGGGCGAATGTACCGTCACCTCGTAGCCGTCTTTCGTCAGGCGGCTGACCACCGGCACCACCCGAGCACTGGCCAGGCGTGCAAACCGCGAGAGTGAGGTGATGGTGGCGGTCTGCACACCAAAAAAGGGCACGAAGACCGAATCGCGCGTGCCGTAGTCCATGTCGGGCAGCAAGTACAGCGGCAAGCCCTGGCGCAGCGCCGCCACCAGCGGCTTGAGACCCTGGCGCATGGCCACGATGTGGGGCTCGCCGAAGCGCTGGCGGCCTTTGGCCATCCAGCGGTCCACGTCGGCGTTGAGTTGTTCGGCGTAGATACCGCAGAAGCGGCGTTCCAGGTGGGCGGTCAGTGCGGTCCAGCCGGCATCCATGCCCACGAAGTGCGGTGCAAACAACACCGTGGGTTCGCTGCCGGCCAGCGCCTGCAGATCACCGGTGAGCTTGAGGCGCCGGCGGATGGTGGCATCGCTGGCTTCCCACAGCCAGCTGCGGTCCATCCAGGCCTGGGCGAAAAACACGAAGTGCCGGCGCACCGCCCGGTTGCGCTCGGCCGCACTTTGGTCGGGAAAACAGATACCCCAATTGGTGCTGGCAATGCGACGACGGCGCGCTGCCACCACGTGCAGCACCTGCCCGAGCATCCAGCCCAGCGCTCGCACCCAGGACAGGGGCAGCAAAGCCAGCAGGCGCATGAAAACCACACCCAGCCGGTTGGCCATGCCGCCGGGCGGCAGTTGGTGGGCAGAGACGGGAATGGGATCGGACATCAGCGCAAGGGCGGTGGGCTCTTGTAGCGGTCGTAAGACCAGAGGTATTGGGCCGGGCATTCTCGCACCAGCGCCTCCATCGCCTGGTTGATCTGCCGCGCCGCCACCAAGGCGTCGTCATCCAGTGGCCCAAACGGCTGCACATGCACCCGAAAGCCCCGGCCCCAGCTCAGCCGCTCACCCCAGCTCACCAGCAACCGCGTGTTGCCACTCTGCGCCAGACGCGCCGAGAGCGTCATGGTGTAGGCGTCTCGGCCGAAAAACGGTGCCCAGGCACCCTGCCCGGCGGGTGGCACCTGGTCGGGCAACAGGCCCACCACGTCACCCCCCTTGAGCGCCTTGATCAGCTGCTTCACGCCGGCCAGTGTGGTGGGGGCTGCGAGCAAGCCCGGGCGCTGGCGTGCGCCCGCCACCAGATCGCGCAACCAGGGCTGGCGCGCCGGACGGAACAGCACCGTCATGGGATGTCGGGCGCCAAAGCGCCGCGCGTAGGCCTGGGCGGTGATTTCGAAGCAGCCCAGGTGCGGTGTCAGGAACAGCAAACCCGCACCGCTCGCCTGCGCTGCCTCGATGTGCTCGGCGCCGTCCCAATCCACCCGCACCGGTCGGCCCAGCCACAGGCGGGGCAACTCGGCCACCAGCTTGCCCGCCTCACCGACGGAGGCCAGCGCAACGTCCAAAGAAAACCCCGCCTGCTTCGCATGCGCCAGCAAGCGGCGGCGGTAACGGCCCGAGAGCAGGAAGCTCACCCAGCCCAGCACCCAACCCAGCGCGTGCAGCACCGGCAGCGGCAACAGGCTCAACGTGCGAAAAAGAAAATGGATCAGCGGAGCCAAGGCGGCGGTGGTGAGAGGCGGGACGGGGCCTGGTCCTTGGACTAGAATTCGCCCATCGCCGAGTTACTGAACTAATTGCGGGGCGATTCACAAATTCCGCTAAAGCGTTCGCCGAACTCTGACAGACCGGCAACGCCGATCAACCAACTTGGAGTTTAACCATGGCGAACGATTTCCTTTTCACTTCCGAATCCGTCTCTGAAGGCCACCCCGACAAGGTTGCCGACCAGATTTCCGACGCGATCCTCGACGCGATCTTCACCCAGGACCCCCGCAGCCGCGTGGCAGCCGAAACGCTGTGCAACACCGGCCTGGTGGTGTTGGCCGGCGAGATCACGACCAACGCGCACGTCGACTACATCCAGGTCGCACGCGACACCTTGAAGCGCATCGGCTATGACAACACCGAGTACGGCATCGACTACAAGGGCTGCGCGGTGCTGGTGGCCTACGACAAGCAAAGCAACGACATCGCCCAGGGCGTGGATCATGCGTCAGACGACCACCTCAACATCGGCGCTGGTGACCAGGGCCTGATGTTTGGCTACGCCTGCGACGAGACGCCCGAGCTGATGCCTGCACCCATTTACTATGCGCACCGCCTGGTGGAGCGCCAGGCCCAGCTGCGCAAGGATGGCCGCCTGCCATTCCTGCGCCCCGACGCCAAGAGCCAGGTGACCATGCGCTACGTGGACGGCAAGCCCCACAGCATCGACACCGTGGTGCTCTCGACCCAACACAGCCCCGACCAGAGCGAGACGTCCACCAAAATGAAGGCTTCGTTCAATGAAGCCATCATCGAAGAGATCATCAAGCCGGTGCTGCCCAAGGAATGGCTGCAGAACACGCACTACCTGATCAACCCCACCGGCCGTTTCGTCATCGGCGGCCCCCAGGGCGATTGCGGCCTGACCGGGCGCAAGATCATCGTCGACACCTACGGCGGCGCCTGCCCGCACGGTGGTGGTGCGTTCTCCGGCAAGGACCCGTCCAAGGTCGACCGCTCGGCCGCCTACGCCGCGCGCTACGTGGCGAAGAACGTGGTGGCCGCCGGCCTGGCCAAGCAGTGCCAGATCCAGGTGGCTTACGCCATCGGCGTGGCCCGCCCGATGAACGTGACGGTTTACACGGAAGGCACCGGCGTGATCTCCGACGAGCAGATCGCCGCGCTGGTGAATGAACACTTTGACCTGCGTCCCAAAGGCATCATCCAGATGCTGGACCTGCTGCGCCCGATCTACACCAAGACCGCCGCCTATGGCCACTTTGGCCGCGAAGAGCCCGAATTCACCTGGGAGCGCACCGACCGCGCTGCCGCCCTGCGCAAGGCCGCAGGCTTGTAAGCAATCACTTACAAACACCCAAAAGCCCCGGCGCGCAAGCTCCGGGGCTTTTTTTCGCCTCAACTGGGCTGGATTCACCCGCCATTCCCGCGATTTCGTTTCCCTGAATTTTTTCCGCCAGCGTCCGATAAGGAAATACGAGCAATTCCTTGCCCTGACCGAACCGACCTGGAGCCCTCCACCATGGACACCTCTGCACCGACCTCTGAGCAGCAGTTGGCACCCATCACCGACGAATTGCTGGCCGCCTTGAGCGCTGCCCGCGCCTTGTACGACAACGCGCCCTGCGGCCTGTTGGCGCTGGACGCCGAATTGCGCTGCGTGAACATCAACCAGACATTGCTGGACTGGCTTGGCATGGACAGGGAGGAAGTGATCATCTTCAAGACGCTGGAAGACCTGGCGTCACCCGAATCCCGCAGCCAGGCGTCCACGCACGTGGAACAGCTGCTCATCAGTGGCCGCACCGAGCCGCTCACGCTCACGCTGTGCCGCGCCAACGGCGACTTTCTGCAGGCCCGGCTCACGTCCACGGCCGTCTTTGATGCCGAAGGACAATTCCTGCACACCAGCACCATGGTGGCCGACCTCGGCAATGTGCCGGCCAGCCACGTCACCGACGCGCCGCAAGACGCCATCCTGCGCAGCATCACCAACCGCATTCCGGCTCGGCTGGCGTACTACGACAAGAACCTGATCTGCCGCTTTGCCAACAACGCGCACGCCCAGCGCTACGCCAAGGAGCCCGAGGACATGGTGGGCTCGCACCTGAGCGAGGTGGTTCGTCCCGAGGTCTTGCCCGAAATCATGCCGCGCGTGCTGGCCACGCTGGGTGGACAGGCGCAAAACTTCGAAGCCGAGCGCATGGGTGCCGATGGCGGCCTGAACTACTTCGAGATCCACTACATCCCCGATCTGCAGAACGGATCCGTCGAGGGTCTGTTCATCGAGCTGCACGACATCACCGATCGTCGCCGCACCGAAGAGTTCGTGTTGCACGCCAACCAGGACCTGGAAGAGCGGGTGCGCGAGCGCTCGGAAGAGCTGTTTGCCAGCGAGCAGCGCTACCGCCTGATGGTCGATGCGATCCAGGACTACTGCATCTATTTTGTGGACGAGTCCGGTGCCGTGACCGAATGGACCGAGAGCGCCCAGCGCCTGCACGGCCACCAGCGCTCGCAGATCGTCGGCCAGTCCTACGAAACGCTGATGTGCACCGACAACGCGGGTGAAGACGAAGTGGACCCAAGCCAGGTGCTGCGCCTGGCCAAGGAGCACGGCCAATGGGAGTCGCGCGGGTGGCGCCTGCGCGAGGACGGCTCGCGCTTCTGGGCGCACACCGTGCTCACCGCGCTGCGCAACGAAGTGGGTGAACTGCAGGCCCTCTCCAGCATCACGCGCGACATGACCGCGGCCAAGAGCCTGGAGGACGTGATGAACGACCTCAACCGCGAACTGGAAAAACGTGTGGCCGAACGCACGCAGCAACTGGTGGCGGCCAACAAGGACCTGGATGTGTTCTCGCACATGGTCTCGCACGACCTGCGCGCACCGCTGCGTCACATCGCCAGCTTCGTGAGCCTGCTGCAGGAGCAGACGGGTGAGTCCACCGACAACCTCGCCCGCCAATACCAGACCTCGATCGCCAAGGCGGCCAAGCGCATGAGCCTGATGATCGAAGGCCTGCTGGAGTACGCGCGCCTGGGCCGTGTGACGGTCGCGGCCCAGCCTGTGCCGCTCACGCAGTTGTTGCACGGCGTCGTCGCCCACCTGAAGCAGGAGCACCCGAAGCGCTCCATTCAATGGTTGATCGACCCCGATCTTCCACTGGTTCGTGGCGACGCCATGCTGCTCGCCCAGGCCTGGGGCAACCTGCTCGACAACGCAGTGAAGTACACCGCCAAGCGCGATGACGCGGTCATCAAGGTGGGCTGGAAGGTCAACCCCATGGGCGGGCGCACCTTCTTCGTGAGCGACAACGGCGCGGGTTTCGACCTGGAGAAGGCGCACAACCTGTTCGTGATGTTCCAGCGCCAGCACCATTCGATGGACTTCGAGGGCACCGGCACCGGTCTGGCCCTGGCACAACGCATCATCGACCGGCACGGCGGGCGCATCTGGTCCGAAACGGCACCCGGCGCAGGCTGCACCTTCTACTTCACGCTGCCGCTGGAGAACATCGAGCCCGAGTTGGCCTTCCCGGAATCGTCGATGGCTGAACTCGCGGCCTGAGCCGCGATGAGGCGCACCACTCGGCGGGCATGTTGCCCGTCGATAATTCGCGCGTGACCTCAACCCCCCTCTTCTCTTTGCAAGGCCGCGTGGCGCTGGTCACCGGTGCCAGCCGTGGCCTGGGCCTGGCCATGGCCCGCGCGCTGGCCGTCCACGGCGCCGACGTCTGGTTGGGTGGCCGCGATGCCGACAGCCTGGCCATGGCCGTGGAACAAATCCGGGCTTGCGGGTCAGCCGGCGCGGGACTGGCGCACGCACTGCCGTTTGACGTGACCGACGAAGCCGCGGCCACCGCCGCCTTGGCCCGCGTGCTGGCGAACAGCGGGCGTCTGGACATCCTGATCAACAACGTGGGCCAGCGCCGCCGACAGCCACTGGACGAGCTGCCTGCCCAGGCGCTGCGCGAGCTGCTGGAGGCCAATCTGGTGTCGGCCTGGCACCTGTGTCGTGAGGCCGCACGGCCCATGCGTGCACAGGGCTTCGGTCGCATCATCAACGTGACCTCGATCGCCGGGCCGATCGCCCGCGCCGGCGACGCGGCCTACACCACCGGCAAAGGCGCGCTCGAAGCCCTGACCCGCGCCTTGGCCGCCGAACTCGGTCCGCACGGCATCAACGTCAATGCCATTGCCCCTGGCTTCTTTGCCACCGAGGCCAACGCAGCCATGGTCGACGATGCCCGGACCCTGGCCTGGCTACAGCAGCGCAGCTCGCTCGGCCGCTGGGGCCAGCCGGACGAGATCGCGGGAGCCGCCGTGTTCCTGGCCTCGCCCGCGGCCAGTTACGTCACCGGCCAGACACTGGTGGTGGACGGCGGCTACCTGGCGCATTTCTGAAGCCTCCGCTCCACCCGAGCCAATCAGGCCAATTGCGCGAGGTGCAACACCACCTTGCGTGGGTCTTCGGCGAGCCGGTCCAGCGCACCGTGCAGGCGCTCCATGAGGCGCGCGTCGTCCAGCGACTCGTCGGCATCGTCCGGCAGTGAGGCCGAGACCAGACGGAAACGCAGCGACAGATCGGCCGGCAGCAAAGGCACCCGCTCCAGCCCTTTGGCCACGATGTGCTGGCCCAGCATCTTGAGGTCTTCGGGCCCCTCGACCAGCAGCGCGAAGCGGGTCTCGGCGATGCGGCAGACTGTGTCCACATCGCGCACCACGGCCGACAGGCGCGAGGCGGCTACCACCAGCGCCCGATCACCGGCCTCACGGCCCTCGCGGCTGAGAATGTCGGCGTGGTTGGACAACTCCACCAGCACCAGGCCGCAGCGGTGACCATAACGCGACGACCGCCGCAGGGCATCGCGCAGGCGCAGCAGCAGCACGGGGGCAATCGTCAGGCCGGTGAGGGGATCGGTGCTTTCAATCGCCCGCAAGCGGGCACGGTTCTCGCTGAAGTCCTTGGCGCGGCGGTGAAGGATGTAGAGCAGCAGCGGAATCTCGATCGCCGAGCCGATCAACACCGCGTACTGCGTCGCCCAACTGTCCGGGAGAACCCCTGCACTGCGAAGTGCCGGAAAGGGGTAGGCCAGGTGCACCGGCAGGAAGCCCAGCGCCATCCAGCCGGCGTAGGTTTCGCCCCGGCGCCAGGTCCAGATGCAAAGGCCGAAACTCAGCAGGACCGACAACAGGCCGTACAGGTTGAGCACGATGAAGGCCGGCCGGTTCAGCAGCAGCAGGTAAACCGCGGGAAACAGCAGGCCGAACACCGACCAGGCCAGCACCAGACGGTCGAGCCCGCGGTGGTGGCGCGAGACCACGCAGACTTCGCGCACGAACCAGATGCCCGAGGCCGTCAACCAGAGCATGAACACGGCTGGCGCCGCATCGTTCCAGGCCGCGTGATCGGGCCAGAAGAACAAGCCGCCGATGCCGGTAAAGGCGGCCTGGAAGCCCAGCATGCTGGCCACATAACAGCAGTAAGCGATGAACGCGCGGTCGGCGTACAGGCGCGCATGCACCCACCCGATGAACAACACCAGCAGCCCGAAGCCCAGGTACCCCCCCACCATCAGGAAGGTCCATTGACGCTTCGCCTGCAACTCCCGCTCATCCAGCAGGATCAGGCGTGGGCTCAGCGGCGCGGGCCGATTCTCCAGCCGAAGCCACACAGGGCCGGTGGCCTGGGGATCGAGCGCAAACAACGGCGACTGGTCCGGCTGGTCCCATCGGGACACCGGCAGGTGATCGCCCGCCTGCTGGGCCGTCCACACCCCCGACGGACTGGCGGTGTACAGGGTGGCCCGGTTGGTGAATGCGGCTGCGCTCAACATCAGGTACCAGCGCCGCCCGGCGTCGCGCTGCGGCAGGTCCAGCCGCAACCACAGCGCGGCGCCGTCGAGCTGAAAGCTGCGGTAACGCTCCATGGCCTCGAAATCCCCGGTGGGCCGGCGGACCACCTCGTCGATGCCCAAACCACCCGTCGGGTCGGTCCAGTGGCGCGCCTGCAGGGTGACGTCGGTTTCGCCGGGTGAGGCGCGGGCGAGGTCCGGCCACAGGGCAATCCAGAGACCGAACAACAGAACGGCCAGACCCGCCAGGAGGCGGGACAGGGAAGCAAACCAGGGGGCCGGATCGAGCGGGGGGTTGAATCGATCCATCCCGGAATGGTAAGTGCTCGCGCCACCGGCCCCGGGATGGGGCGGCCAAGTTCCGCGTGCGACCAGAAATAAAACACGCTGGCCTTGAAATGGGTTGTCACCACCCTTATCATTAGCACTCGCTGGGGTTGAGTGCTAACAAGCTCGCCCCACGTGATCGGCGGCTTCCATCCGGCTCACAGCCGGCACCGCCGACCTGAGCCCCTTTCCCATTTGTTCCATACCCAGGAGATGCAATGAACCTTCGTCCTCTCGGCGATCGCGTGATCGTCAAGCGCATTGACAGCGAAACCAAAACCGCTTCCGGCATCGTCATCCCCGACGCAGCCGCCGAGAAGCCCGACCAGGGCGAGATCCTGGCGGTCGGTCCTGGCAAGAAAAACGACAAAGGCGAAGTGGCCGCCATGAACGTCAAGGTCGGTGACCGCGTTCTGTTTGGCAAGTACAGCGGCCAGACCGTCAAGGTCGATGGCAATGAACTGCTGGTGATGAAAGAAGACGACCTGTTCGCGGTTGTTGAGTCCAAGTAATTTTGCGGGACTGACCGAGCAGCCCGCGAAGCGCCTGCTCGCTCTGTCCTCAACTGTTCAATTCAATTAGGAGTTATCAACATGGCAGCAAAAGACGTCATTTTCGGCGGCGAAGCCCGCGCACGCATGGTCGAGGGTGTGAACATCCTGGCCAACGCCGTCAAAGTCACCCTGGGCCCCAAAGGCCGCAACGTGGTGCTCGAGCGCTCGTTCGGCGCCCCCACCGTGACCAAGGACGGTGTGTCCGTGGCCAAGGAAATCGAACTGAAGGACAAGCTTCAGAACATGGGCGCCCAGATGGTCAAGGAAGTTGCTTCCAAGACCTCCGACAACGCCGGTGACGGCACCACCACCGCCACCGTGCTGGCCCAGGCCATCGTGCGCGAAGGCATGAAGTACGTGGCCGCCGGCATGAACCCGATGGACCTCAAGCGCGGTATCGACCGTGCCGTGGAAGCCCTGATCGCCGAGCTGAAGAAGGCCTCCAAGGCCACCACCACCAGCAAGGAAATCGCCCAGGTCGGCTCCATCTCCGCCAACAGCGACACCAGCATCGGCGACATCATCGCCAGCGCCATGGACAAAGTGGGCAAGGAAGGCGTGATTACCGTGGAAGACGGCAAATCGCTGCAGAACGAGCTCGATGTCGTCGAAGGCATGCAGTTCGACCGCGGCTACCTGTCGCCCTACTTCATCAACAACCCCGAGAAGCAGTCGGCCCTGTTGGACAACCCCTTCGTGCTGCTGTACGACAAGAAGGTCTCCAACATCCGTGACCTGCTGCCCACGCTGGAGCAAGTGGCCAAGGCCGGCCGTCCGCTGCTGATCATTGCCGAAGACGTCGAAGGCGAAGCCCTGGCGACCCTGGTGGTCAACACCATCCGTGGCATCCTGAAAGTTGTGGCTGTGAAGGCCCCTGGCTTCGGCGATCGCCGCAAAGCCATGCTGGAAGACATCGCCATCCTGACCGGCGGCAAAGTGATTGCCGAAGAAGTCGGCATGACGCTGGAAAAAGTGACCCTGGCCGACCTCGGCTCGGCCAAGCGCATCGAAGTGGGCAAGGAAAACACCACCATCATCGACGGCGCCGGCGCTGCCGCTGACATCGAAGCCCGCGTGAAACAAGTGCGTGTGCAGATCGAAGAGGCCACCTCCGACTACGACCGCGAGAAACTGCAAGAGCGCGTGGCCAAGCTGGCCGGCGGCGTGGCCGTGATCAAGGTTGGCGCTGCCACCGAAGTCGAGATGAAGGAAAAGAAAGCCCGCGTGGAAGACGCCCTGCACGCCACGCGCGCTGCGGTGGAAGAAGGCATCGTCGCCGGTGGTGGCGTGGCCCTGCTGCGCGCCCGTCAGGCCGCGGGCACCATCAAGGGTGACAACGCCGACCAGGATGCCGGCATCAAGCTGGTCCTGAAAGCGATCGAAGCGCCTCTGCGCGAAATCGTGGCCAACGCCGGTGGCGAGCCATCGGTGGTGGTCAACGCCATCCTGGCCGGCAAAGGCAACTTCGGTTTCAACGCCGCCAACGACACGTACGGCGACATGATCGAAATGGGCATTCTGGACCCCACGAAAGTGACCCGCACCGCACTGCAGAACGCTGCTTCGGTGTCCAGCCTGATGCTCACGACCGAAGCCATGGTTGCCGAATCCCCGAAGGATGACGCACCCGCCATGGGTGGTGGCGGTATGGGTGGCATGGGCGATATGGGCGGCATGGGCATGTAATTGCTCCGGCTCTCCTTGCCTGAGGGCCGATCGCCGCGTTGCATGGGCTTGCCGTAGCGTTGCTACTGTCAGTGCCCATGCGCCTTGCGCTAGGCCCTCATGCTGCGTCGGACTGCATCACCGCAGGCTGACGGGAATCCCAAGAAAAAAACCCCGCGAGTCACCTCGCGGGGTTTTTTCATTTCTGTCTTCAACCGCTCTTTCAACCAAAGCGTGAGTGCCCGGGTGGGCCGGACGGCGATTTGCTGACGCGAAGCGGCTGATGAGCTGTCCGGCCCACCCGGGCACCCATGCGCTCCAGGCCAAAGAACGGAGGCTCAGCGCATCAAGGCTTCCAGCTTGATCGTGTCCGCCACGAAAGCCCGGATACCCTCGGAAAGCTTCTCCGTGGCCATCGCGTCTTCATTCAAAGCAAAGCGGAAGCTGGCTTCGTCGTGGGTCACAAAAGGAATGTCCATGGCCTTCGCTGCTTCGGCGTCCAGCGCACGGCTCAGGGGCGCCTCGCTCGCAGCCAGCTGGGCCAACAGGTCGGGGCTGATGGTCAGCAGGTCGCAACCGGCCAGCGCCGTGATCTGGCCCACGTTGCGAAAGCTCGCGCCCATCACCTCAGTGTGGATGCCGTGATTCTTGTAGAACTCGTAGATGCTGCGCACCGAGCGCACACCCGGGTCATTGGCGCCAGCCATGGCGGCCTCGTCCCAAGCCGCGCCCGCGGTCTTTTTGTACCAGTCGTAGATGCGACCCACAAAGGGTGAAATCAGCTGGACTTTCGCCTGCCCGCAGGCCACCGCCTGGGCAAACGAGAACAGCAACGTGAGGTTGGTGTGGATGCCGTCGCGCTCCAGCTGGGCCGCGGCCTGAATGCCCTCCCAGGTGGAAGCCACCTTGATCAGCACACGGTCCGCGTGAACGCCCTCGCCCCGGTACAGGTCGATGATGCGGCGTCCGCGCGCCACCGTGGCCTCGGTGTCGAAGCTCAGACGAGCGTCCACCTCGGTCGACACGCGGCCGGGAATGAGTTGCAGGATCTCGCAGCCAAAATGCACCAGCAGCCGGTTCGTCACTTCGTCGAGGCCCAGGGAGCCGTACTTCGCCACCGCGTCTGTCAGCAGGTGCGCGTACTCCGGCTTCTGGACCGCCTTGAGGATCAGCGAGGGATTGGTCGTTGCGTCGTGAGGCGCAAAAGCGGCAATCTGCTTGAAATCGCCGGTGTCGGCCACCACGGTGGTGAATTGTTTGAGGGCATCGAGCTGGTTCATGGAACGTATTATCGAACAGATCAGGTAATAAAATTTCATCCTCTGCCAACCAGGTGCACCCCATGCTCGACCGGATCAAAGCCTCCCTGCCCTCGCTGGCACCCGCCGAGCAACGTGTGGGCAAGCTCGTGCTGCTGGACCCGCGCACCTTCGCCAGCCTGCCCGTGACCGAGCTCGCCGATCGCGCCCACGTGAGCAAGCCCACCGTGGTGCGCTTCTGCCGCAGCATGGGCTACGACGGCCTGTCCGATTTCAAGCTCAAGCTGGCCGGCACGGTGAGCGAGGGCGTGCCTTTCATCCACCGCAGCGTGGACGTGGACGACAAGACCAGCGACGTGCTGGTCAAGGTGATCGACAACACGGTGGCGGCGTTCCTGAAGTACCGCAACGACGCGTCGAGCCACGCGATTGAAAAGGCGGTGGATGCACTCGTGTCGACCTACAAGCACAAGGGTCGCATCGAGTTTTATGGCGCGGGCAATTCGGGCATCGTGGCGCAGGACGCGCAGCACAAGTTCTTTCGCCTGGGCATCAACGCCATCGCCTACAGCGACGGCCACATGCAGGTGATGAGTGCCTCGCTGCTCGGCCCTGGCGACTGCGTGGTGATCGTCTCCAACTCGGGCCGCACGCGCGACCTCATGGACGCGGCCGACATCGCGCGCAAGCACGGCGCCACTGTGATCACCATCACCACCAGCGGCACGCCGCTGGCACAGGCCGGCCACATCCACCTCTCGGCCGACCACCCCGAGGGCTACGACCGCTACAGCCCCATGACTTCGCGCCTGATGCACCTGATGGTGATCGACATCGTGGCCACCTGCCTGGCCCTGCGCATCGGCGGCAACAAGCTGCAGCCGCTGCTCAAGGAAATGAAGAACAACCTGAAAAGCAAACGGTACGCGTGACCGTGCGCGCTGCGAACAGGTCTCGCGCCTCCCAGCGCCGCTGACGCGGCTTCCCCGGAGGGCGGCGCCGCAGGCAGCGCGGAGGGATCTAGATACGCCCTTCTTCCACCGCGTGACACGCGATGCGGATACCGGCCAAGGTCAACAATTCGGGTCGCTCGTTGCGGCAGCGGTCGTTGGCGTGCGGGCAGCGCGGGTTGAAGGCGCAGCCGCTGGGTGGATTCAGCGGGTTGGGCACCTCGCCCGAGACCGGTGTGCGTGCGCGGCCCGTGTCGTGCATCTTCGGGATCGCGTCCAGCAGCATGCGCGTGTAGGGGTGGCGCGGGCTGTCGAACAGCGTGTGCTTGGGCGCGAGTTCCACCAGCCGGCCCAGGTACATCACGCCCACCTGATCGCTCACATGCCGCACCACGGCCAGGTTGTGGCTGATGAAGAGATACGTGAGACCGCGCTCGCGCTGCAGGTCCTTCATGATGTTGAGCACCTGCGCCTGCACGCTCACGTCCAGCGCGCTGGTGGGCTCGTCGCACACCAGAAACTCGGGCTGCGTGGCCAGGGCCCGCGCAATGGAAATGCGCTGACGCTGCCCGCCGCTGAACTGGTGCGGATACTTCACGCGATCCAGCGGAGACAGACCGACCGACTTCAGCAGATCATCCACCCGCGCGCGCAGCGCATCCGGGTCGGTCTCGATCTCGTGCTCACGCAGCGGCTCGGCAATGATGTCTTCCACCCGCCAGCGAGGGTTCAGGCTGGCGTAGGGGTCTTGAAAAATCATCTGGATACGGCGGCGCAGCTTGCGGCCCTCGGGTGTCTTGAAGGCGGCGTGCGCGTCCTGCCCGTCGAACTCGAAACCACCCCGTGTGGGCTCGTACAAACCCACCAGCAGGCGCGCCACGGTGCTCTTGCCGCAGCCCGACTCACCCACCAACGCCAGCGTCTGGCCACGCGGGATGTCGAAGGACACGCCATCGACCGCGCGCAACAGCTGGCGCGGCTGGCGCTCGATCACTCGGTTGAGCCAAGGAGCCGAGACGTCGAAGGTCTTGGCCAGATCGATGGCGCGCACCAGTGGCGCGGCGGTGGCTGCCTGGGTGGTGGCGGCAGACACGTCCGCGTGCGTCTGGGCGGTTTGCACCTTGGCGGCCTGGGCCTGCACGGCCCGCTCGAACATGTCCGAGCTCATGCCGAGACTCCCGCACCGGCGTGCAGCCAGCAGGCCGCGCGCGTGGCGCCGGCCATCAGCAGGTCGGGTCGCTCCACATGGCAGCGGTCGAACACCTTTTCGCAGCGCGGGTTGTAGGCGCAGCCGGTCGGGATGGCGTTGAGGCGCGGCATGGCGCCATCGATCTGGTGCAGGCGTTCGCGGTCCATGCTCATGTCGGGGATGCAGGCCATCAGACCTGCGGTGTATGGGTGGGCCGGGTGGTTGATGACCTCGTGCACCGGACCGATCTCGGCAATGCGCCCGGCGTACATCACGGCCACACGGTCGCAGGTTTCGGCGATCACACCCATGTCGTGCGTGATCAGCATCACCGCCGCGCCACGCTGTTTGCAGATGGTCTTGAGCAACGTGATGATCTGCGCCTGGATGGACACGTCCAGCGCGGTGGTGGGTTCGTCGGCCACGATCAGCTGCGGCTCGGCCGCGAGTGCCAACGCAATCACCACCCGCTGGCGCATGCCGCCACTGAACTGGTGCGGGAAGTGGTCGATGCGTTGTTCGGCCGCGGGGATTCCGGTGTCTTTCAGCAGTTCGATGGCGCGCTTGCGTGCTTCGGCCTGCGTGACGGGCAGGTGGGTGGTGATGGTCTCGATGAGCTGGCGGCCCACCGAATACAGCGGGTTGAGCGAGGTCAGCGGATCTTGGAAGATCGCGCCGATCTTGCGTCCACGCACCTTTCGCATGTCTTCGTGTGGCAGGTTGTCGATGCGCTGGCCCTGCAACAAAATTTCACCCGAGGCCACGCGGCCTGGGGGTTCAAGCAACCCGATGATGGAGGCGCCCGTGAGCGACTTGCCCGCGCCGGACTCGCCCACCACACCGAGGATTTCACCGGGCGCGATGTCGAAGGAAATGTCGTCCAGTGCGCGCAATGTGCCACGGCGGCCGGGGAACTCGACGACGAGGTTCTTGACTTGGAGGAGGCTCATGGGTTTACCGGAGTCGCGGGTTCAATGCATCGCGCAGCCAGTCACCCAGCAGGTTCACGCTGAGTGCGATCAGCACCAGCATGGCGCCCGGGAAGATGGTGATCCACCACTCACCGGAGAACAGGTAGTCGTTGCCCACGCGGATGAGCGTGCCCAGCGACGGTGAGGTGGGCGGTGCGCCCACACCCAGAAAAGACAGCGTGGCCTCGGTGATGATGGCGGTGGCCACCTGGATGGTGGCCAGCACCAGCACCGGGCCCATGACGTTGGGCAGCACATGGCTGCGCATGATGCGCAGCGGCGCCACACCGGTCACGCGCGCGGCCTGCACGTATTCCTTGTTGCGCTCCACCAGCGTGGAGCCGCGCACGGTGCGCGCGTACTGCACCCAGCCGGTGAGCGTGATCGAGATGATGAGCACACCAAAGGCCAGCGCTTCGTGCGCATTCGGAAACAGCGCGCGACCCACACCGGCGATCAGCAACGCCACCAGGATGGCAGGGAACGACAACATCACGTCGCACAGACGCATGAGCACGCTGTCGACCCAGCCCCCCAGGAAACCCGCAGCCAGACCAAACGACACACCGATCACCACCGAGAGCAGCACCGAGGCCAGCCCCACCGCCAGCGAGATGCGCGCGCCGTACATGAGCGCCGAGAGGATGTCGCGGCCCTGGTCGTCCGTGCCCAGCAGGAAGTTGCGCGAGCCCTCCGGACTCCAGGCGGGCGGCAGGCGCGCGTTGGAGAGTTCGAGCGTGGCCAGGTCGAACGGGTTGTGCGGGGCCACCCATGGCGCAAACACGGCGCAAAAGACGCAGATGAGCGCAATCACCGCCGCCACGATGGCGGTGGGAGAGGTGCGGAAGCTGTGGCCGACATCGCTGTCGAACCAGCGGTGCAGAAGTGAGGTCAACGGAAAGTCCTAAGAGTGCAACGAGTGAGAGCGCGCCCGCCCAGGGCCCGCGCGGGTCCGGCTCCGCCGGCCTCAGCGGGCGTCCCCCCTCCGGGGGGACGCCGCCGCAGGCGGCGCACGGGGGGCTTCTATTTCACAGACATGTAGCGAAACGGCATGAAGTTGTCGGCCAGCTGGACCAGCTCCACATTGCTGGCCACGCCCCAGGCCAGCGCTTGCTGGTGCAGCGGCAGGTGACCGATGTCGTCGGAATGCAGCTTGAAAGCCTCCTTGATCAATGCGTCACGCTTGGCCTTGTCTGTCTCCGACTGGATCTGCACGGTCAACTCGTCGATCTTGGGGTTGCAGTACGCACCCAGGTTGAACTGGCCACTGCCCTTCTCGTCCACGCAACGCATCAGCGCATTCAGGGCGTTGTGCGAGTCGTAGGTGCCCGGGGTCCAGCCCAGCATGTAGAAGCTGGTGTCGCGCTTGAGGATCTTGGGGAAGTAGGTGCCCTTGGTCTCGGCCTGCAGGAGGATCTTCACGCCCACCCGTGCGAGGTTGGCCGCCACCGCCTGGCAGATTGCGCCATCGTTCACGTAGCGGTCGTTCGGGCAGTTCATGGCCACCTCGAAGCCGTTGGGGTAGCCGGCTTCGGTGAGCAGCTTCTTCGCCACCTCGGGGTCGTAGGGCAGGCGGGCGTTCATTGGTTCGTCAAAACCGTTGATGCCCGGACCCACCATCAACGCCGTGGGCTTGGACGCACCGCGCATCACGGTGCGCTGGATGCCGTTGATGTCGATTGCCTGGTAGAAGGCCTGGCGCACGCGTTTGTCCTTGAAGGGATTTTTTCCCTTGACGTTGGAGAACAGCAGTTCGTCGCGCTTCTGGTCCATGCCGAGGAAGATGGTGCGCAGCTCAGGGCCTTGCATCACCTTGCTCTTGCCGCTGGCGTTGATGCGCGCCACGTCCTGCAGCGGCACCGGCTCGATCACGTCGACCTGGCCTGAGAGCAGCGCAGCCACGCGTGTGGAGTCGTTGCCAATCGGCGTGTATTCCACGTTGATCACGTTGCCTTCGATCTTGCCCCAGTAGTTGCCGTTGCGCACGAAGCTGGTCTTGATGTTGGGCTGGCGCTCGCGCAGGCGAAATGGGCCGGTGCCGTTGGCGCGGAACGACGCCGCGTTCTCGATGCCCTTGCGACGGTCCACAGGGCGCGTGGCCTGGTTTTCTTCAGACCACTTCTTGTTCATGATGAACAGCAGCGAGAGCACGTCGGGAAGGATGGGGAAAGGCCCCTTGGTTTCAATGTCGATGGTGAAGTCGTTGACCTTACGGACCTCCTTCACATCGTTGGTGTAGCTCTTCATGTCCGAGCCTTCGCCCGAGGCACGGGCAAAGGTGAACAGCACGTCATCGGCCGTGAACGGCGCGCCGTCATGGAATTTCACGCCCTTGCGCAACTCGAAGCGCCACACGCTCGGCGAGGTCTGCTTCCAGCTCGTGGCCAATGCCGGCACCAGGCCGAGCGTCTTGTTGCGACCCACCAGCGGCTCATAAACGTTGTTCGTCACGCTGAGCTGCAACGACTCGTTCAGTGAATGCGGGTCCATCGAGAGCGCATCGCCCTGGTTGCCGATGCGGATGGTCTGCGCGCTGGCCGAACCCACGGCGAAGGCCGCGGACATCACCAGACCGCTGACCACTGTCTTGTTGAACTTCATGCATCACTCCTTGCGTGGTTGGAAATTGTGGAAGTCGATTGAGCGGGTTTGCCAGGGGCGTCGGCCAGCGGCATGCCCTGTTCGATCAGGCCAGCATGCAGCGCTGCGCCCAGAGGCAGCACCTCGTCGTTGAAATCGTAGCGGCTGTTGTGCAGGTAACACCCGCCCATGCCGCTCTCCAGGCCTTGCCCCAGGCGCAGGTAGGCACCGGGTTTGGCCTGCAGCATGAACGAGAAATCTTCTGCCCCCATGCTCGGGTCCATGTTGCGGTCCACGTGGTCGTGCCCGAGCAGCTTTTGCGCCACGTCGGCGGCGAAGCGGGCCTCGGCGGCGCTGTTGATCGTGGCCGGGTAAACGCGCTCGTACTTCACGTGAGCGGCAGCGCCCAGGCCCAGCGCCACGCCAGAACACACCTCTTGCAGGCGCTGCTCGATCAGGTTCTGCACCTCGGCATTGAAGGTGCGCACCGTGCCCACCAGCGTGGCCTTGCCCGGCATCACGCTGAAGGCGCCCATGTCACCGGCCTGCATGGCGCAGATGCTGATGACCGCGCTGTCGATGGCGCGCACATTGCGCGAGACGATGCTCTGCACAGCAGTGATGATGTGGGCCGAGACCAGCACCGGGTCCACCGTCTGGTACGGGTGCGCGCCATGGCCACCCTTTCCGGTGATCTCGATGGTGATGCGGTCGGCCGACGCCATCATCGGCCCGGGGTTCACCCCCACCGTGCCGGGTTTCATCTGCGGCCAGTTGTGCATGCCGTAGACCGACTGCACCGGGAAGCGCTCGAAGAGGCCGTCTTCGATCATGGCCTTGGCGCCCGCAAAGCCTTCTTCGCCGGGCTGGAAGATCAGCACCGCCGTGCCGTCAAACTGCCGCGTTTCGGCCAGGTAGCGCGCGGCGCCCACCAGCATGGTGGTGTGTCCGTCGTGGCCGCAGCCGTGCATCATCCCGGGCTTGGTGGACTTCCACGCAAAGTCGTTGTGCTCGGTCATGGGCAAGGCGTCCATGTCGGCGCGCAGGCCGATCATGCGGCCGCTCTCGCGGCGCCGTCCGTGAATGACCGCGACCACGCCGGTCTTGCCGATGCCGGTGTGGATCTCGTCCACCCCACACACTTTGAGCGACTCCACCACGCGCTGCGCGGTGTAGTGCTCTTCAAACCCGATTTCGGGGTGCGCGTGCAGATCCCGGCGCAGCGCGGTGAGCTCCGGGTGAAACGCCACGATGTGCGCGAACGCGCGACCATGGGCCTTGATGCGGGAGGTCAGCATGTCTGTGCAGGGCTCAATGTCCACCCGATTTTTCGGCGCGCAAGCGAGGGTCGACGGCGAAGTACAGCAAGTCCACGATCAGATTGATCACCACGAAGATCAGCGCGATCAGACACAGGTAGGCGGCCATCACGGGAATGTCGGCGAATGTGACCGCCTGAATGAACAGCAGGCCCATGCCCGGCCACTGGAACACCGTCTCGGTGATGATGGCAAACGCAATCAGGCCACCCAGTTGCAGGCCCGTGATGGTCATCACCGGCACCAGGGTGTTCTTCAGCGCATGGCCGAAATGCACGGCGCGGTCGGTGAGGCCTCTTGCGCGCGCGAACTTGATGTAGTCGGTGCGCAGCACTTCCAGCATCTCGGCACGCACCAGCCGCATGATCAGCGTGAGCTGGAAAATCGCCAGCGTGATCGCCGGCAAGGTGATGTGCAGCCAGCCCTTGGCCGTGAGCAAACCCGTGGACCACCAGCCCATCTGGACCACGTCGCCGCGACCGAAGCTGGGAAACCAGCCCAGGTTCACGGCAAACACCAGGATCAGCAAAATGCCGATCAGGAAAGTGGGCAGCGACACGCCGAGCAGCGAGACGGTCATGAACAGCTGGCTCATGAAGGAGCCGCGCTTGAGCGCGGCATACACGCCCATGGGGATGCCCACAGCCAGTGCCAGCACCGCAGCCACCATGGCAAGTTCCAGTGTGGCCGGGAAGCGCTCCGCGATCAAGCGCGATACCTTGGCACCCTGGCGCAGGCTCAGTCCGAACTCGCCCTGCACCGCGTTGGCGAGGAAATACCAGAACTGCACGAAGAATGGCTGATCGAGACCGAGATCGGCCCGCAGTTCGCGGACCTGCTCGGCCGTGGCGTCCTGCCCCAGCAGGAACACCACGGGATCGCCCACGTACTGGAACAGCATGAACGCGATCAGCGCGACGCTGATCATGACGATCACGGCTTGCGCGAGTCGCCTGAGAATGAATGCAAACATCGTGGGTACAAATGAAGAGAGGGTCGCAACCTGAGGTGAGCGACCCTCTGCAGATGGGCTGAAATCAGTTTACCTTGATCAGGCGCCAGTCCAGCCGGTTGTCGGCGCGATGCACCACGTCGATGTTCTTCTTCATGGCCCACGGAATCACCTGGTTGTGCAGTGGGATGTGCGCCACGTCTTCGTTCTGCAGGGCCAGTGCCTTGGTCAGCAGTTCGGTGCGCAGCTTCAGGTCGGTTTCCTTCTTGGTGCGCTCCACCAGCGCATCCATCTGCGGGTTGCTGTAGCGGCCCACGTTGTAGTTGCCATCACCACCCGCGCCCACCGAGCGCACCAGCGACTGAAGGCTGTAGAGCGCGTCAAATGTCGGCACGCCCCAGCCCAGCATGTAGATGCTGGCTTCATAGCGCTGGATCATCGGAAAGTAGGTCGACAGCGGTAGCGTGCGCAGCTTGGCCTTCACGCCGATGCGTGCCCACATGGCTGTGACCGCCTGGCAGATCTGCTCGTCGTTGATGTAGCGGTTGTTGGGGCAGGCAAAGTCCACCTCGAAACCGTCCTTGTAGCCCGCGTCGGCCAGCAGCTTTTGCGCAGCGGCCACGTCAAACGGGTAGCGCTTGTGCACCGCCTCGGTCCAGCCATTGACCTGCGGCGCCACCAGTGCGCCGGTGGGCTGACCCAGCCCGCGCAGCGTTACGCGGGCAATCGTGTTCATGTCGATCGCCTGGTAAAGCGCCTTGCGCACGCGCTGGTCCTTCAGCGGGTTCTTGCCCTTGATGTTGCTGCCCGGCAGTTCGTTGCGGAACTGGTCCATGCCGAAGAAGATGGTGCGGTTCTCGATGCCGTCAATCACCTTCAAGGTGCCCTCGGAGCGCACGCGCGGCAAGTCTTGCGGGCTGGGGTCGAGCACCAGGTCCACCTCGCCCGAGAGCAGCGCGGCCATGCGTGTGGCCACCGCTTTCACAGGCGTGTAGATCACCTCGGTGACATTGCCTTCAGCCTTGCCCCACCAGTTCGGGTTGCGCGTGAGCACCATCTTCTGGTCGGGCTGCCACTCTTTCAACACAAACGGCCCGGTGCCGTTGGCATTGCGGTGGGCAAAATTTTCGTCTTGCGTCTTGATGTCTTTGGGTGAGGTCGAGTTGTTTTTCTCGGCCCACGCCTTGCTCATCATGCGCAGCTCGGTGAGCTGGTTCAGCAGCACCGGGTTGGGGTCTTTGGTGAAGATGTCGATGGTGTTCGCATCCACCTTGACCACCTTGTCGATGCCTTGGGCATAGATACCGAAGTTCGAGGTCTTGGTCATGGCGCGTTCGATCGAGAACACCGCATCGTCGGCCGAGAACGTGGAGCCATCGTGGAACTTCACGCCGGTGCGCAGATTGAGGCGCAGTTGCGTGGGCGTGACCTGCTTCCAGCCCGTGGCCAGCACCGGCTCGGGCTTGAAGGTCTTGCTGTTGTAGTACACGAGCGACTCGTACACCGACGCATGAATGCCATTGGCCAGCGCGTTGTTCTGCGAGTGGATGTCCCAGGTTGGAATATCGCTGGCGCTGGTCCATTTGAAGGTCTTCGCCTGCAGGCTGCCAGCACCCATTGCGAGCGCAGCAGACAGGACAGCAAGGTGCAGATTCGAGACGCGTGAATTCATGAGGAAATCCCTGAAAGTAAGAACACGCAGGGACTATGCAACAAACGTTCCCGCCTCCGAACCGGGGTAACCCGCATCCAGGGGGCAAACCAGCGTCGACTCAACGTGCCGGCGCTGCGGCCTCCAGCGTCAGCGCGCCGTACCAGGCGGTGAGCGCGCTGCGGGTGTTGTCGGTGTCCGTCATCAGGGCCACCACACGCAAGGGCCCCGGCTCCTCGCCAAACGCCTGTCTGAAATCCGCCTGCACGTCGCGCACATGGTCGCGCCAGACACCGAGCTGGCTCGTGCCGCTGTCGAGCACCAGCTTGCGAATGCGATCGGTGCGTGGATTCACCACCACGGTGCCCAACGCCTCCTGGTTGCCCCACACGTAGATCAACGTTGCATAAGGCAATTCTTCGCCCGTGAGCAGGCGACTCATCTCCGAGAGCCGGTGCATCTTCGGCGTCCAGCGCGAGCGGTCGCCCTCAAAGCCCAGGACGATACGAACCGGTGAGTCCGCCGCATCGGCCGCAGCCAGATCGGCCGCCAGGGGAAGCGCATCCACCTTCCAGGAAAACGCCAGACGACCCGGCGCAAGCAAAGCGGGCTCAAACTGGCGCCGCAAGATGCTCACCGAGCTCTGCGCCCGCACGCGCAACGCCGGCCGCGCCTGCACGGCAACCGGCTCGAACACTTCATAGCGTTTTCCAGGCAACGCGAATGGCTGCCAGGGCAGCGCCGAAGGCGGCGTGAACAACAGCTGCGCCGTGGCGGCACTCAAGGCCGCCTCACGGGCCGTGTTCGCCGCATCGTTCGCAGCCAGGTCTTCGTGCCCCGGTGCAGACACCGCGCACCCCACCAAACCCAAAGCCAACGCAAACGCCGCGAGGCCCTTCACGAGTGACGAAGAGAAGACGACCACCGTGATGTTCATCAAACGAGGCAAAAAGAACATGGTGAAAATGTGTCAAATAAAACTACAAACTTTGTACATCAGAGATTGCACCGACATTTATTGAGTATTTTTGAACTATATTTTTCAACCGAGGCCTGCCATCAGGCTTCCGCAGCAGATCCGATGTGGCAAATCAGCTCTTCGGGTCTGATGCGTTCAAACCACTTCAAAACGGAGGACTCATGTTCAAGAAATTTCTCGCCGGCATGCTGGCATTGCTCGCGGCGGCCAGCTTCGCCGCTGTCGACATCAACAAAGCCACCCAGGCCGACCTCGACAGCATCAAAGGCATAGGCCCCAGCACATCCACCAAGATCCTTGATGAGCGCAAGGCCTCGCCATTCAAAGACTGGGCTGATTTCGTGCAAAGGGTACCTGGCATTGGCGACAAACGCGCCGCCAAGCTGTCAGCAGAGGGCCTCACCGTGAACGGTGACGCATTCAAACCCACCGTCAAACCCGCGCCGGAGAAGAAGGCCACAGCCAAGAAACCAGCAGAGAAGGCGCCAGCGCCAGCGGTCAAGTGATCAAAAAGGCCCATCCATGAAAAAACCCACCGTGTCACCACGGTGGGTTTTTTTTCTTCAACTCTCCAGCTGACCGAAGTCAGCAGGCGATTTAGAAGGAGTGCTGCATGCCGACTGCGTACAGACGGTACTCGTCGTTTTTCACGCCAGCGGCATCTTTCTGTTTGCCAGAAACCACGCCTGCGTAGGTGAACGTGCGCTTGGACAGGCTGTACTTGGCTGCGATGCCGAAGCCATCACGCTTCGAGCTGCCCAAGAATGCATTGTCCTTGGAACGAGCATAGCTGCCCGACAGCGTCAGAGCCGAAGACAAAGGCACATCAACGCCAAACTGGTAGTCGGTCGTTTTTGCAGCGTCTTCCTTGACTTGACCGTAGCTGGCCAGCAGCTTAGCAACGCCCAGGTCGTAAGAACCGCCCAGGTGGGTCAGCTTCGTGTCGGTCACGCCGTTTTGAACCTGGTAAGCGAAGTTCACGCCGACGGGACCTGCGCCATACGACAGGCTGAAGTCAACCACGTCCTGGCTGACGGCAGTGTTTTCATCGAGGCCGTAGGTGAAGCCACCGCTGAAGCCGCCGAAGCTGGGCGACTGGTACTTGATGGCGTTTTTCGGACGATCAACATAAGACGTGTTCACGCCGTTGACCAAGCCAGCTGGCGAGAATGCCGAATCAAACGCACCGTTCGATGCGCCGAGGACGTCGTCCATCGAAGACCACACGTTACCGAAGGTCACGGTACCAAAACCACCGGCCAGACCGACGTAAGCCTGACGGCCAAATGCGGTGCCTGCGGCGGATTGGGTGCCGGTGTCGATGGCGAAGCCTTGCTCGAGCTTGAACACGGCTTTAAGGCCGCCACCGAGGTCTTCAGAACCTGTCAAACCAAAACGGCTGCCGTTGAAGCCGCCGGAGTTCACCTTGGCAACCGACTTGGCATTCAGGCCGTCTTTTTCAGAGCCGAGCCACACGTCAGCGATACCGTACAGGGTCACAGTGGACTGGGCTTGTGCAACACCAGCAACCGAACCAAGAATTGCCAGAGCAATCAGGGACTTTTTCATAAAGATTTCCTTAAAAATACCGTGGTACAGCACCACGAGTTGATAAAACCGACCTGTGAATATTAGGGGTGAAAGACGGTACCGGTCAGGGTAAGCCCTGAAAAACGGGTCGAATCAGGCTCAGTTTGTTGCAGCTCTGCAACAGAAAGACTTCGGGTGCGAAGCCAGTGCAACGCGGCTTTCAGCAGACGAAAAAAAGCCGCCTGTCATGACGACAGGCGGCTTTTGCTTTTGGATCAGCTGGCCTAAACCAGCTCGATCAATCAGAAGTTATGTGTCAGACCGAAGCCGTAGCCGGTGCTGGATCCGGTAGGAACGGTGTTGCCGTTGGCAGGCGCGAAGCCAGGAACCCATGCTGCATTGCGTCGTGCAAGGTTCACATAAGCTTGGGTGCGCTTGCTCAGGTTGTACTTGTAGCCAGCGATGACAGTACGGCCATCGGAACCAGCCTGCTCGTTCACGTTGTAGGCAGCGTACAGAGCGCCAGGGCCAACAGGAGCGGTTACACCCAAAGCGTAGGACGTGTCCATATCAGCAGCAAGGCCGCCTTGGTCGCGGTACGTGAAGAACAGTTTGGCAACGCTGAAATCATAGGCGGCAGCGATCTGGTTGACCGACTTCAGGGTGCTGGTTGCAGCCTTCGCGCCCGTGTAGTTGGTGAACGACACGCTCAGAGGACCACCGTCGTAACGAACAGCAATACCCGTGCCGGCCTTGTTGCCAACAGCGCTGGACTCGGACGGTGCGTATTCAAACTGAACCTGCACACCGCCAAAACGGGGGGTGTGGTATTGCACTGCGTTGGGCACGTACACGGAGTTCGAAGCGCCCGAGTTCTTGGCGTTGGCCGCTGCGTTGCCGTTCACCACGCTGTTGGAGTCATGCAGTGAAACACCCTTGGTGCCGTTGGCAAACATGGCGTTGCCGTACAGCGTGTTGACCGGACGGCCAGCTCGCAGGGTACCGAAGCCGCCGGTCAGGCCAACGAACATGCCGTTGTTGCCCAGCGTGTTAGCTGCGGTCAAAGTGCCATCGTCGGCATTGAAGGCCGTAGAGACTTGGAAGACAGCCTTCAAGCCGCCGCCGAGGTCCTCAGCACCGGACAGCGTCCAGTTACTGGTGCCGCTACGGCTGGAGGTCATACGCAGTGCGTCGCCCGAAAAGCGCTTTTCAAGGCCCACATCAACGGTACCCGACAGGGTCACGGTGGATTGTGCGAAGGAGGCGCTGGTGGCTGCCACGGCGGCCAGAGCGATCAGGGTCTTTTTCATGGAAGGGTTCTCCAAGGGTTGAATAGGGACTGGTGGTCTTTGCCGCCGAGCCGACCTCCATCAGGAAGCTGAATGGATTGCATCAGAAAGTTATGGAGGGCGCCACGGTGAAAGCCGCATTTCTGCCCCGTGACGGTGCTTCTGTTGCACCACCGCGACGCACTCGGTAGTAACCCGTAGGCGGTTTGTTCGCAGATACTCGACCCAGCACAGAACACCGGTATTCCCCATGAGCCGAACATGCGTTGCCGCCGCGTTGTCGCAATCGCCGGAGATGGGCAGCATCTGATTTCACTTCATGAGCACAGTCCAACCATGACCACAGCCACAGACGCCTTGATCAATGCCGCCGACTCGGCCTTGAGGACCTTGTTCGTGACCCCCAGGGCATCGCGCGATTGCCCAACGGTGCCCGAGCGAGCCACTGACCACGAACTCAGCGAAGCGGACAAGCACCTCTCTGGTGCCTTGATGCGGGTGAACCATGTGGGCGAGGTGTGCGCCCAGGCGCTTTACACGGCGCAAGCCCTCACCGCCCGCTGGCCTGGGAGCTCAGGCCAGCCCAACAGGGCCCTGGCGGCTCAACTGGAAGCGGCTGGCAAGGAGGAAACCGATCACCTGGCCTGGACCCAGACCCGACTGGACGAGCTGGGAGCGCGCGCTTCGTTGCTGAACCCCTTGTGGTACGCGGGAGCTTTCGGTCTGGGGCTGATGGCTGGGTGCCTGGGGCCGGCGGTGAGCCTGGGCTTCGTGGTGGAGACCGAGCGGCAGGTGGAGGCCCATCTGGCCGAGCACATGGAGCGTTTGCCGGCTGGGGACCACGCATCGCGCGCCATCGTGGCGCAAATGAAGCTGGACGAGGCCCGCCATGCGCGAGAAGCTCAAACAGCGGGAGCGGCGGAGTTGCCTGCGCCGGTCAAAGGGCTGATGAAGCTGGCGGCCAAGGTCATGACGACGGTGGCGCACCGCATCTGAAGCGCTGGATCAGGCTTCCAGCACCTCAAAGCTGGTGGTGATGGCCGCCGTCTTGCCCAGCATGATGCTGGCCGAGCAGTATTTGTCGTGGCTCATGGCAATGGCGCGCTCGACCGCAACAGTCGGGATGGCTTTGCCGCTCACGGTGAAGTGCATGTGGATCTTGGTAAAGACCTTCGGGTCTGTTTCTGCGCGCTCGGTTTCGAGCTTGACGCTGCAACCGCGCACATCGTGACGACCCCGTTTGAGGATGAGCACGACGTCGTAGGCGGTGCAGCCGCCGGTGCCGGCCAGCACGGTTTCCATGGGGCGCGGCGCCATGTTGGCGCCCCCGTTCTCAGGCTTGGTGGCGTCGGGGGCACCGTCCATGGTGATCACGTGCCCGCTGCCGGTTTCTGCCACAAAGCCCATGCGGGAACGGGTGCCGGTCGCGCCGGTCCAGGTGACGGTGCATTCCATGGAAAGTGTCCAGTCGTGAAATGGTCAACAGAGTTGGGGGCAGCGCCCTAGAAGCGCTAAAAAAACGACGGCGCATGTTGCGTCGCAGCATGGCTTCGTTATACTGGCGGCATTGTATGTAAGGTTGTCTCCTCTACCCTCCCTGGGTGGATTCAAGCCCGGACCGGTTCTGCCAGTCCGGGCTTTTTTTCGCCCCGATATGATGGGGTTGGAGAACATTCGTATGACAGCCCGCGCCGCCAAACCCAAAACCCAGCCCCTGCCCTCACCCGTCACCACCATGGGGCCGGCCGACTACCTCAAGAAAATCCTGACCGCGCGCGTGTATGACGTGGCGGTGGAGTCTGCGCTGGAGCCAGCGCGCAACCTGAGCGAACGGCTTCACAACACGGTGCTGCTCAAGCGCGAAGACCAGCAACCGGTGTTCAGCTTCAAGCTGCGCGGCGCATACAACAAGATGGCGCACCTGACGCCGGAGCAACTCAAGAAGGGCGTGATCTGCGCTTCGGCTGGCAACCATGCCCAGGGTGTGGCGCTGAGCGGGCGCAAGCTGGGCACGCGGGCGGTGATCGTCATGCCGACCACCACGCCGCAGGTCAAGATTGACGCGGTACGTGGCTTCGGTGGCGAGGTGGTGTTGCATGGTGAGAGCTACACGGACGCCTACAACCACTCGGTTGAACTGCAAAAGAAACAGGGACTCACTTTTGTGCATCCTTTCGACGATCCGGACGTGATCGCCGGGCAGGGCACGATTGCCATGGAAATCCTGCGACAGCTGCAAAGCCTGGGCTCGGACCACCTGGATGCGGTGTTCGTGGCCATTGGCGGCGGTGGCCTGATTTCGGGCGTGGCCAATTACATCAAGGCGCTGCGCCCGGAGATCAAGGTCATCGGCGTGCAGATGAACGACTCGGACGCGATGATCCGCTCGGTGCGCGAGGGCGAGCGCACCACGCTGGCCGATGTGGGTCTGTTTTCGGACGGTACAGCGGTGAAGCTGGTGGGCGAAGAAACCTTTCGCATCGCACGCGGCCTGGTGGACGAATTCATCACCGTGGACACGGACGCGGTGTGTGCCGCCATCAAGGATGTGTTCGTGGACACGCGCAGCATCGTGGAGCCAGCCGGCGCGCTGTCGGTGGCGGCCATCAAACAGTACGTGGCCACGCACAAGACCCGCGGGCAGACCTATGCGGCGATTCTGTGCGGGGCGAACATGAACTTCGACCGCCTGCGTTTCGTGGCCGAGCGCGCCGAGGTGGGCGAAGAGCGCGAAGCGCTGTTCGCAGTGACCATCCCCGAGGAGCGCGGCAGCTTCCGGCGCTTTTGCGAACTCATTGGCGACCTGCCGGGTGGCCCGCGCAACGTGACCGAGTTCAACTACCGCATCCACGATGGCAGCGAGGCCCATGTGTTCGTCGGGCTCACCACGCAGGGCAAGGGCGAGTCGGCCAAGATCGCGAAGAACCTGATCAAGCATGGCTTCCAGACACTGGACCTGACCCACGACGACCTGGCCAAGGAACACATCCGCCACATGGTGGGCGGGCATTCGCCGCTGGCGCATGACGAGCGTTTGCTGCGCTTCGTGTTTCCCGAACGCCCGGGCGCCCTGCTCAAGTTCCTGAACCTGATGCGTCCGGGCTGGAACATCAGCCTGTTTCATTACCGCAACCAGGGCGCGGACTACGGGCGCATCCTCGTGGGCCTTCAGGTGCCGGCCAAAGACCACAAGGCTTTCGACAATTTTCTGGAAACCCTGGGTTACCCCTGCGTGGAAGAGACCAACAACCCGGTCTATCGCCTGTTTCTGCGGAGTTGAGAGCGACGGATCGCACCATGCCACACGACCCCATCTTTGGATCCATCTCCAGGCGCTCGACGGCGCTGCCCGAGGCGCTGAAGCTGCCCATGGTGGCGGGCACGACAGACACCATGCTGGAGTTCGCATTGCGCCAGCGCCTGGCACCCGAAGGCTTGCCAGAGCATGCCCTGGGTCGCATGGAATCCCTGGTGCTGCAGCTGGCGCGTGTGCAAAACGGCACGTCGATCGAATTCGATCTGCTGGCGTTTGATTCACCACAGCTGGTGGTGTTTGCAGCCGACCACGGCATCGCAGACGAAGGCATGTCGTCGATGGGGCCGTCGATGACGGAGCAAATGGTGATGCAGCTGTTGCGCGGTCAATCGCCCGTGAACGCGCTCGCCGCATCGCATGGTTTTGATCTCACCGTGGTGGACGCCGGCATGGCCAAGCCGATCTCGCCGCCCAACGACACCAGGCTGCGCGGCGCCCTGCTGCTGCGCAAGATCGCTTACGGCACACGCAACGTCTTGCTCGGACCGGCGATGTCCACCGCACAGGCGGTGTCGGCGGTGCATGCCGGCATGGATGTGGTGCGCCACCTGCCGGGCAACGTCATCGCGCTGGGTGATGTGGGCGTGGCCAATTCGGTGAGCGCGGCTTTGCTGCTGTCGCGCCTGTGCGGCGTGCCGCTGGTGGACGCCTTCAGCCGAGACGATGCCGAGGCCCGCAACCTGGACGACTCCCAGCATGTGCAGCGGGTGGAGAAGCTTTCAGCGGCAGCCGCACGCCACCGCCATGCCATCAGCCCGTTTGAAGCCCTGGCGGCGCTGGGCGGATTCGAGATTGCCATGATGACCGGCGCCATGCTGCAGGCGGCCAGCGAGCGGCGCGTGGTGCTGGTGGATGGTTACGTGGCCGGTGCCGCGGCCTTGGTGGCCCGTGGCCTGTGCCCGGATGTGGTGGATTACCTGGTGTTCACCCACCGCGCTGCCGATGTCGGGCACCGCCTGCTGCTCATCCACATGCAGACGCAACCACTGCTCGACATGGGCCTGCGCATCGGTCAGGGCACGGGGGCATTGTTGGCGTGGCCCATGTTGCTGGCGGCGCAGAGCTTGCTGGAACGCTAGGTGTGAAGTTCCAACAGGTTGTCGGGTGTACATCCGGCTGGCGTCTGAGTGACTGGCCCTCCTCCAACCGAACCAACGGGTGACTTGACCATGGGTGTATCTCTCGAAGGCAAACTCGTTGTCGCCATCTCATCGAGGGCGCTGTTCGATTTCGAGGAGGAAAACCGGCTGTTTGAAACCGGCGATGACCGTGCCTACATGAAACTGCAGCTTGACCGACTCGACACGCCGGCCCTGCCCGGCGTGGCGTTTTCGCTGGTGCACAAGCTGCTCGCCTTCAACGACGTCGACGCCCAGCGGGTGGAGGTGGTCATCCTCTCGCGCAACGACCCGGTTTCGGGCATGAGGGTGTTCCGCTCGGCGCAACACTACGGCCTGCCGATCCAGCGCGGCAGCTTCACGCGCGGCCAGCCACCGTGGCGCTACCTGCGCCCGCTGCGCGCCAACCTGTTCCTCTCGACCCACCTGGCCGATGTGCGCGCCGCGCTGGACACCGGCGTGCCCGCCGCTCAGGTGTATCCCCACTCGGTACACGCCAGCGACGCGCACCCGCACGAGGTGCGCATCGCGTTTGACGGCGATGCAGTGCTGTTCTCCGACGAAGCCGAGCGCGTCTACCAATCGGAAGGCTTGTCGGCGTTCCAGGAACACGAAGCCAGCAAAGCCGGCATGCCGCTGGCCGGTGGTCCGTTCAAACCACTGCTCGAAGCCCTGCACCGCCTGCAGAGCGAAGGCACGCCGCTCATGCGCGTGCGCACCGCACTGGTCACGGCACGCAGTGCACCGGCCCACGAGCGCGCCATCCGCACGCTGATGAACTGGAACATCGAGGTCGATGAAGCCATGTTCCTCGGCGGCCTGCCCAAGGGCGAGTTCCTGCGCGAGTTCGAGCCCGACTTCTTCTTTGACGACCAGACTGGCCACATCGAGTCGGCCTCGCTGCACGTGCCCGCCGGACACGTGGCCAGTGGCATCTCCAATCCCTGACTCCCACCCTGAAGGTCAACATGACCCTGAGCGAAAAATTTCAAGGCTTCCGCGTGTTCGCCCGCAAGGTGGGTCGTCTCACCATGCCGTACTTCCGGTCCGACCAGAAATGGAAGGCGCGCGCGCTGCTGGCCGCCATCGTGGCGCTCAACCTCGGCTCGGTGTACATGCTGGTGCTGCTCAACGAGTGGAACCGCGTGTTCTACGACGCCCTGCAAAACAAGGACGCTGCCGTGTTCTGGCGCGAGCTCGGCCGCTTCACCTACCTCGCGTTCGGCTTCATCATCATCGCGGTCTACCGCTTCTACCTCACGCAGTTGCTCGAAATGCGCTGGCGCGCCTGGATGACCGGCCACTACCTCGACCGCTGGCTCGCCAACAAGGCCTTCTACCACCTGGAACTCGCGCGCTTTGCCCAGGGCCAGGACGCCCCGCCCGACAACCCCGACCAGCGCATCGCGGAAGACATGAACCTGTTCACCAGCTACACCGTGAGCCTGACCATGGGTCTGCTCAACGCGGTGGTCACGCTGGTGAGCTTCGTCGGCATCCTGTGGGCGCTCTCGGGCAGCTTTGCCTTCTCGTTCAACGGCGGCCAATACACCATCCCCGGTTTCATGGTGTGGATGGCGGTGCTCTACTGCGCGCTCGGCAGCGTGATCACGCACTACCTGGGTCGCTCGCAGATCGCGCTCAACTTCAAGCAGCAGCGCTTTGAAGCCGACTTCCGCCACCACCTGGTGCGCGTGCGGGAGTACAGCGAATCCATTGCGCTGGACAAGGGCGAACCGGTGGAGCGCCAGCAGCTCGGCGGGCGCTTCGGCGCCGTCATCACCAACTACCTCCAGCTCATCAACGCGCAGAAACGCCTGACCTGGTTCACCGTGGGCTTCAGCCAGGCCGCGGTGGTGTTCCCCTTCATCGTGGCCGCGCCGCGTTTTTTCAGCGGCGCGATCCAGCTCGGTGAACTGATCCAGATCTCGTCGGCCTTCGGCCGCGTGCAGGACTCGCTCTCGTGGTTCGTAGACAACTACAGCAGCCTGGCCGCCTGGCGCGCCACCACCGACCGCATCACCAGCTTTGAAGAAAGCTTCCAGGCGCTGGAAGCCTCCGAACACATCGCCGCCCCGCAGACCAACACCGACGACGCGCTGGCCATCGACAACCTGCAACTCGCCCTGCCCGGCGGCGTGGCGCTGCTGGCGGTGCACGGCCTGAAGGTGTCGCCGGGCGACACCGTGCTGGTCAAAGGCCCGTCGGGCAGCGGTAAATCCACCTTGTTCCGCGGCCTGGCCGGTATCTGGCCCTGGTCACAACGCACCCTGCGCACGCCCACTGGTTTTGCGGACAAGGTGATGTTCCTGCCGCAGCGGCCCTACTTTCCGCTGGGCTCGCTGCGCGACGCCCTGGCCTACCCCGAACCCGCCGAGCGCTACAGCAACGACGACCTGCAGCAAGCCCTGAGGGATGCCCTGCTGCCCGACCTGGCCACCCGGCTGGACGAGCACGACGCCTGGGGCCAGAAGCTCTCGGGCGGAGAGCAGCAGCGCCTGGCCATCGCCCGCGCGATGCTCAAGAAACCCCGCTGGCTGTTCGTGGACGAAGCCACGAGCGCGCTCGACGAAGCGGCCGAGGCCACGGTGTATGCGCGGCTGCAAGCCTTGGTGAAAGAGAGCAACGGCGCGCTGGTGTCCATTGCCCACCGGCCGGGGGTGGCGGCGTTTCACCGAACGCAGTGGACGTTCACGCCGGATGCGACGGGCGAGGCGCGTTACCGGTTGGAGTCAACGGCTGTGTAGCCCGGCTTCGAGCTTCGACAGGGCTCAGCCTGAACGGAGCGGAGGGCAAAAGAAACACGAACGCAGAGGATTTCAACGTTCTCTCAGGCTCTCGCTTCCGTGTTGAATCAACGGCGCAAGGAAATACTCGATCACCCGCCGCCGTCCGGTCTTGACCTCGACGGTCACCGCCATGCCCGGGGAGAGGCTGACCTCGGTGCCGTCCACCATCAGCGTGGTCTTGGCCATGCGAACGCGGCTGGAGTAGATCAGCCCGCGCTTTTCGTCGGTGATGGCGTCGTGCGAGACCGTAGCCAATTCAGCGTCGAGCGTGCCGTACTTGGTGTACTGGAAGGTCTCGATCTTCACCTCGGCCACCTGCCCGGTTTTCACGAAACCGATGTCCTTGTTCTCGAAGAATGCTTCCACCTCCAGCGGGTTGTCACTGGGCACGATCACCATCAGGGGTTGTGCCTCGGTGACCACGCCGCCTTGGGTGTGCACCGCCAGCTGTTGCACCGTGCCATCCACGGGTGACGTCAGGCGCATGAGCTTTCCGCGCGAGTCGGCCTTCTTCCACTCCTGATCCAGCGCGTCGAGCCTCTGCTGGGCTTCGGCGGTGCTGTCCAGCGTTGCGCGGTGGGTCTCGGCCATCAGGGCCTGGCGCTGCCCCTGCACCTCGCGCAGGGCAGCTTCCGTTTCGCGCAAGCGGCTGCGCTGATTGGCCAGATCGGCCTCCTGCTCGATGCGAACCTGCTCGCGCTCCAGGTAGCCGTGGCGCGAGACGAAGCTCTGGTCCACCAGGTTCTTGAAGTCGTGCGCGCGCTGTTGAGCAATGGGCAGCGTCTGCTCCAGCTTGCGTACCAGCGCCTGGGTGGAGCGCAGCTCGGCTTCGCGCCGGGCGGTGTCGGCACTGATGCGGCTCAGACGAGCCGTGTACTCGGCGTGTTGCCCAGCCAGCAATCGCTGGGCCTCCAGAAAGCGCGTATCGTCCACACCGGGAGGCCGGGTGAGTCGCGGCTCTTGACCCAACCGCAGGGATTCGAGCAGCGCCCGTCCGCGCGCCACTTGCAGCAACGCGACGGCTTGCTCGCCCACCACACGCTCGGTGTCGGCCTGCGTGCTGGTGGCGTCCAGCTCGATGAGCAGGTCACCTGCCTTCACACGCTGGCCATCAGTCACGTGAATCGCTTTCACCGAGGCAGTATCGAAGGACTGGATGGTCTTGGTGCGGTCGTTGGGCACAATCTTTCCCTGCGCGGTGGCCACCACGTCTATGTGGCCGAAGATGGCCCAGAGCAGTGCGATCAACATGAAGCCGATCAGCAGCCACATGGACACTCGGGGCGCGGGGGACACGGGCGTTTCCTGCAGCGAAAGCGCAGCGGGGAGGAACTGGGCTTCGTGCGGCAAACGGGGTGTGGAAACCATCTCGGCCCTGTGTTGCCAGGCGGACTGGAACGCGGCGCCGTATCGCTTGAGGAGGTCGCTCAGCGCTTGAAGTCGAATGGTCATGCTCATGGCCTCAACCCTGTTGCAGTCGGTGCAAGGCTGCATACACGCCCGAGGGGTTCTGCAGCAGCTCGGCGTGCGAGCCTGTCTCCACGATCTGCCCACGCTCCATCACCACAATTCGGTTCGCGTCGCGCACAGCGCTCAGACGGTGCGCCACGATGATCACCGTACGCCCCCTGGCAATGGCCTTCATGTTGTCCTGAATGATGCGTTCGCTCTCATAGTCCAGCGCGCTGGTGGCCTCGTCCAGGATCAAGATGCGGGGGTTCGAGATGAGCGCGCGCGCAATCGCAATGCGCTGGCGCTGGCCACCCGAGAGCGTGGAGCCGTGTTCACCCACCAGCGTGTCGTAGCCTTCGGGCAGCTCGGTGATGAAGTCGTGCGCACCGGCCAGGCGCGCGGCGGCTACCACGGCAGGCAGCGGCGCCCCGGGGTCGGCCAGGGCGATGTTGTCGCGGATGCTGCGGGCGAACAGCACGTTTTCTTGCAGCACCACGCCCACCTGGCGGCGCAGCGAGCTGGCGTCTGCCAGCGCCAGGTCCATGCCATCGACCAGTACCCGCCCACGCTCGGGCACATACAACCGCTGGATGAGTTTGGTCAGCGTGCTCTTGCCCGAGCCGGATCTGCCCACCACGCCAATCACCTCGCCCGGCGCGATGTCGATCGAGAGGTTCCTCAATGCCTCCGGGGCGTCTGGCCGGTAACGGAAGACCACGTCGTCCAGCGTGATGCGACCGGTGAGCGGAGGCAGCGCGCTCTTGGCGCCAGCCACCTCGGTGCGGCTGTTCAAGATGTCGCCCAGGCGCTGCACCGAGATGCCGGTCTGCTGGAAGTCCGTCCACAGCTGCGCCAGTCGCATCACCGGTTGCGCTACTTGGCCGGCCAGCATGTTGAAGGCGATCAACTGGCCCACGCTGAGCTGGCCTTCAATGACCAGCCGCGCGCCGAAGTACAGCGTGGCCACCGTCACCAGCTTGGAGATGAGCGTGACGCCGCCGTTGGCCACCGTGCCGATGGTGGCCGTGCGAAAGCTCGACGACACGTAGGCGGCCAGCTGGTTGTCCCAGCGGCGAGTCCATTGCGGCTCCACCGCCATGCTTTTCACGGTGTCGATGCCGCTGATAGTCTCCACCAGAAAAGCCTGGTTCTCCGCGCCCCGGTTGAACTTTTCGTTCAGGCGCGCGCGCAGCACCGGCGTGTATACCGCTGTGAGGATGGCGTAACACGGCAGCGAAATCACCACGATCAGCGTGAGCCAGCTGCTGTAATAGGCTATGACGGCAATGAACACCACGGAGAACAACAGATCGAGTACCACGGTGAGCGCATTGCCGGTGAGAAAAGCCCGCACGTTCTCCAGCTCGCGCACCCGCGCCACCGAGTCGCCCACGCGCCGCGCCTGAAAGTACGCCAGCGGCAGACCCAGCAAATGCCGAAACAGCCGTGCGCCGAGCTCCACATCAATCCGGCTGGTGGTGTGGGCAAACACGAAGCTGCGCAGTGCGGTGAGCGTCACCTCAAACACCACCACCACCACAAAGCCGATGGCAATCACGTCCAGCGTGGTGTAACCCCGGTGAACCAGCACCTTGTCCATCACCACCTGGAAGAAGAGCGGTGTGATGAGTGCGAAGAGTTGCAGCACGAAGCTGTCTGTCGGGATCACGTAGCTCAGCGACCTGTTGGCCAATGCCAGCTGCGGTGCCAGCGGACTGTTCACGGTGGGCGCATGGTTGACGCTCTGCACGTCCAGGCTGAAGCGTGTCGTCACGCTCAGGCCTGCTGCATCGGTGGCCAGTAGGCGAAGCGACAGCAAACCGGCAGCCGATGCGCCTGCGGCAGCGGTGAAGGTGAGCGTTGTGGGATCGAATGCCAGCCAGGCGGGCATACCTCGAATGCAGTAGTGCCCTGAGGTGGGCGTGGTCAACCCTTCGAGTTCTTCGACCGCGCAAGGCTTCGCCAAGCTCGGTCGAACGGGAAGCTCACCAATCTTGAGAATTTCCTAACCCCTACCCCGTCCCTCAGAAAGAAGGGAAGTTTGAATATCAGCTCAGCGGGGAGGCGTAGTTGTCCCACCCCCGAGCCCGCAACTCACAAGCCGGGCAGCTCCCGCACCCATAGCCCCAGGCCTGCCGGTGCTCGCGGTCGCCGAGGTAGCAGGTGTGGGTGTGTTCCACGATCAGGTCCACCAGCGCTGGGCCGCCCAGGCTCTCGGCCAGGCACCAGGTGGCGGCTTTGTCGATCCACATGAGCGGGGTGTCGATCAGGAAGCGGTGGTCCATGCCCAGGGACAGGGCCACCTGCAGCGCTTTCATGGTGTCGTCGCGGCAGTCGGGGTAGCCGGAGAAGTCGGTTTCGCAGACGCCGGTGACGATGACCTGGATGCCGCGGCGGTAGGCCAGGGCGGCGGCGAGTGTGAGAAACAGCAGGTTGCGGCCGGGCACGAAGGTGTTGGGCAGGCCGCTGGCCTCCATGCGAAAGGCCATGTCGCGCGTGAGCGAGGTTTCGCTCACCTTGCCGAGCACGGCAAGGTCAAGCACATGGTCTTCGCCCAGTCGATCGGCCCAGGCCGGAAAGCGCTCGCGCAGCTCACGCAGCACCACGGGACGGGCTTGCAGTTCGACGCTGTGGCGCTGGCCGTAGTCGAAGCCCAGGGTTTCCACGCGCGGGAAGCGTTCGAGCGCGTGGGCCAGGCAGGTGGTGGAGTCTTGCCCGCCGGAGAACAGCACCAGCGCGCTGGTGTGGTGGGGGGTGTTGTGGGAGGCTGCAGTCATGGGCGGCATGGTAGCGCGCGGGCCCTCACCCCAGCCCTCTCCCAGAGGGAGAGGGAGTAAAACCCGGTCCCCTAAACCATTCTTTCGGAACGCACGCCCGCGTGGTCGCGGCTGGTGGCGAGCATTCTGATGAGCGCGCGGTTGGCCTGCTCCAGGCTCACTTCGTTGCGGTCGCACACCGCGCTCAGGCGGTGAAGCTGGCCGGGCTCGCCTTGCGCGCGGGCCACGTCGAGCAGGGGGTGGTAAGGGCCGTCGTGGCGCAGCACGGCGTCGTACAGCCGGCCCGAGAGTGGCAGTTTGTGAAGCAGGTCCGCCAGCGGTGCGTGCAGCAGTTTGTCGAGGTGGGCAAACAGTGCGGTGGTGTAGACCTCCAGCCGCAGGTTGTCCTCGGAGCCGGTGGCGAGCATGTGTTGCGCCAGCCGCGCGCGCATGACCATGGCGGCGCGCACGGGCTGCAGGTCGATGTCGGGTTCGCTGCCGGGCAACTGCTCGAACAGCCAGCGACCGAGTTCGCGAAAACCCAGCAGCATGAGCGCGTGGCGCAGCGAGCCGATTTCCTGGCGCAGGCCGTAGGCGGCCGAATTCACCAGCAGCAGGATGCGGTAGACCAGCACCGGGTCCTGGCGCACCAGGCGCTCCAGGCGTTCGAGCGAGCAGTCGTCGTCGATGGCTTGCAGGATCTGGCGGATGACGCGCGGGTCGCACGAAATGGCTTGGTGGCGGTGGGCCTGCAACACGTCGGCGTCGGGCCAGCCGAGCAGGCCCCAGGCGCCGGCATCGTCGAGCAGGTAGCGGGCGAAGGTCTGGGTTTGCACAGCTTCAAACACCTGCGCCGGTGGCACGCCCAGGCCGCGCTGGTGCAGGCCGGGAGTGCTCTGCGCTTGCAGGATGTCGGCGGCTTCCTGTGGGCTGGGCCGCAGCAGGTTGCGCACGTCAAAGCCGGGCGATTTGCCCTGCTGAAGCGAAACCAGATCGGTGCGGCGCAGCAAGCGGTGCCCGCGCCGGTTGGCCACCGAGAGGGCGGCCAGGGTCTCGGGTGCGTCGAACGGAGCTGCGGGCACTTCGAGCCAGGTGTTGTGCACCGGCGCGCTGGACAGGGCCTGCTGCAGCAGCCGGGGCGAGTCCAGCGAGATGATGAGCACGGGCGCACTCTCGGGCCAGTCGTCGCCCAGCGCCTGCATGAGGTGGGCGGCGTCGACCGCCGCCGCATGAACGGGGTGCACGCACAGGCGCACCGCGGCCAGCTGGCGTTCGCGGTTCCACACCGGTTCGTAGCCCAGTGCCAGGCTGTCCAGGACAGTGTGACTCATCATGGTGAAGATCGCGCCATCAAATGATCTGGAACAGCGACAGGCGCTGCACCTGGGCATACGACTTGAGGGCCGCCTCCAGCCCCAGTTGCTGGGTCTGGAAGTCCGAGATGCCCTGAACAAGGTCGAGGTCTTCGAGGCGCGACCGTTCCTCCTTGAGGTCGACGCCGCGGTCTTCCAGCAGGGTGTCGAGCGAGTCGGCGCGGTTGAGCCATTCGCCTGCGCGCCCCCGCGCGAGCAACACGCGGTCGTGCCCGGCGTCGAGCTCGGTCGTGGCGCGGGCGAGTTCCTGTGTGCGCTGGGCGCTGCTGTTGGCACCGGTGTAGCGCAGCGCATCCACGGCGCCCTGCACCACGCTGAAGATGTCGGTCTTGCCGCTGGGTGCCAGGTCGATCTGGTCGCCTGCGGCGGGTTGACCGTTCAACTGGAACGACTGCCCATCGAATTCGATCGTCATGCCCGAGGTGTAGGCCACGCCGGTCTGGCCGGGCATGGGGTTGGCCGCGGGCGTGGTGAGGTTGGTCACGGTGTACTGCTTGACGCCGCCGACATCGGCAAAGTCGATGCGGTAGTTATCGCCGGTGAGGGCGCTGGGGTCGATCACTTCGCCCACGCTGGTGCTCACACCACCGGTGTTGCCCGCGCCCAGGCTGATCGAGAAGCTGCCGTTGCCCTGGGGCACGCGCATCCAGATCGCGTTGCCATCGAGCGCCTGCGGCAGCGAGGTGCTGCCCGCCGCGGCCTGTCCACGCTGGCCACTGAACTGAACGCCGTTGCCGCCCGGGCCGTACAGGTCCACAAACGGGGTGGCGGCGCCCCCCAGGCCACCAAAGAGCGTGCGCCCGGAGTTGTCCTTGAGGTTGGCCACGCCGATCAGTTGTTCGCGCAGGCCTTCGAGCTGGCGCGCAATGTCTTCGCGCTCGCTCGGCCCGAAGGTGGCGTTGCCCGCACTCACCAGCAGGTCGCGCACTTTCTGGATGAGCTCGCCCGATTCGGCCAGGCCGCTCTCGGCTTGCTGCAGGCTGCTGCGCGCCGTCTCCAGCGAGCGCAGGTCGGCCTGGGTGCGCGAAAGGCGGTTCTGCGCGGTTTCGGCCAGCGTGGCCGCCACGGGGTCGTCGCTGGGCTTGAGCACGCGCTTGCCGGTGGCGATCTTTTCCTGCTGGGCCGCCAGCTCGGCCTGGCGCCGGGCGAGCAGGCTCACGGTGTTGTCGTAGCTGTTGGCGGTGGAGACTCGCATGGATGTTCCTCAAACGTTCAGGCTCACCGGCCCACGGTGGCCAGCAAACTGTCGAAGGTGCTTTGCGCCACCTGCAGGAACTTGGCCGAGGCCTGGTAGGCCTGCTGGTACTGCAGCAGGCGCGCGGCTTCTTCGTCCAGGTTCACGCCCGACACATTGGTGCGGGCGGTCTCCGCCGTGGTGGCGATCTGGCTGGAGAACTCGGTGGCGAACTTGGCGCCCTGCACGCGGGTGCCAACCTCGGAAAACAGGCTCACATAACCATCGGCCAGGGCCACGCCTTCAAAGGTCGGGCGGTCGCGCAGGGCCAGCACTGCGCTGGCATTGCCAGCGTTCTGTGCGGTGGAGCCGGGAGGCGCGGCGCCGATGGCAAAGGTGTCCCCGGCGCTCGGACTGCCGCGCAAGGTGAGGCTCCAGCCGTTGATGACGATGGGCTGACCGGGCGCGAAGTTGTAGGTGGCGGGTGGATTCACGCCATCGTCGGCCACATAGGTGCCATCGGCCTGGAAGGTCAGGGTCACCGGGTCGGTGAGGTTGGCCGAGCCGGATACGGCGTACAGGCTCTCAACGCTCAGGCCGCCTGCGTTGTTCACGCCGGGCGTCACCATCACCGGGCTGGCGGCGGCCAGGCGGTCGGGCGAGCCGATGGCCACCTGCATGTTGCGCGCGGCGGCCTCGAAGGGGCGCACCAGAATGCGGTCGCCCGCGGCGGCGGTGCCGGCGTCGATGTTGAAGGTGAGGCCGTCCTTGTCGAAGGCGGTGGGTGGCATGGCAAACGAGGTGCTGTCGCCGTCGGACAGGCGCACCACGCTCACGCTGCCGGCCGAGAAACGCAGCTCGTAGTCCGACGCCATCAGCGCGGCCGGGTCGTTCACGCTGGCACTCACGCTGGCGGTGCCGGTGTTGGCCGGGTCGGCCATGCCCACGGCAGCGGCCGGCGGAATGAAGAAGTCTTGCCCGGGGTTGCCCTGCAGGTCGATGCCCAGCGCGTGCTGGTTGTTCACCGTGGTGGCCGAGGCCAGCGCCATGCGACCGAGCAGGTTCTGCACCGCGACCATGTCCTTGTTCAGAAAATTCATCAGGCCGGACAGCTCGCCGCCGCCCAGCGTGTTGTCGGCCAGCGGGGTCGACACGCCGCCCTGCACAAAAGCCAGCGCGATGCGCGAGTTGTCGGTGGCGTCGCGGGTCACGGCGAGCTGGTTGGCACGCTGGCCCAGCAACAGAGGCTGGCTGCCAGCCACGAACACACTCACCGAGCCGTCCTTGTCAAAGATGGTGCTGGTCTGGATGTGTTTGTTGATCTCGCCCAGCAGTTGATCGCGCTGGTCAAACAGGTCGTTGGGCGTGTGCTCGCCACCGGCCGATTCGACGATCTTCTGGTTCACCCGGGCCAGGTCTTGCGCCAGGCCGTTGATCACATTGACCGAACCTTCCACCTGCTGCTGCGTGCTGCGCGCAAGCGCATCGAGCTGGCCGGCGGTGTTGCGCAGGCGGCTGGCGAACTCTTCTCCCTTGGCGATCACCACCACGCGGGCGGTGAGGTTGCTGGGTGAGGAGGCCACGTCGGCCCAGGCATTGAGGGTGTCGTTGAGCGCCGAGCCCAGCCCCCCCGCGCCGAGCGGAAACGCGCTCTCAAGTGCCTGCAGGCGCGAGTAGCGCACGGCGTCCGCTGCCGCCACCGAGCCGGTGAGCTGCGCTTCGCGCGTGAGGTAGGCGCTGTGCGAACGCTCCACCGTGGCCATGTCCACGCCCTTGCCGATGTAGCCGTTGCCGAACGCCTGCGCACCGGCGGTGGTGAGCTGCACGTTCTGGCGCGAGTAACCCACCGTGTTGGCGTTGGCGATGTTGTGGCCAATGACCTGCAAGGCCGCGAGGTTGGTGGTGAGGGCGCGAGCGCCAATGTTGAGGGCTGACATGGATAGGGGGTCCTCAGGCTTGGGCGCGCTGCAGACTCAGCGTGGTGTTGATGGCGCGGCTGAGCTTGGCGGCGTACTGTGGATCGGTGGCATAGCCGGCCTTCTGCAGACCCGCTGCAAAACCCTGCACCGAGCCGATCTGGTCCATCACCTTGTCGTAGCGCGGGCTGTTGCCGATGAGCTTGGCGTAGTCGCGAAACGAGTCGGCGTAGGAGTCGTAGGCGCGGAACTTGGCCGTGACCTTGCGTGGCTCGCCGTTGATGTATTCGGTGGTGGTGATCTCGGCGACCTTGCCCTTCCAGGCGGCGGTGGCCTTGATGCCGAAGAGGTTGTGCGACGGCGTGCCGTCGGCGTGGCGGATCTCGCTCTTGCCCCAGCCGGTCTCGTGGCCGGCCTGGCCGATCATGTAGCTGGCCGGAATGCCCGACTCCCGCGCCACCGTTGCTGCGGCCTGGCTGTGCTGATCCACGAAGCCGGCCTGGCGCGGGCCTGCGCTGGCGCGGCCCACGGTGCTGGCGGCAGACGAGGCATTCGATGCGCCCGCTTTCTCGGCGGCGTTGTTCTGCATCTGTTTGCCGAGCTGGCGCTCGATGGCCTCGGACAGACCACCCGGCAAGCCCGAGAGCTGCACCGCGAACTGCTGGTCGAGCAAATCTGTGCCGAGGTCGGCGCCCTCGCCTTCCATGAGACCCGACTTCTGCGTGGCCTCGCGCATGCTCTTGATCAGCTCGCGCATGAAGAGCGACTCAAACTGCTTGGCCGCCTCTTTGAGCGCGGCCTTGTCGTTGCCGTCCTTGCCCGCGCCGTAGCGCAGCGCATTGAGCGCCGTGGGGTCGGCCGCGAGGCCGCCGCTGGACAGGGCATTCATCGGGTTCATGGCTGGCGGAAATGGCGCGAAGGCTTCGACAGACTCAGCCCGAACGGGTCGGAGTTCAGCCGGAGCGGGAACGAAATCCAGCGAGCGAAGAAACCTCCGTTCGGGCTGAGCCTGTCGAAGCCCTCGCCCGAATGCGGGTTCATTGAAACCAGTGTTCCGTACAACATCAGATCACCTCCAGTTCCGCGTTCATCGCGCCCGAGGCCTTGATGGCTTGCAAAATGGCCAGCAGGTCTTGCGGCGTGGCGCCCAGCGAGTTGAGCGCGCGCACCACGTCGGCGAGCTGCGGCGCGGTGTCGAGCTTGATGAGCGCGCCCTTGTCCTGGCTGATCTGGATGTTGGCCTGCTCGGCCACCACGGTCTGGCCGCCGGTGGACAAGGCGTTGGGCTGGCTGATCACGGGTGTGGAGCTGATGCTCACCGAGAGGTTACCGTGCGAGACCGCGCAAGCGCCCAGGCTCACGGCCTGGTTCATCACGATGGAGCCGGTGCGCGAATTGATGATGACGCGGGCCATGGGAATGGCGGCGTCCAGGCGGATCTCCTCGACCCGGGCCAGGAAGCCCACGCGGGCGCCCGGGTCGGCCGGGGCGCGCAGGCGCACCACACGGCCATCGACCGCGCTGGCCACACCCGAACCCATGACGCGGTTGATGGCGTCGGTCACGCGGCTGGCGGTCTGGAAGTCGCTCGAATTCAAACCGAGGTCGATGGTCTCGCCCAGCGCAAACGGCGAGGCCACCGCGCGCTCCACCTGCGCGCCGCCGGGCACACGGCCCGCGCTCAGGTGGTTGATCTGCACCTTGCTGCCGCCGGCAGACGCACCGGCGCCACCCACCAGCAGGTTGCCCTGGGCGAGTGCGTAAATTTCACCGTCCACACCTTTGAGCGGCGTGGTGATGAGCGTGCCGCCGCGCAACGACTTCGCGTTGCCGACCGAGGACACGGTCACGTCGATCATCTGGCCGGGCTGGGCAAAGGCGGGCAGCTGTGCGGTGACCAGCACGGCCGCCACGTTCTTGAGCTGCATGTTGGCGCCGGGTGGCAGCGAGAGGCCGAGCTGCTGCAGGTAGTTGTTCAGGCTCTGCGAGGTGTAGGGCATCTGCGTGGTCTGGTCGCCCGTGCCGTCCAGGCCCACCACCAGGCCATAGCCGGTGAGCTGGTTGCTGCGCACGCCCTGCACCGCTGCGATCTCCTTGATGCGGATCGACTGGGCGGCGGCAGGCCAGACCATGGTGAGTGAAACCAGGGCCAGGGCCAGAAGGCGCAGGGGAGCAACGAGCAGGGACGAGAGAGATGACTTCACCGCAAATTCCTCAGTGGGCAGATCGAAACCCATTGTGGGCGGGGATCAGAAGGGGATAACGCTCAAAAAGAACCGTGCCAACCAGCCAATTGCCATCGCTTCGCCCTGCGCGCCGCGTCCGCGCGACTCCACGCGCACGTTGGCCATCTGGGTCGAGGCAACGGTGTTGCCGGGCTTGATCTGCTTGGGGTCGACCGTGCCGGAGAAGCGCAGCACGTCCACGTTCTGGTTCACCCCGATCTGTTTTTCGCCCACCACGACCAGGTGGCCGTTGGGCAGCACCTCTTGCACGGTGGTGGTGATCGAGCCCGAGAAGGTGTTGTTGTTCTGGTTCTTGCCGTCGCCGGAGAAGCTGTTCTCCGACTGCGCGCCCAGCTTGAGCTTGTCCAGCAGCGGTGCCTTGAGGAAGGGGAAGCCCGAGACACCGGCCGAGATGTCGGCGCTGCGGTCGATCGAGGCCGACGAGGTCTGGCTGGCGTTCAGGCGCTCGGTGATCTGCACCGTGAGCGTGTCGCCGGGCATGCGCGCGCGCGGGTCTTCAAACGCGGGCCGGTAGCTGGCGGCCTGGAACAGGCCCCCGCTGGGCACCGCACTGACCGGCGCGGCCTGCACGTAGCGCACCGGCTGCACCGGCTCCAGGTCAACCTTGGAGCTCATGGTTTCGCAACCGCTGGCGAGCACGGCAAGAGTCAGCACACAGACGAGACGCAACATGGTGGGTTCTCCGTTCAGGATCAGAGCTGGCTCAGGCGCTGCAGCATCTGGTCGGATGTCTGGATCGCCTTGGAATTCATCTCGTAGGCGCGCTGGGTCTGGATCATGGTCACCAGCTCCTGCACCACGTTGACGTTGGAGGTCTCCACCATGCCCTGCATCACCGTGCCCAGGCCGGCCGAACCGGGTGCGCCGGTGAGAGGGTTGCCCGAGGCCAGGCTCTCGGCAAACAGGTTCTGGCCCAGCGGCTCCAGGCCGGCGGCGTTGATGAAGTTGGCGAGTTCGATGTTGCCCACCTGCTGCGGCACGGGGTTGCCAGGCAGCTTGGCGGTGACGACACCGTCGCTGGAAACGGTGATGCTCTGTGACTCGGCCGGCAGCGTGATGCCGGCGGTGAGCGGGTAACCGCTGGAGGTGACCATGCGGCCCTGCGCGTCGAGCTGGAAGCTGCCGTCGCGGGTGTAGCCGGTGGTGCCGTCGGGCATCTGCACCTGGAAGAAGCCGCCGCCGTTGACGGCCAGATCGAGCGCATTGCCAGACTGCTGCAGGCTGCCCTGCGTGAAGTTGCGCGAGGTGGCCACGGTGCGCACACCCAGACCCACCTGCAGGCCGGTGGGCAGCTCGGCCTGCTCGGCGGTGTTGGCGCCCACCTGGCGCAGGTTCTGGTACATCAGGTCTTCAAACACCGCCGTGGCGCGCTTGAAGCCGTTGGTGGACACGTTGGCCAGGTTGTTCGAAATCACGTCCAGCTGCGTCTGCTGCGCCTGCATGCCGGTCTTGGAAATCATCAGCGAGTTGATCATGGTGTGCTCCGCGAAATTAAGGGGATCAGCCGTTCATGCTGAGGAGTTGGCTGGCGGTCTTGTCGTTGGTTTCGCCGTTCTGCAGCATGCGCATCTGCACCTCGAACTGGCGGGCCACGGCGATCATTCCGACCATGGCCTCCATGGGGTTCACGTTGGAGCCTTCGAGCGAGCCGTCCTGCAGCCGGGCCACGTCGCTGGCGGGCAGCGGGTCGCCCTGCGGGCCGCGGAACAGGCCGTCTTCGCCGCGCTTGAGGCGGTTGTCTGCGTCGGGCAGAACCATCTTGAGCTTGCCCACCTGCTGCGAAGGCTGGTTGCCCACGCGCGTGCTCACGGTGCCGTCGGCGGCGATGTCCACCCGCGCATTGGCCGGCACCACGATCGGGCCGCCGTCGCCCAGCATGGGCAGGCCCTGGGGGTTGACCAGCGTGCCGTCCTGGTTGACTTCGAGCGCGCCGGCGCGGGTGTAGGCCTCGGTGCCGTCCAGCCCCTGCACCGCAAAGTAGGCGTTGCCGCGCGCGGCCACGTCCAGGTTGCGGCCGGTGGAGGTGATGGCGCCGGGTGTGTCGGAGTGGCCGGCGGTGGCTTCGAGCGCAAACACGCGGGTGCTGGCACCGTCGCCGCGCACCGGCACGGCGCGGAAGGTGGAGAGTTCGGCACGAAAGCCCGGCGTGGACACGTTGGCCAGGTTGTTGGCCAGCACCGTCTGGCGATGCTGCGCGGCATTGGCGCCGGTCATCGCGGTGTAGATCATGCGGTCCATGCGGGGCTCCTTCGTTCAGTTCAGGCTTGCGATCAACGCATGTTCAGCAGGGTGCTGAGAACCTGGTCTTGCGTCTTGATGGTCTGGGCGTTGGCCTGGTAGGCGCGCTGCGCCGTCATCATGTTGACGAGCTCGGCGGTGAGGTCGACGTTGGAGTCTTCCAGCGCACCGGAGCGCAGCACGCCGAAGTTGCCAGCGCCAGGTTCGCCGCGCAGCGGGTCGCCCGAGGCGTGGGTGGCTTGCCAGATGCCGTTGCTGCCGGGCGCCAGGCCCTGCGCATTGCGGAAGTTCACCAGCGCGATCTGGCCGGCCGCGCGTGACTCGCCATTGGAATAACGGCCAACCACCACGCCGTCCTCGTCGATCGTGAGACTGGTGAGCTCGCCCGGGCGGTAACCGTCCTGGATGAGGTTGGTGACTGCAAACGCTGTGCCGAACTGCGTGACATCGGACACATCCAGCGTGGCGTTGAATGTGCCGTTGGCCGAGGTCAGTGCCACGGTGGGCGCGGGCGTGATGGACGCGGGGTTGAGCGTGCCGTCGGCATTGAAGTTGAGCGTGAACGACGGGCTGGCGGTGGTGGGCGCGGTTCCGTCACCGCTGGTGTAGACCGTCCAGGTGTTGGCTGCCGTCTTGCGGAAGGCCATGGCCACCGGGATCTCGACACCCTGCGCATCGTGGGCCACCAGCGAGGTGCCGTAGGTGGCCAACGGTACGTTGGGCGTGACCGCGTTCCACACGTCGGCGCGCGTGTCGAGGTTGAACTCGGCGGTGATGGCGCTGGTCTGCTGCGCGGGGATCGGACCGCCGGTGGGCAGGTTCAGGGGCTGGGTGTCGAAGCTCAGGCGGTTGCCCTGCGCATCGGTGGGGTAACCCATGAGGTTGCTGCCATCGTTGGTGACCACGTTGCCCTCGCGATCGAGCTTGAACATGCCGGCACGCGTGTACGCGGTGGAGCCGTTGGGCTGGGTGAGCTCGAAGAAGCCGTTGCCGTTGATGGCCACATCGAGCTCGTTGCCGGTGACGCTGATGTTGCCCTGCGTGAAGCTCTGCGCCACCGCCGCCACGGCCACGCCGATGCCGTTGGCCATGCCACCCGAGGCGTTGACCGAGCTGGCGTAGATCTCGGCGAACTCGGCGCGCGAGCTCTTCATGCCCACGGTGTTGGAGTTGGCGATGTTGTGGCCGATGACGTCGAGGTTGCGGCTGGCGGCGTTGAGGCCGGAGAGTCCTTGCTGGAATGCCATGGTGTTGTCCTTGGGGGTGATGGAGGCGGGTTACAGGAAGGTGGCGACCTGGTCGTAGCCCAGGGTGCTGCCGTCTTGCAGTTGAAGGTTCATGGTGCCGTTGGCAAAGCCCACGGAGGTCACGGTCTGGCGGCTGTAGGTGGTGGACTTGACGGGCTGGCCACCATCAGATGCTTTCACGCGGAAGCCGGCCACCTGGTTCGGGTCGATCCCGGTGCCGTCCCAGTTGAACGAGTGCTGGCCTGCGGTGAGCGCGCCGAAATCGAGGGTGTCGAGCACCTCACCGTTCTTGCCTACCACCTCCACCGAGACCTGGCTGGCGCTGGCGTCCAGGCGCATGGCGCCTTTGCCGATGGTGCCGTCGAAGCCGAGCTTGTTGCTTTCGACCAGCGCCTCGCGGCCGATCAACGAGGTGCCTTGCAGCGTCTGCATGGAGCCGAACTGCGCCGCCATGCCCTTGAGCGTGGCGTTGAGTTCCTGGATGCCACTGACCGTGTTGATCTGCGCCATCTGGGTCGTCATCTGCGCGTTGTCCATCGGGTTGAGCGGATCCTGGTTGTTGAGCTGCGCGACCAGCAGCTTGAGGAAGCGGTCCTGCGAGGCAGCCGGGTCCATGTTGTTCTTGGCCGATGTGCCCGTGGTGCTGCCCACGGTGGTGCCGAGGCTGGAGGTGTCGAGGGGTGTGGCGAACATGGGATGTGCTTTCTTTATTGACCCATCTGCAGCGTCTTGAGCAGCAGCGACTTCGCCGTGTTCATGACCTCGACGTTGTTCTGGTAGGAGCGCGATGCCGAAATCATGTTGACCATTTCTTCCACCGGGTTCACGTTGGAATGGTTCACATAGCCTTCGGCGTCGGCGCTGGGGTGGGTGGGGTTGAGTTCGCGGCGCCCGGGAGCCTGGCTCTCGGTGATGTCCTTGACCTTCACCCCGGCATTGCCCTGGCCACCCATGGGCAGCGTCTGGAACTGGATGTGGCGCGCCTTGTAGGTCTGGCCGTCCGGCCCGGCCACGGCGTCGGCGTTGGCCAGGTTGCTGGCCACCACGTTGAGGCGCTGGGACTGCGCGCTGACCGCGCTGCCCGACACGTTGAAGATGGAGAACATCGACATGATCGATTCCTTTCAACTCATTGGCCTTGAATGGCGCTGAGCATGGTCTTGACGTGGGAATTGATGAACCGCAGCGTGGACTCGTAGCGCACGCTGTTGTCCACGAAGCTGGCGCGCTCGCGGTCGAGGTCGACCGAGTTGCCGTCCTGGCTGGCCTGGGTCTGCACGGTGTAGGCCAGCTTGGGGTCTTGCGCGCTGGTGGTGCCCAGTGTCATGTGGCCGGCACTGGTGACGTTCACGCCAGCGCCGCCCTGCATGCCCGAGACATTTTTGAGCGCAGCGGCAAAGTCGAAATCGCGCGCAATGTACCCAGGGGTGTCGGCGTTGGCGATGTTGCTGGCGATGACCTGCTGGCGCTGTGAGCGCAGCAGCAGGGCGTTGGCATGGAAATCCAGCCGGGCGGTCATCTGTTCAAGCATGTTCACCTCAAGGCAAGGGTTGCGGGGCGGGTGACTGGCCTTCCTCAGAGGGCACGGACACCGGGGCGTTGAACGAATTATGGAAATCTTGAGGGTCTTCAATGGCCGGAACAAAGACCCCTAAAGCGGCCTTTTCCCGGCTTTCCCACAACCGGCGGCGCCCTACAGTGCAGGCCATGCCCACGCTGCTGCCCTCCTTGTTGTCGCCCCTCACCGCCCGCCTGATTGCCCTGGTGGCGCTGCTGCTGTGCGGCTGGAGCGCACGGGCCAACGAGCCCGCCGCGCTGGAGAAGATGGCGCACGACTTCCTGACACCCGCCCTGGCCGCCGCCCTGCCCAAAGACGCGGACTCGCCGCTGCGTGCCGAGGTGGTGATGGGCTCGCTCGACGCGCGCCTGAAGCTGGCGCCGTGCAACCAGGTCGAGCCCTACCTGCCCCCCGGCACCCGCCTGTGGGGCCGAAGCCGCATCGGCCTGCGCTGCGTGGATGGGCCCACACGCTGGAATGTCTTCGTGCCGGTCACGGTGAAAGCCTGGGGGCCGGCCTGGGTGCTCAAGCGCGCGGTGGCCGCGGGCGACGCCCTCACTCAAGAAGACGCTGAAATCGCCGAAATCGACTGGGCGGAGCAGCGTTCCAGCGTGCTGGCCCTGCCCGAGCGCTGGGTCGGCCAGCTGGCGGCCTTTCCGCTGACCGCCGGTATGGCGCTGCGCGAGAACATGGTGCGCGTGCCGCAGGCCTTCGCGGCGGGCGCGCAGGTGCGGGTGAGCGGCCAGGGCGGCGGCTTCAGCATTTCAGCCACTGGCCAGGCGCTCACCGCCGGCATGGTGGGCGAGCCAGCCCGCGTCAAACTGCCGGGCGGGCGGGTCGTCACCGGGGTGGTCCGCGACGCCCAGACGGTTGAACTGGCGCTGTGAGACGGGCCGGCTTCGCACCGCGGCGCACAGACGGTCGAAAAATCGTGACGAACACCACAAGACTTTGATTAAAGTTCTCAAACGCCGGGCCGATACAGTCTGAACAAGGCCCTGACTTCGGGGTTTGGAGCGTGACATGAAAGTCGATTCATCACCGGATTCCTATATTGGTTCAGTGGCAGGCGGCCCCCAGAAGGCCACCGCGCCCGCGGCGGCCGAGGCCAGCGCAGCCGCGTCTGTGGCCAGCGCGGGGCAGGCCCAGCCGGGCGTGACCGTGACGCTGTCGGCCTCCACCACCGAGGCCCGCTCGGTCTCGGGTGGCGACGTGTTCAACGCCGACAAGGTGGCCTCCATGAAGGCGGCCATTGCCAACGGCAGTTTCCAGGTCAACGCCGAAGCCATTGCCGACAAGATGCTGGCCAACGCAGCCGAGATGCTCGGCGGCACGCGCACCTGATTCTTCCCATCCCACAAGGCTGCCCCATGACCTTTGCAACGACCTCCCACCCCTGGATCGATTCGCTGCAGGTGGAGCTGGACGCGCTCGAAGCCGCACTGGTGCGCGGTGATGCGCCCGCCGTGGAACTGGCCAGTGCCGCCATGCAGCGGGTGTTGCAGCAAGCCCCCAAGTCCGTCGCCATGGCGCCACCCGGCAGCGACCAGCAGCACGCCTTGCTGACCGCCGCCGAACGTTTCGCCCGCCTGCGCCAGGCTGTGCTGCGCGCCAACGCCCAGAGCCAGCGCGCCGTGTCCAGCCTGCTGCCCCAGCACACACAGCAACCCACCTACGGCCGCCAGGTCGGCGCACCTTCCATGGGTGGTGCGGGGCGTGCCTTTCTCTCGGCCTGAAGCAGATCGCTCGGCTCGGCAAAAACCGGCTCAGGCCGGTTTTTTTGTGCCTGAAAAAGGCGCGGGTGACAATCGAGGCCTCACACCCAACCCGACCCAAGGAGCACTCCCATGAAAGGCGACCCCCAGGCCATCACGCATCTGCAGGCGCAACTCAAGAACGAGCTGACCGCGATCAACCAGTACTTCGTCCACTACCGCATGCTCAAGCACTGGGGCCTGGACAAGCTGGCGGCCAAGGAATACGCAGAATCGATCGGTGAAATGAAGCACGCGGACAAGCTCATGGACCGCATCTTCACGCTGGACGGCCTGCCCAACCTGCAGGACCTGGGCAAGCTGAGCATCGGCGAGGACGTGCCCGAAATCCTCAAGAGCGACCTGGCACTGGAAACCGGCGCGCAGCACACCATCAAGGCCGGCATCGCCCACTGCGAAACGGTGCGTGACTACGTCTCGCGCGACCTGCTCCAGGGCATCCTGGACGACACCGAGGAGCACATCGACTTCCTTGAAACCCAGATCGACCTGATCGACAAGGTGGGTCTGCAGAACTACCTGCAAAGCCAGATGGGTTCGGTCAGCTGAGGGTGTTCATCCGCTGAGCGGTGTTGCGAGTCTGAATGCGATTCATTATCATTCGTTCAGTTTCACGACGCCCGCCCAGCACCATGATCGTTTGCATCTGCCGCCGCATCAGCGACAAGACCATTGCCCACTGCGCCCGCTCGGGCATGGGGTTTGACGACATCCAGCTCGAACTCGGCGTGGCCACGCAGTGCGGCCAGTGCGAAGGCTGTGCCCGCGCGCTGTGGTCGGAATGCTCACCGCAGCAAACCGTGGCGCACATCTCGCGCGAGGCGGTAGCGCAGCAGGCGGTGGTGGCCTGAGTCCGGGCACCTCCAGACAACAAAAAACCGGCCAAGGCCGGTTTTTTGTTGTCTGGGCCAGAAGGCTTCAGTTCTTCTTGGCGCCGAAGCGGTGCTCGATCTCGCCCACGATGCCACGGCGGAACATGAGCACGCAGACCACGAAGGTCGCTCCCATGATGATCGAGACCATGGAGCCCAGGCCCGAGAGGTAGTTCTGCATGGTGACGATCACGGCCGCGCCCACGGTGGGGCCGAGGATGGTGCCCATGCCGCCGAGCAGTGTCATCAGCACCACCTCGCCCGACATCTGCCAGCCCACGTCGGTCAGCGTCGCGATGCCGAAGGCGATGGACTTGGTGGCGCCGGCCAGGCCCGCGATGGTGCCCGAGAGCACGAAGGCCATCAGCTTGTAGCGGTCGACGTTGTAGCCCAGCGAGAGCGCGCGGGGTTCGTTCTCGCGCACCGACTTGAGCACCTGCCCGAATGGCGAATGGATGATGCGGTAGATGAGCGCGAAGGCCGCCGCGAAGATGGCCGCCACCACGTAGTACATCGCCATGTCGTTGGTCAGGTCGATCACGCCGAACAGCTTGCCGCGCGGAATGCTCTGGATACCGTCTTCGGCGTAGGTGAAGGGCGCCTGCACGCAGATGAAATAGATCATTTGCGCCAGCGCCAGCGTGACCATGGCGAAGTAGATGCCCTGGCGGCGCACCGCCAGCCAGCCGGTGACCAGACCGATGAAAGCCGCGCTCAGCGTGCCGGCCAGGATGGCCACCTCGGGCGTGAGGCCCCACACCTTGGCGGCGTGGCCGGCCACGTAGGCCGAGAAGCCGAAGAACATGGCGTGGCCGAACGAGAGCAGGCCGGTGAAGCCGATCAGCAGGTTGAACGCGGAGGCGAACAGTGCGAAGCACAGCACCTTCATGAGGAAGATGGGGTAGCCCACGAAGGGGGCCGCCAGCAGTGCCAGGAACAGCACCAGGAATACGTTGCGGGTGGCTTTGGACATTATTTCTCCCGGCCGAACAGACCTGCCGGACGGATCATGAGGACGATGACCATGATGATGAAGACCACGGTGGACGAGAGCTCGGCGTAGAAGACCTTGGTGAGACCTTCGATGAGGCCCAGCGCCAGGCCGGTGAGGATGGAGCCCAGGATGGAGCCCATGCCGCCGATGACGACCACGGCAAACACCACGATGATGATGTTGGAGCCCATCAGCGGGCTCACCTGGTAGATGGGCGCGGCCATCACACCGGCCAGACCGGCCAGGCCCACGCCGAAGGCGTAGGTGAGCGTGACCATCAGCGGCACGTTGATGCCGAAAGCGCGAACCATGTTGGGGTTTTCGGTGCCAGCGCGCAAATACGCGCCCAGCTTGGTCTTCTCGATCACGTACCAGGTGAACAGGCACAGGAAGATGGAAACAAGCACCACCCAGGCGCGGTACTTGGGCAACATCATGAAGCCCAGGTCGAACACGCCGCGGAAGATCTCGGGAAGTTCGTAAGGCAGGCCGGACGAACCGTAGAACTCGCGGAACGCACCCTCGAAGATCAGCGCCAGGCCAAAGGTGAGCAGCAGACCGTAGAGGTGATCCAGCTGCTGCAACCGGCGCAACATGGTCATCTCGATCAGGGCGCCGATGGCCCCCACGGCGATGGGCGCGAGCAACAGCGCGAACCAGTAGTTCACGCCGGCGTAGTTGAGCAGCATCCACGCAACGAAGGCGCCCACCATGTAGAGGGCGCCGTGCGCGAAGTTGACGATGTTGAGCATGCCGAAGATCACGGCCAGGCCCAGCGAAAGGATCGCGTAAAACGAGCCGTTGACCAGCCCCAGCATGAGTTGCCCCATGAAGGCCACGATCGGCACACCAAATATTTCAGTCATTGCAGTCCGGTGAAAAGGGGCGGGCCGTGAATCACGGCCCGCCCGGTCGGCTCAGTTCAATTCAACCCAGGATCACTTCTTGATGCCGGGGCACTGGCTCAATGCCAGCGATTGGAACGCATCGTCACCCTTGATGGTGCCCTTGAGGTTGTAGTAGTCCCAGGCGCCTTTGGATTCCGAAGGCTTCTTGACCTGGAACAGGTACATGTCGTGCACCATGCGGCCGTCTTCGCGGATCTTGCCGCCCTTGGCGAACATGTCGTTGATCGGCGTTTCCTTCATCTTGGCCATCACGGCTGCGGTGTCGTCGGTGCCGGCGGCCTTCACGGCATTGAGGTAATGCATGGTCGAGGAGTACACGGAGGCGTGGTTGGAGTTGGGCTTGCGGCCGTTCATGACCTTGCTGTACTTGTCGGCCCAGGCGCGGGTCTCGGGGTTCAGGTCCCAGTACCAGGCTTCGGTGAGGTACAGGCCTTGTGCCGTGGGCAGGCCGATGGCGTGCACGTCGGTCAGCAGCATCAGCAGCGCGGCCAGGTTCTGTTTCTTGGTCAGGCCAAACTCGGCCGCGGCTTTCACGCTGCTCACCGTGTCGCCACCGGCGTTGGCCAGACCGACCACCTTGGCGCCGGAGGTTTGCGCCTGCAGCAGGAAGGACGAGAAGTCACCGGTGGACAGCGGGTGGCGCACCGCGCCCAGCACCTTGCCGCCAGCAGCCTTCACCACGTCGCCGGTGTCTTTCTCCAGCGAATGGCCAAAGGCGTAGTCGGCGGTCAGGAAGTACCAGCTGTCGCCGCCATCTTTCACGATGGCCTTGCCCACCACGTTGGACAGCGCGATCGTGTCCATCAGGTAGTGGATGCCGGTGGTGGGTGCGCAGTCGGCGTTGGTCAGGCGGGCCGAGGCGGCACCGGTGGTGATGGTGATCTTGTTCTTTTCCTTGCCCAGTGCCTGCACGGCCAGGGCCACGGCGGAGTTCAGGTTTTCCACCGAGATGTCCACGCCGTCGCGGTCGAACCAGCCCTGGGCCACGTTCTTGGCAATGTCGGGCTTGTTCTGGTGGTCGGCACTGACCACCTCGATCGGCTTGCCGAACATGGTGCCGCCGAAGTCGGCCACGGCCATGCGGGCTGCTGCCACGGCACCGGGGCCGCCGTAGTCGGCGTACACGCCGGACATGTCGGTCAGCACGCCGATCTTCACGGCATCACCGGTCAGCTTGCCCTGCTGGGCCACGGCAAAAGACGCACCGCCGGCCAGCACGGTGGCAATGGCGGTGGTCACGGCGGTTGAAATCAGTTTGCGTTTCATGTGGAAAGTCTCCTCTTGGTGGACGGGCGTCAGACGCCCAGATACTCATTGAGCATGTCGGATTTGCTCTCGAGCTCGTTCTTGTTGACCGTGGCCACGATCTGGCCATGTTCGATCACGTAGTGGCGGTCGGCCAGGGGTGCGGCAAACCGGAAGTTCTGTTCGACCAGGATGATGGTCAGGCCCTTGGCCTTGAGCGCGCGGATCACACGGCCCAGCGTCTGCACGATCACGGGCGCGAGGCCTTCGGTGATCTCGTCGAGCAGCAGGATGCGGGCGCCCGAGCGCAGGATGCGCGCCATCGCCAGCATCTGCTGTTCACCACCCGACAGGCGCGTGCCCTGGCTGTGGCGGCGCTCCTTGAGGTTGGGGAACATCTCGTAGATTTCGTCCACACTCATGCCGCCCTCGCCCACCTTGGGTGGCAGCATCAGGTTTTCCTCGCAGCTCAGCGACGAGAAGATGCCGCGCTCCTCGGGGCAGTAGCCCAGGCCGAGCCGCGCTATTTTGTTGGTCGGCATGTGGATGGTTTCCACGCCGTCGATCTGGATCGAACCGGTGCGCTTGCCCACCAGCCCCAGGATGGACTTCACGGTGGTGGTGCGGCCCGCGCCGTTGCGCCCCAGCAGCGTGACCAGTTCGCCTTCGCGGATCTCGAAGTTCACGCCGTGCAGCACATGCGACTCGCCGTACCAGGTGTTGAGGTCGGCGACCTTCAGCAGGACTTTGCTCATTTGGAAACCTCCGTGCGACGCACTGCGGTGCGAGCTGGCTTGGGGCGGCCCGGCGCGGCGCTCATTCGATTTCCTCGACCGTGCCCACATAGGCTTCGAGCACACGGGGATCTTTGGACACCGTGGCGTAAGGGCCTTCAGCCAGCACCGAGCCGCGCGCCAGCACGGTGATGGTGTCGGAGAGGTTGGCGATCACGTTCATGTTGTGCTCCACCATGAGCACCGTGCGGTTGGCCGCCACCTTGCGGATGAGCTCCACGACACGGCCCACGTCTTCGTGGCCCATGCCCTGCGTGGGTTCGTCGAGCAGCATGAGTTCGGGGTCGAGCGCCAGCGTGGTGGCAATCTCCAGCGCCCGCTTGCGGCCGTAGGGCAACTCCACCGTCTGCGTCTGCGCGAAGCTGCCCAGATCGACCTGCTCCAGCAGCGCCATGGCCTCGTCGTTGAGCGCGTACAGGCTGGACTCGGGCTTCCAGAAATGGAAGCTGGTGCCCAGCTTGCGCTGCAGGCCGATGCGCACGTTCTCCAGCACCGTGAGGTGCGGGAACACGGCCGAGATCTGGAACGACCGCACCATGCCGGTGCGCGCCACTTCGGCCGCCTTGTGGCTGGTGATGTCTTCGCCCTTGTAGACGATCTTGCCCGAGGTCACGGGCAGGAACTTGGTCAGCAGGTTGAACATGGTGGTCTTGCCGGCACCGTTGGGGCCGATCAGCGCGTGGATGGAACCGCGCTTGACCTTGAGGTTGACCTTGTCAACCGCGACAAACCCCTTGAATTCGCGGGTGAGGTCCTGCGTTTCGAGAATGTATTCGGTGCTCATGAATGTCGATCACCATCAAAAACCCCGTGGGCCTTTCGGTCGGCGGGGTCGCTGGAAATCCGTCCTCCTGTGTCTTGCGTTGTCGGTGCTGTGAAAGGCCGACAAGCGGATGTCTGCGTTGGAGCGATTGTTAGTGGACTTACAGATTTCTCAACCTAGGGAATCCACCCCTGTTCAGTCGCGCCCAGGACAGCGACACGGACTCAATTGACCTGCCCGATCTGGCGCACCACTTTGACCATGGTGCCCGCGTCTTCCTTGACGAAGCGGTCGAACTCCGGGGCGTCCTGGTACTGGAACGAGGTACCCGCGGTGGTCATGATCTGGATGGTGCGCTCATCCCGGGTGGCAGCGCGCGCGGCCTCGCGCAGCTTGGCCACCACGTCGGGCGGCGTGCCGGCCGGCACGAAGATGCCCGACCACTGCGAGTAGACGATCGGCACGCCGAGTTCCTTGAAGCTCGGCACGTCGGGCAGCAGCGCCAGGCGGCCTTCGCCCCAGTGCGCCAGCGCGCGCAGCTTGCCCGCCTTGATCTGGCCCGCCACACTGGCCGGACCGCTGGCCAGGGCATCGACCTGGCCACTGAGCAGACCCAGGATGGCCGGGCCGGCGCCGGTGTAGGGCACATGCAGCATGAAGCTGGAAGTCGCGCCCTTGAGCTGCTCCATCGGCACATGCATGGTGCCGTAGTTGCCCGACGAACCAAACGAAATGCGGCTCGGGTTGGCCTTGGCAAAGGCGATGAACTCGGCGTAGGTCTTCCACGGGCTGTCGGCGCGCACCACCAGCACCGTCGGGTCGGCCGTGATGCGGGCGATCGGCACCAGCTGGTCCAGCTCGAACATCGGCGCGCGCTTGAGGATCTTGTCGGCCTCGGGCAGCACCACCACCGACGACAGAGCCATCAGCAGGGTGTAACCGTCGGGCGCCGACTTGGCCACCTGGGCCATGCCGATGCCACCACCGGCGCCGCCCCGGTTGACCACCACCACTGGCTGGTTGAGGACCTTGCCCATGGCTTCGGCGATCGGTCGGCCCACGGTGTCGGCCACGCCGCCGGGCGGGAACGGCACCACCATGGTGACGGGCTTGGTCGGGTAGGCCGACTGCGCCACGGCTGCACACGCGGCCGTGACGGTCAGGGCGGCCAGGCACAGGCTGCGAAAGTGTCGGTTCATCAAGAATTCTCCTGTTGTTGCGGGGTTCAGACGAAGGCGTTCTGCAGGCTGCCGATGCCGTCGATCTCGATGCGCACCACGTCGCCCGCGCGCAGGAACACCGGCGGCTTCAGGCCCAGGCCCACGCCGGCGGGTGTACCGGTGGCGATCACATCGCCGGGGTAGAGCGTGATGCCGCGCGAGATGGTTTCAATCAGCGTCGGAATGTCGAAGATCAGGTCTTCGGTGCGGCCGTCCTGGCGCAGCGAGTCGTTGACCCAGCAGCGCACGCGGGTGTGTTGACCGTCCAGCTCGTCGGCTGTGACGATCCACGGACCCATGGGGCAGAAAGTGTCGAACGACTTGCCCATGTCCCACTGCTGGTGGCGCATCTGCACGTCGCGCGCGGTCACGTCGTTGACGATGGTGTAGCCGTACACGTGGCTCATGGCGTCGGCGCGTGCGATGTTCTTGCCGCCCACGCCGATCACCACCGCCAGCTCGGCTTCGTAGTCGATCTGCTCCGACACCGCCGCGCCCGGCAGCACCACGTTGTCGCCGGTGGCAACCACGCACTCGGGCACCTTGGTGAACACGATCGGCCAGGTGGCCGGGTTGGCGTTGTTGTCCTTGAACACCGAGGCCTGCAGTTCCTTGGCGTGCTCGTGGTAATTGCGGCCCACACACCAGAGGTTGCGTCGCGGCAGCGGCAGCGGCGCCTCCAGGCGCACCGAAGCCAGCGCAATGGCCGGGCCCGTGAGCGCCGGCAAAGCCGCACCCTGCGCCGCGGCTTCGATCAGAGGCAAGGCCCCGCGCGCCGCCTGGGCAGCGTCCAGCGCAAAAGCCGTGACGCTCTGACCATCGCCAGAAACCTGCCCGACACGGCGTTGACCTTCATGAACAAACGTAGCGATGCGCACACAGACTCCTTGAGTTAATACCAATAAGTACCAATAGATACCAGAACGGGCCGATGTTAGACCATACCGGGACACGACCACAGCGGGTTTTCACCGATGTCGCCGAGGTCACCGCCCAATGGCGGTGATTGGTCTGTTTTGGTATATTTCCGGCCACCATGACCATTTCGACCTCCCTGCGCGAGACCATCCTGACCCAGCTGCAGGCCGGGCACTGGAAGGCCGGCGACCGACTGCCCACCGAGCGTGAACTCTCGGAGGGCTATGGCGTGAGCCGCACCACGGTGCGCAAGGCCCTGGCCGATCTGAAGCAGCAAGGCCTGATCGAGCAGACCGTGGGCAGTGGCACCTTCGTGGCGCAACAAGCCCCGTCCAGCCTGGACCGCCTGATCCAGCAGGACTCCGCGCAACACACCAGCCCGGCCGAGCTGATGGAAGCGCGCCTGGCGCTGGAGCCTGCCATCATCGACCTGGTGGTGCGCAACGCCACCACCGCCGATTTCGCACGCATGCTGGCTTGCTGCACCAGCGCCGAACGCGCCAGCAGCCTGGAGGAGTTCGAGCACTGGGACGGTGAACTGCACGAGGCCATTGCCGATGCGGCGCACAACACCTTTGTCTCCAGCGTGTTCAAGCTCATGAAACAGGTGCGCGCCCAGGGCGACTGGGGGCAACTGAAGAAGAAAAGCGTGACGCCCGAGCGCCGGCTGGCCTACCAGCAAGAGCACCGCCAGCTGGTGGACGCCCTGCGCGACCGCGACGCGGCGCGCGCCAAGACCAGCACCCTGGACCACCTGCTGCACGTGCGACACAACCTGCTGGGGCACTGAGCGTCTTTCAGCGGCGCTGGTGTAACGTGTCGGCTCCATGCCCGCCAACTACGCCCGCTACCTGATCGGCACCCAGCGCACCGCCGAGTCCAACCGGGAACTCGGCTTCGTGCTGGCCTTCGTGGCCGGTGCCATCAACGCAGGCGGATTCCTCGCGGTGAAGCAATACACCTCGCACGTCACGGGCATGGTGTCTTCGCTGGCGGACAACCTGGCGCTGGGCCAGATGGGCCTGGTGGTGGACGCCGCCGTGGGCGTGCTGTCGTTCCTGATGGGCGCCATGTGCTGCGCGGTCATGGTCAACTTCGCGCGGCGGCGCCAGCTCTCCAGCGAATACGCCCTGCCCCTGCTGCTGGAGGCTTCGCTCATCCTGTGCTTTGGCCTGCTTGGTGCGCAACTCTCCACCTTCGAGGGCCTGTTGATCCCCTTCACCGTGGTGCTGCTGTGTTTCATCATGGGGCTGCAGAACGCGATCGCCACCAAGCTCTCCAACGCGGTGATCCGCACCACCCACATGACGGGCATCGTGACCGACCTGGGCATCGAGCTGGGCAAGCTCATCTACTGGAACCACAACCCCGACCATCCCCTGAAAGTGCGTGCCGACCGCCCGCGCATGGCGGTGCTGGCGGGCCTGCTGGCGGCCTTCACCACCGGAGGCATCGCCGGCGCCTATGGGTTCAAACAGGTGGGCTACGGCTTCACCGTGCCGCTGGCGCTGGTGCTGGCGGTACTCGCGCTGGTACCCACGGTGGACGACCTTCTGCGCTCGCGAAAAGCCGGCCCCTGACAAGGTTTTGCAACTTCGGTCCAATCAAAAGACCATCCCGATCCCACTCCGAAAGCCCTCATGAAATACCTGCACACCATGGTCCGCGTGACCGACCTGGAGGCCTCCCTGAAGTTCTACCGCGACGCGCTCGGCCTGGAGGTGATTCGCATCCGTGAAGTGCCCCAAGGCCGCTTCACGCTGGCGTTTCTCGCCGCACCCGGCGACCACAGCGCGCAAGTGGAGCTCACCCACAACTGGGACCCCGAGGCTTACACCGGCGGCCGCAATTTCGGCCACCTGGCCTACCAGGTGGACGACATCTACGCCACCTGCGAGCGCCTGCAGGCCCACGGCGTGGCCATCCTGCGCCCCCCGCGCGACGGCCACATGGCCTTCGTGCGCTCGCCCGACAACATCTCCATCGAGCTGCTGCAAAAAGGCGACGCCCTGCCCCCCAGCCAGCCCTGGGTGGACATGGCCAACAGCGGCAGCTGGTGAGCCCCACCGGGGACCGTGTTCGGGTCAACCCCCATGACCTGCTCGCGTGGCGAACCCATACTGATCAGGTCCGATTCACAAACAGCAAGGAGCTCCCATGACATCTGTTTTCCACACCAAAACCCTGCTCGGCCTGGTGGCCGCCGCCGCACTCACCACCCTGATGGGCTGCGCAACGGTCGACAAGATGACCAACACGGTGACCAGCGCCGTGCGCGGTGACGAGAAGCTCAATGGCGCCCAGGAAGTGCCCCCCGTGACCACCACCGCCAGCGGCACCGCCAACATCAAGGTAACCGCTGACGGCTCCGTGAGCGGCAGCGTCACCACCGCCGGCCTGGTGAGCACCATGGCGCACATCCACATCGCCCCGGCCGGTCAGAACGGCCCGGTCATCGTGACACTGACCAAAACCGGGGACAACACCTACGTGGTGCCAGCCGGCGCCAAGCTCACGCCGGCACAGCTCGCGGCCTACAACGGGGGTTCGCTGTACGTGAACGTGCATTCGAACGCCAACAAGGGCGGCGAGATCCGCGCCCAGCTCAA